>DAIRIE010000138.1:0-7129 GCA_036809705.1 Chthoniobacterales bacterium
CCCGCCGGTGACCCTCACACCGCTAAGAGAAAAGGTGCGCAAGGTTTTCACGCCGGCTCCGAAGCCAGTCGTAACCGCGTCCTCACCGTCGCAAACAGAAGAGCCCAGCGCATGGCTGCGCGACGAGCAAAGGATCGAGAGCGCAGCCGCGAAATTCGAAACGGCAATCCAGGCGGCACCTGAGCTAACGACGGCTGCAGCCGCTCCGGCGATGTTTAATTGGAAGGAAGCGCTCCGCTCGCGCGAATCGGTGCGCGCGGCCTTGGTCCTGCGGGAAATTCTGGGACCGCCGAAAGGGCTGCGCGAGGTGGAGTTCGCCTGAAATGTTTATCGGGCCATAGCATCGCGCTGTAGCGGTCGCTCTCCCAGGCGAGGCCCGGAACACGCTCACCCGCGGTCCGGACAGCGAAGCAGCGACAGGACAGATGCGCTTGAGCAAGCGCGGCAGCCGGCTAGTTTCTCTCTTCCTCGCCGGTGTGGCGGAACTGGCAGACGCGCTGGACTCAAAATCCAGTGATCGCAAGATCGTGTGGGTTCGATCCCCTCCGCCGGCAATGCGCTCGCGCGCATGCTGAATGGTGAATGGCTGAAAGCCAACTCCATTCGCTATTCACTATTCACGTCGCGTGTCCCGTCACTCAGCGATAGCCTTTTCCGCGCCGAGGCCGGTATTCGCGCGCACTAATAGCTCCGCAAATCGCGCCTCGGCTTTCGGTTCACGCCGCAGAAATGTGCCGACAATTGCCCCTAGGAATCCCAGCGGAATGCTGAGCAGCCCCGGATTTTCCAAGGGGAAAATGGGGGAGCGCTGGATGAAATGACGCGCAGCCGCCGCTGTTCCCGGTGGATCGATTTTCATGATGCTGGGGCTGATCATGATGAGCGCGATCGAGGCGATGAGCCCGACGGCGAGACCGGTGACGGCGCCGGTGGTGTTGAAGCGTTTCCAAAAAAGTGAGAAAACAATGACGGGCAGATTAGCCGACGCGGCTACTGCAAAGGCGAGGGCGACGAGAAAGGCGACGTTGGCGTCTTTCCCAAGCAAAATGGCAAGGCCGATGGCGATCGCGCCGACGACGAATGCAGTGATCCGCGCCACCCGCACTTCTTCGCCGGGCGCGCGCTCCACGCCTTTGTGGATGACGTTGGTGTAGAAGTCGTGCGCGAACGAAGTGGAAGCGCTGATGGTTAATCCAGCGACGACGGCAAGGATGGTGGCGAAAGCGATGGCGGCGATAAAGGCGAAGAAGACGTCGCCGCCGAGCGCCTGAGCCAGGAGCGGAGCGCTCATGTTATTGCCGCCGTGGGCGGCGATGTAGTCGCGCCCGACGATGGTGGCCGCGCCGAAGCCGAGAAACGTCGTCATGATGTAGAAGGAACCAATGAGAACCATCGCCCACACCACACTGATACGCGCGGTCTTCGCGTCTGGGACTGTGTAGAACCTGACGAGAATGTGTGGCAAACCCGCTGTGCCAAAGACGAGCGCCATTCCTAACGAGATTAACTCAAGCGGCCCATAAGGCGGGACGTAGCGCAAGCCTGGCTGAAGAAAGTTCTTCGTCACCAGATGACCTTTCTCGTGATAGCTCACGCGCGTGACGGCATTGAAGAAAGTGGCGAAGCTCCAGCCAAAATGGGCCAAAACCATCAGACTAAGTAGAATGGTGCCGGCGATGAGTAGAATAGCTTTGATGATCTGCACCCACGTCGTCGCCAGCATGCCCCCGAAGACGACATAGATAATCATGAGCACGCCTACTCCGATGACCGCGCTTTGATAGCTCACGTGCGAGCTGCCAAGTAGTAACGTAACCAGCGCCCCCGCTCCTACCATCTGCGCAATCATGTAGAAGGTCGAGACGGTGAGCGTGCTCAGCGATGCCATGGCCCGCACGGGCCGCGGACTCAGCCGGTAGGCGAGAACATCGGCCATGGTATATTTGCCGGCGTTGCGCAACGGCTCTGCCACGACCAGCAGCACGGTGAGGTAAGCTACCAGCCAGCCTACGGAAAACATGAACCCGTCATAGCCGAAGAAGGCAATAAGTCCCGCGATCCCAAGAAAGCTGGCAGCGCTCATGTAATCGCCGGAGACAGCTACGCCGTTCTGCCATGCCGTGATGCGCCGGCTGGCGGTGAAGAACGCCGCCGCTCCGCGCGAGCGTCGAGCCGCCCAGTAAGTAATGCCCAGCGTGACGAGCACAAAGAGCAGGAACATGAAAAGCGCCGCCGTCATATCTCGTTATTTTCCTTCTACTACTTCGCGGGACATCTTATCGAACCGGTTCGCTGCCCGCACGTACAATGCCGCAATCATCCAAGCCATGAAGAATTGCGAGAGCGCAAACAAGTAACCGAGATTAACGGCGCCAATGATTCGCCGTTCCATCAACGGGCGCGCGTAGCCTACCAGCACCGGCAGGGCAAAGTAGTAACAGATAAAGACGACCATCGCCGGCACAATGAAACGCCGCTTTGCCCGCAGCAGCTCGCGAAACCTGGCACTCGCAGCCAGCGCATTCCAATCAATCGCGCCGCGCTCCTCATCAGCCGTGCGTTCATGCGCCGGCTTCGGACTGGCGTGACTTAGCCGCGCGACATCAGTCGCCGCTCCGACCAGGGGAGTAGGATCCGGAGGAAGATTCGCGCCGTCCGCCATCGCGCTCTTTTATAAAGCGAGCGACGTTCTGCGCAAGCGCGCGATTCATCAACTTTCAGCGCGAACAGTCGACGCAGCGCTTTACCAGAAACAGGCCACGTCCGGTTAAATGTTCGCCAGGCTCAGTTCAAATCTCGAATATTATCGAGCCGCGCGGCAGAGGAGCGTGCGCTGCTTGTTCATACGACGCGCCACTCGCCTGCGCCGTATCTTCATCGGCATCGTTCTCATCCTCGTCATCATCACCGTCCCGACCGGCGCGCAATTCATCCGGACTAACCGAGGGCAAATCGTGTTGCTGAAGCTTGTCGTAACGCTGCCGGACTTCCGGAGGCAATTTATCCACCTCTTCCTTCGTCTCCACCGGCCCGCTGAAGAGCAACTTGCCTTGCGGATCTTTCGCCGTCAGCAGCTTCTTCCCGTCCTTGTTCTCGATTCGCAGCTCGCCTTTGTCATCGGAGAAAACGATCTGTGCCTTACCTAGATCGATAGTCGTTTGCGCCAACATGCCGTTGTCCCGGGTGATGGTGCGAATCTGCCCGGCCGCGCGCCGCGCTTCATCAGCGGCACGCCGCGCTTCGTCCCGCGCGCGCATGACCGCGTCGTGAATCACTCCCTTGTTCTGGTCGCCCAGCTGGCCGAGTTGTTCCTTTAAGTTCGCCATCTGCTCTCGCATTTGTTCCCGCATTTCCGCGGTGAGTTCCCGCCCCGACTCAGCATCGCCAAGATCGAAATGAAAATTGCCAAGGTCAGCATGCCGGCGCGGCACTTCCTTCTTCGCCAGCTTCGCGGTAACCTTCTGTTCCTGACCTTTGCGCAATAAAGTAAGCGTCACAGTCGTTCCTTCAGCATAACTCCGCACCAGCTTGGCCAGTTGGTCGGGGTCAGTCAGGATCTGGTCGTTCAGCATCTTGATAATGTCGTTCTGTTGCACGCCGGCCGCCGCCGCCGGTCCATCGGGGACAACGTAGTCAACCACGAGTCCGAATCCTTTCGGCAACCCAAGCTGATCGCAGAGAACGCTCGGCACGCCCGAAGTTTCGACGCCCAGAAACGTCATCGGCACTTTGGGTTCGCGATCGCGGGTGCGCGGTGCTGGTGGCGCAGGCGGGTTCGGTGGCGCTGCCGGCACCGATGGCTGGCTAAGTAGAGTTCCCGGCAGCAACGCCGCCGCGGTGAATAGGATGGTAGTTAATCGTCTCATAGCTCGTTAGGATAAGGTTAAATCATTGACCGGAAACAGGAATTAACTTCACTTCTTCGGTCGGATACGATACCTGGAGTCGGGCCCCGCTGTGCTGGTCCTGCCAGCGCAACGTCTCACGCCTGACTGTGCGAATCCGCCGCACCGGTGTTTCCGCTCCGGTGGGAAAGAGCAGTCCTTCGTCGCGCCGGTCGTAGAGAACCTGAGTTACGCCGGCCGGCTGGTAGTTCGGCAATTCCGCGACACTTTGCTGTAGCACCGGCGCAGCTGAAGCCATCGTCGTGCTTGTCGCGGGATGATAATCGACCCGCGCCAGGATGAGCACGGTCGCGGCCACAGCTACTCCCAGTCCCAGCCCGAACCAATTGACGCGAAAACGATGCGGCGTGATGACATTGTCACGAATCTTGCCCGCATCAGCCAGCGCCATCTCCACCCGCACCGTGAGGCCATTGGAAGGCCGCGCCGGGCGCAGGCGTCTCAAGGCACTTTCGAGCTCAGCGAAATCGTTCATAGCGCGTTACTCCTCGTCGCCGCATCGGGTTGCAAAATCTTCTTTAAACTCGCGAGCGCATAGCGATAACGCGAGGCCGCCGTGTTCTGGGAAATCGCAAGCGTCTCGCCGATCTCGGCAAAGGTCAGTTCGTTCCAGATTTTCATCACCAGCACCTCACGTTGTTCACGCGGCAGCCGATCCATCGCCGCGACCAGCTCGCGCTGGGAGTCATCCAATTGCTCAAACTGCGGCTGCACTGTTTGCTCAGATCCGCCGAGTGCTTCCACTTCGCGTCGAGCGCGGCGGCTGTCGCGCCGGATGAGATCGAGCGCGGCTGAGCGCACCGCCGAATAAAGCAGCGCGCGATTGTGAATGCTGAGGTCGCGTCGCCAAAAACGCACGAAAGCCTCCTGCACCACGTCCTCGGCGTCGGCCACACTGCGCACCCATTGCCGCGCGAAAAGGAGAAGGCCCGGCGCAAGTTCCGAAAAACAAACTTTCCAATCTTCATGGGCGGCGACATTCTCCATGACCATTCACGGTCTTTGATAAATGAAACGCCGCCAACTCTCGATTTTGTCTGTGGCCGCGATTATTTTTGCCCTCGCCGGTTTTTTACTCTCAGCCGTTGACGCCCAGAACGCCGATAGTTCCGCCGCGCGCGAGATATCCAGAATCGATCGCGAGTTCTCCGCCATGTCGCTCGAAAAAGGAATCCCTGCCGCCTGCGTCGCCTACTTCGCGGATGATGGCATCGCTTTCGCGCCCGCAGCGGTGAACGGCAAAAAATACTGGAGCGCGCGAAAGGAATTCTCCGGCATTCTCGTTTGGGAACCGGTCTTCGCCGTCGTCTCGCGCGCAGGGGATCTCGGTTACACTACCGGCCCGTGGGAGTTGAAGAAAAAGAACGGCGCGGGCGAAACGGCCTTCGGCAATTACGTCACCATCTGGCGAAATCGCGGCCAGTGGAAGATCGCGCTCGACGTCGGCATTGATAATTCCCAACCAAGTGAGCCGCCGCCTGCGCTCCAGCTTATGCCCATCGATGCGACCGCGGCCGAGCGCTCGCAGGAAGAAGCGCGCCGCAGTCTTCGCAAGACGGAGGCGGCTTTCTCCGCGCGCGCAGGGGAAGATGTTGGTAAAGCGATCGTCGATTTCGGCGCACCTGAGCTTCGCGTGCTGCGCGACAAATCTTTTCCTGCCATCGGCATTACCGCGGCCGAGGTGATGCTCGGTTCTGATCACGGCAAGCTTGTGTGCGACGCAGCGGCGACGCGACTGAGTAGCTCGGGGGAGCTTAGTTATACCTATGGTAAGTACTCGGAAGAACGCGGTAACATCACTGAGCGCGGCATCTATCTCAATATCTGGCAGGTTGACCTGAACGGCGACTGGAAGCTCGTGCTCGATTTGCAGAAGAAACTCCCATTCAGCAAAACGCAATAGCTCGTTGTCACGTCGCAATGCCTACTCCAGGATATTTCATCTGCCGTTGTAGTTGCCGTCCGTCTCGGCGGCAGGCGCATGGCGCGTTGGTAATGCAACGAATCTGCCGCCCTGACGCACAGCAGCTACAACGCTATTTCGTCACCGGCCGCAGCATCAAATCACCGAGCCAGGCCGGATTAGCCACGCCTGCGCGATATGCCTCCAGCGATTCCACCGAAGAGTTCACCCGCAGATTACTATAGGAACCATCCTGGTTCTCCCAGCGTTCATGCCAGTAAACAGCTGCTTTTACCCTGGGGTACCGCGTGCGGAATAACTCCAATCCCTGCTTGATCCACTCGGCCTTATTTCCTGAATTCGGAAACTCTCCAGTCCCCCACTCCGCGATCATGATTGGCTTGCTCGCATCCAGTTTACTCATCTCCTCATAAGGCCAATCCACCAGGGAAGGAATATCGGCCCACGGTTCATCCTTGTATTGCTGGCCGTAAACACTTAACCCCAACCAATCCACATACGCCGCGCCGGGATAGTAAGCAGGCGCGAAGTTCCACGTATCCAGCGGATATGAATAATTATTGGTGTGGAACATCCATTTGATGTTACTGGCGCCGCGCGCCCGCACGCGATCCACCACATGCCTATACGCTGTCTTGAATGTCTCCGGCCCCTGCCACTTCGTTTCGTCCTCGTCCGCCGGTTCGCTTCCACCGTAGTAGGTGCCCGACCACGGAAACCAGTCGCCATTCATCTCATTGGCAAAGACAACGATCATCGGATGACCAAACTGTTTGGCTTTATCCCCCCACTTATCGATATAGTTGTCCCACTGGCCCGCGATGATCGAAGTAAGACTGAACCGATCCGGCCCTTTGTTCTGCTCGTAGGGCCTATCCCAGGGAGACCAAAAGACGAGGGGGATGGAATGATGTTGCCAGATCACCTCCAGACTCCGCACCGGAAAATCTTGTTCCCCCCAGTAGCTCGATGAGGCAATGATGGCTTGATGTTTGCCCACCATCTCTTCAAAGCCTTCGATCAGCTCCAGGGTCACATCTTCTTCCGCTTCGCCAAAGTCGATGAAAGCTCCGGTGTAAGCGCCCCGGTCGGGAACGGCAAGCTCCACTGGGGCGTTGGGATCGACCTTCTGAACCTGCGTCCGCTTGGAACATCCTGAGACGATGATTATCACAAAGAAAGCTGCGAGGGAGTTGGCAATGCGCTTCTGGTCACAGCTCACGGCGCTACTTTGCCTTACCGGATTGAGCGCGGCAACTCGCGCCCACGCGCAAACATTAGCTTCTGTGACCGCGACAAT
>DAIRIE010000139.1:0-7105 GCA_036809705.1 Chthoniobacterales bacterium
TTCGAGCTGCGGGCGTGGTCCGAGACGAAGATCATCCTGCGCTTCTGGATCGTGGCCGCCGCCTGCGGGGCGATTGGCTTCACCGTCTATCAGCTGAGCATCCGCAAGTAGTTGAAGCCGCGCCCGCCCCTCCCGCCCGGTCCCTATGTGATTGTCGGCCTCGCACGCTCGGGCGTGGCCGCGGCGCTGGCATTGCGCGCCCGCGGGGAGGAGGTGATCGGCTGCGATGCGGGCGCGGGCGAGGGGGCGGCGCTGGCTGCGGCGGCTGGAAGGCTTCGCGCTGCGGGCGTCGAAGTCCACCTCGATGCGTCAGGCGAGGCCCTTGCCGCCGGCGGCGCCGGGACGCTCATCAAGAGCCCCGGAGTCCCCCAGGACGCGCCGGCCGTCGTGGCCGCGCGCGAGCGTGGCGTGCCAGTCGGCCCCGGTCGCGGTTCAGCGGCCGGTTCGCTCGTCGCCTACGTCTTGGAGATCACCGATGTCGATCCGCTGCAATACGGGTTGATCTTCGAACGGTTTCTTAATCCTGAGCGCGTGTCACCGCCGGACATCGATCTCGATTTCTGCGAATCGCGCCGCGGTGAAGTGCTGGAGTACGTTCGGCAGAAGTACGGCGAGCGCCGCGTGGCGCAGATCATCACCTTCAACAAATTGAAAGCGCGCAGTGTGGTGCGCGATGTGTCGCGCGTAATCGGGCTGAGCTACGCCGAGGGCGATCGGCTGGCGAAGATGATTCCCAATGAGCTGAACATCACGCTCGAGTCCGCGGTTGAGAAAAATCCGGAGTTCAAGCGCGCGATCACGACCGAGCCAGCGGCGAAGCAGGTTTTCGAATACGGAAAATTTCTCGAAGGAATGTCGCGCGGCGTGGGCGTGCATGCGGCCGGCGTGGTCATCGGCGATCGCGATCTCACCGATTACATCCCGCTCTGCCGCGATGTGAACGGCAAGGAAGTCATCACGCAGTTCCCGATGAATCCGCTGACGGATCTGGGACTGCTCAAGATGGACTTTCTCGGGCTCAAGAACCTGACGGTGATCGAGGAAACGGTGCAGTTGATCCGCAAACGCGAGCCGGATTTCGAGATCAAGTCGATTCCGCTGAACGACCAGAAGGCGTTCGATCTTTTTAATCGCGGGGAAACCATCGGCTTGTTTCAAATGGAATCGGGCGGGATCACGTCGGTCTCGAAGCAGTTCGATGTTCAGCGGATCGAAGACATCATGGCGCTCATCGCGCTTTATCGGCCGGGGCCGATGGAGCTCATCGGCGATTACATCAAACGCAAGAAGGGCCTGACGAAGATTCGCTACGAGCATCCGCTGCTGGAGGAAATCTGCGCCGACACCTACGGCGTGATGATTTACCAGGAGCAGGTGATGGCGGCGGCCAGCAGGCTGGCCGGCTACTCGATGGGCCAGGCCGATTTGCTCCGGCGCGCGATGGGGAAAAAGGACCGGGAGAAAATGGCGAAGGAGCGGGCCAATTTCATCGACGGCTGCGCGCGCACGAACAAAATCCCGGAGCGAAAGGCAAACGCGATTTTTGATTTGCTGGAGAAGTTCGCCGGCTACGGATTCAACAAGAGCCACAGCGCGGCCTACGGGCTGATCAGTTATCAGACGGCGTATCTTAAGGCGAATTATCCGGTCGAGTTCATGGCTGGATTGCTGAGCAACGAGATTAATAACACGGACAAGATTTCGGTGCTGGTGGGCGAGTGTAAGCGGATGGGAATTACCATCCTGCCGCCGGATGTGAATCGCAGCGGCTTGAAATTCTCGCCGGAGATTTCTTCTGCAGCGGCGGTCTGTGAGCGCCGAATGCTGCACAGAGACCACGCGGCGGACGACGGTCGTAGACCGCCGCTACAGGACGAGGCCGGCGCCATTCGCTTCGGGCTGGCGGCGATCAAGCACGTAGGCGCGGGCGCGATGGAGATGGCGATTCGTGAGCGGGAGCGTGGCGGCGAGTTTGGATCGCTGGAGGACTTTTGCCGCCGGCTCGATCCGCGTATCGCGAATCGCAAGATGCTCGAGTCGCTCATCAAGTCAGGCGCGTTCGATTTCCTCAGCCGCGAACGCGCGGAGCTTTTTGCCTGCATCGATGATGCGCTGGGGGCGGCCTCGGCGGCGCATCGCGATCGCGCGGCGGGCCAGGTCTCGCTTTTCGGCGATGCCCACGATGAGATCGCGCCGGTGCGGCAGCGCTCAGTGACGCCGTGGAGCGATCGGGAGAAAATGCTATACGAAAAAGAGCTGCTCGGATTTTACGTGAGCGGCCATCCGCTCGATGCGCACGCGCATCTTCTCGCGAGCGGGAATTACCGCACGATCTCTTCGCTGAACGAACTTTCTGACCGCGCGACATTTCGCATCGCCGGAGTGATCGCGCAGGTGGAGAAGAAGTTCACGAAAAAGGATGGGAAGGCTTTTGCCGTGGTGTGGGTGGAGGATTTGACGGCGTCGCTCGAGCTTGTGATCTGGAATGATGTTTACGCGGTATGCGCGGAGAAGCTGGTCGCGGGCACCGTGGTCGGCGTGCGCGGGATGCTCGATTTGCGCGATGAAGCGTTGCGCGCGGTGGCGCAAAGTGTGTGCGCCTTGAGCGCCGGCAATGGCGTGCCCCTGCGAGTGAGCGAAGAGATTGCGCCGCTCGAGTTGCATTTCGCGCCGGAGACGAGCAGCGATGAGTTGCGGGAAGTGCGCGCGATTCTGGCCGGCTGTCGCGGTAGCCGTCCCGTGCATCTGCTTTTCCACACAGGTGATGGCAACGTGGTTCGCGTCAATGCCGGGATGAATTTTTGCATTTCGCCAGCGGCGGAGGTGCGGGAGAAATTGCGGCGCTGGCTTTCTTCGGAGAATGGCGCGCCGGAGCTCGTGGCCTCGGCCGCGGCGTAGGCGCGAGAGGTATGGCGTTGTAGCTGCCGTCCGTCCTCGGCGGCAGGAGGGAATGCGTGGTGTGGTTCTTTCTTGAGCTGGGTTTGATGCAAGCGCCATCGGGCAACGTCTGCCGCTGGGGACAGCGGCAGCTACAACGCCCACTTTGCTATTGGCTGGGCGATCGGGCGGGGACGGACAATGGCAACGGTTGTGTCCCAGCCTCGTCTTTGTCGCAGAGTGATAAAGTTCGCGTCGCTCCGGTGGGATCGGCGAGCGTGAGTTGACGCGCGGTGATGGCCATCTGCGAGAGAGGCACTCCGGAGTCGCCCTGCTGCAATGCAATTCCTCGAAGGCAATTGGCCGACGACTCGAGCTCCTGCGGGAAATGCAGCTCGGTCGCAGGCGAAAATGTGGCGGTGATGTTTTTGCGATCCTGGAAATTGATCGCGCCGGAGAACGCAGCCGTGATGTCATTGATGGTGACACTGCACGAATCAAGCGCGAGGGCGTTATCCCGAAGAACGCCGTGAGCCGAGCCTTTTGCGTCATCTGTTTGCACACCAAGCGTGAGAGTGCAGTTGGTGTCGTCGCCGCTGGCATCGAGCTGAGTGAAGAGCGTCCCGGTGAGGGGGCCGAGTAGCGGAACGCGCGCGTCATACTGGCTAAGATCGTGGCACCAACTGTCGCCCGAGAGTTCGAATGTTCGCCGCCGCGAAAAATCAACCTGGCCAGTTCCACGCAGAAAATCTTCGCCGCGCCGCAGCTCGAATTGCGTCAGCTGCATCCGCGGGGAATCGAGCGTGAGCCGCGCGGTGAGCGAATCGACCGGGGTTCGAAAAATCTTTAGCGCGTCACCGGTGAGGGCGAGTTCACCATCGACTTTGCGCTCGTGCGCGTGAACGCGACCGCGGATCGCCACCTTGCCCGCAAAGGCATCTGTTTCGGCGCCGAGCAGCTCCGCGAATTCACCCAGATCGCCGATCGAGCCTGAGACATCGCCGCGAAAATCGGGGTTGAGCCAATTCGCGCTGAGTGAAGTTTCACCGCTGAGCGTCAGCTCGTTGCCTCGCTGTTTGATGTACAATTCCTGGAGCTGAACGGTGCGCTCGTAGTAATTCGCGCCGATCATGATGACGTCGGCGTTGCGTTCGCGCCAGTTGAAGCCGGTCAGCTCTGTCCAAAGCGAAGCGGTGGCGTGAAGAAGATCGCGGGGATCACCGCGGAAACTGAACTTCGAGGCGCGGAGCGAGCCATTCACCGGCTCAGTCCATCCCAGCGCGGGCGCGAGTTGCGAAAGCGAAACGCCGGAGGCGCTGCCGGCCGCTTCCCACATACGTGTGCTTCCGGTGCGTTCAGTGGCGAGATTCGCCCGGAGATTGCCGTTGAAGACGGTGACGCTTCCTTCCGCCGCGATGCGCGTCGCGCGCAGCCGCCGCAGATCGAGCGCGAGCGAATCGATGCTCAGTCCCTCGAGCAACCTAATGGCACCGATGGTGAGCCGCCCGTCCTGCCAACGAGTGACGCCGTGCACGTCAGCGAAAGTTTTTTGCAAATACGGGCCGCCGAGTTCAATCGAGCCGATGGTCAATGCGCCACTGCCGCGCGTGGTGCCGGAAATACGCGTGTCGTGCAACTCCACCCGCGCGAGCGATTGGGCGCAAAGAATGTCATCGGCTGAAATCTCGAACTCCTCCGGCAAAAGTGAGCCGAGCGTTGCCCAATCAACATTTCCAGCCGATGCCAGGGCGCGGCCCCGCAGGACGACGCGCGCGTGTTCGATGCGCAGCGAACGCAATGGTCGACTACGTTCAGAGCGATCGAACAACGAGGCGAGTCGGAACCCGGCTTCCACGTGCGGCGCGCTCATCTCGAAATGCGCGCCACCCACGCCGGGCCGCAGCACATGCAGGCCAAGGATTTCCACCGGATGCAGAAAGGGCGCGCGGATTTCGCTCGTGGTGATGGTCAGCCCGGAGCGCTGCGCTTCGTAGCGCAGCCATAGCGCAACCGTGTGGGTCAGGACGAACGGCGAAAGCAGGCTGCCCAGCGCGAGCAGCAGAAGAAGAATCGAAAGCGCGAGCAGCAGCCTGTTTTTCGCCGACATAGATTCAGTGGGCGAAGGAGTCGATCACGTGTGCGGTTTTGCATCGTAGAAAACGACGCGCACCTTATCGCTCGCGGGCAAACGCGTGATGAGCTGGCTGCGGAACATTTGCTCGGCCCGCGCCGCGATGTCGCTTTGCTGCGCCTTTTCGCGCGCCAGGGTGGCCAGCGCGGCGAGCTCCGATTGTACATCAGTGCCGGAGATAGGGTTCCAATATCCGTTCTCAAAAACGAGCACGTCCACGTTCTCCTGCTGCACGCCGAGAACTTGCGCGTGCGGGAGACTGACGAGCGTCTCACTCGGCTGCACGTTCACGCTGAATTGCTGACGCAAATCGAATCCGCCGCGCGCGGCGAAAGTGCCGTGCAATTTCAGTCGCTTGGTGCTGCCGGCCCAGGTATGGGAAAATTCGTGCTCGACTTCGAGACGCTGCGAAATGAGCGCGAGCTCAGCGATGGGTGAGGTCTGCTCGAAATAAACGCGATCGTTAATCGTGACACGCGGCTGCAATCGCGCGATGTCCACAACCGCATTGCGCACATCGCGGCCGAGGCGTTCCATCTGATCCACCGCGGTGCGCGCAGTGCGGCCTGGTAGGGCGGTGCAGCGCTCGAAAACAAAAATGCCGCCCGCGATGGCGGCAAGACCGAGGAGGGCGAACGCCAGCGCCCAGGGGAAATGTCGCCGCGGAATTCGGGGTTCAATCATGGCAAAAAGAGTACCGCCCTCCGCGCCCGAATGGACGCGAAGGGCGGCTGTTCCCCCCAGAACAATCTGCAAATCTGAGGCTTCTGTAACTGAGCTTATGCAGCCGCGCAAGATATTATTTCTCGCAAAGTGATGGGCAACATCGCTGTTCCTCACGCGAGCCAGCGAAATATTCTTTTTCGTGATTCGGAGCGAAGCTTCCTTCTTTTGTCATTCCGAGCGAAGCGGAGCGGAGTCGAGGAATCTCTATCCTCTGCCGAGCCCAAGGCCGACAGCTCGCTCGACCCCCAAAAGGAAGAAGCGCCACCGCGCCTGCGGTGCCATAATCGCGCGCGTGAACCTGCGCATTTCCTACGAAACTGTTTACCGCTATGCCGAGCCGGTGCAGTTCTCGCCGCATGACCTGCGCATCATCCCGCGCAGCGACGCCTTCGTGCAGCTACGCGCGCTGAAATTCGACACGCAACCGGAAGCGACACTGCGCTTCTCACACGATGTTTTCGACAATCAAATCGCCTCCTTATTTTTCTCTGGGGCCTCCGAAACGCTCGCGGTGCGGATGAATGCCGACGTTGAACTCGCGAAGAAGAATCCTTTTGATTTCATCCTCGCGGCCGAAGCGGTCGAGTTGCCGTTCACTTCCCGGCGCGAGAGCGCGGCTCTCTTTGCGGGGCGGCGCTCTCGGGGCGCGATTGCGTTACCGAATTGGCGCGCACCGACGACCAGCGCGCGTCGCGGAACAGTCGAAACTCTAGTGGAATTAACGCGCGCGATTCATGGATGCATCGACTACGAACGGCGCGAAGAAGGTCCCGCGCGGTCGCCCCGTGAGACGCTGCGACGCGGGCGTGGCGCCTGCCGTGATGTCGCGGTCTTGCTGGCGGAAATCCTGAGGAGCCTCGGCCTGGCGGCGCGCATCGTCTCCGGTTATTTGCGAGAAGCCGACGAGGCGATTCACCGCGCCGAGCGCTCGCTCCATGCCTGGGCTGAAGTTTTTTTGCCGGGCGCAGGATGGGTGGGACTCGATCCGACGAATGGAATTTTTTGCGATGACAATTTTATCGCGGCGGCAGTTGGATTACAACCCGCGCACGTCACTCCGATCAGCGGCAGTTTTTATCACCAGCAAAATATCGCGGCGGAAATGACGAGCCGCGTCGAGCTGATCAACCTCGATTCCGGCGATGTTGAGTGAATTACGGCTGCGCGACTTTCGCTGTTTCGAAAACGCGGAGGTCGAGCTCGGCGCGGGCTTGAATTTTTTTCTCGGGCCAAATGGCGAGGGAAAAACCACCATCCTCGAAGCAGCGTGCGTCCTGCTCCGTTTGCAATCCCAGCGGTCCTCGACTCTCGCGCCGCTCATCCAACTCGGAAAAAAGTCATTCGGTTTGCGCGGGAATGTTGATGGCCATC
>DAIRIE010000140.1:0-213 GCA_036809705.1 Chthoniobacterales bacterium
CGACCAGCGTACGCAGGCGTGGACACGGCTTGATTAGAACGCAAAATCAGCGTTCAAATCAAGCTCGCGCTCACTCGCAAATCCTCAGTCCGCTGAGAGCGGTTCGCTCTGACAAGCCAGATCAGTTATGATGCGCGCTTATGTTGAGCGCCGGAATCGTCGGCTTACCGAACGTGGGCAAGTCGACTCTCTTCAATGCCGTCACGCGCACAC
>DAIRIE010000140.1:223-7089 GCA_036809705.1 Chthoniobacterales bacterium
GGCGGCGAATTATCCCTTCTGCACCATTGATCCGAATGTCGGTGTCGTGATCGTGCCCGACGCGCGACTCGAGGTGCTGGGGAAGGTTTCCCATTCGCAGAAGATTGTGCCGGCGGCGATCGAGTTCGTCGATATCGCCGGCCTGGTGAAAGGAGCGAGCGCTGGCGAAGGATTGGGGAATCAGTTCCTCAGTCACATTCGCGAAGTGGACGCGATCGTGCAGGTGGTGCGCTGTTTCGAGGATGCCGATGTGCACCATGTCAGCGGTGCGATCGATCCGATACGCGACATCGAAGTGATCAATACCGAACTGGTGCTGGCCGATCTCGCCACGGCGCAGAAGCGTCACGAACGCTTGCAGAAGGAAGTGCGTGCCGGCTCGAAACAGGCGAAGGGAGAGAATGCGGTGCTGGAGAAGTTGTTGCCGCATTTGGATGCGGGCAAACCGGCGTTAGCTCTGGTCCTGAGCGAGGAGGAGAGATCGATCGCGCGGAACTTTTTCCTGCTCACGTCCAAGCCGACGCTCTTCGCCTGCAATGTGGCGGAGAGTGATCTCGCGTCTGTAGCCGCGGTTGCCCCCGGCGGCGACACCGCGCGCAAACACGTGGCAGCGGTGCAGGCGTATGCGCGCAATCATTTCGGCGCGGAAGCTGTGGTCATCAGCGCGCAAATTGAGAGCGAGCTGGGAGATTTAAGCGAAGCTGAAGCAGCCGAGTATTTGCGCGATTTGGGCGTGACGGAGAGCGGTGTCGGTGCGCTCATCCGCGCGGTTTATCACTTGTTAGGTTTGCGAACCTATCTAACGACGGGCGAAAAAGAGACGAGAGCATGGACGATCCACGCCGGCGACAAGGCGCCGCAGGCTGCCGGAGTTATTCACTCGGATTTCGAGCGCGGGTTTATCGCCGCGGAAGTCGTTAGCTATGACGATTTGGTCGCGCTCGGCTCATTTGGGAAAGCGCGTGAGAGCGGCAAGCTGAGAATCGAAGGTAAGGAGTACGTGGTGAAGGATGGGGATGTGGTTGAGTTCAGGTTTAACGTGTAGCTATCACGAAATGGAGGGACGACCTCCGTGTCGTCCCAAGCGAAATGTTCTCCCAGAAATTGCCTCGGCTGCGCTCGGGATGACAGTGTTGTTTCAAACGCCGATCGCGCGATTCACTCAGCCGCGTACAAAATGCGGCCGCATTGTTCGCAGCTAACGATCTCGGTTCCGCTTTTCGCGCGCACCGCCGTTTGCGTGGTCACTTTCATGTGACAACCGGTGCAAACTCCATGCTCGACCGCGACGACCGCCGCGTCGCCTTTGCTGGCGAAGAGTCGCTCGTAGCGCTCCATCACATCTTCGTCGATGCCGGCGGCGAGCTTCTCGCGCTCGGCCACCAGCGCCTCGAGTTGCCGCTGCAAAGTTTTACCTTTCTCAGCGAGATCGTTGAGCTGGCGATTGACCGATTCGCGCGCGGCCGCGGCGGTTTTTTCCTGAACGGAAACCTCGGCCCGAAGTTTGTCAGCCTGTTCCATCAACTCGAGCTCCTGGTCTTCGAGTTGCACGATCTCTTTCTCGTAGCGCTCGATCTCATGGCCCATGGCCTGGAACTCGTCGTTCTTGCGCGTCTCGTATTGCTGCGTCTTCAGGCGCGTGATGCTGCTCTGCCGCGTGCCGACATCGAGCTCCAGTTTTTTGCGATCGACCTCGAGCTGTTTCGCGCGCTGCTTGAGCGATTCGAGGCCGACGGCGGTGGCGACGAGCTGCGCTTCAAGATTCTTGCGCTGTTGCGGCAATACCCTGATCTCGGCCTCGATATGACGGATACGCTGATCGCGATCCTGCAGAATGAGCAATTGTTCCAGCTCAGCTTGCACGCGCGAACGCTATCGGCAGGCGCCAAGTGCGTCAACGGCGCGCTTTTCTTGCGCGAGAGGCGGAATATGGATTTTCTCAATTTTTCTGGTGGACACCGGCGCTAACGCAGGAAGAGTAGAATTCAGAAGAAACCGGTTGCACCGGAAACGAGGGCGAAGCTTTGCGCGGGAAGGAAGAGTCGCCGTAACGGTGTCTTTCTCGTCCGACAGTGTTGCAACCACAGCCCCAATTTAACGATGAAATTTACGCTTCTTTCCATGGTTTGCTCCGGTGTGGTGCTCAGTTCTTCGCCGCTTTTATGGGCCCAGGATCCTCTCGCGAGCACGGGACGGATCGCCGTGAGCGAGGATGGCAATTATCACGACCGCGATGACATTTGCTCGGGCGCGTTGATCGTCGCGCAGTTCGCGCAAGCCGGGGCGGCAGCACGGCTTGTTTACTACGGTTACGCTGATCACTACTGGCTGAGCGACCCGGCACGCGAAGAGCTGATGCGGCAGAGTGTGGTCAATACAGCCACGATGTGGGGCGGATTTAATCTCGGTGTCTTCTACAACGTTACCCAGCAAACTTCAGCCGCGATCTCAGCCCTTACTGCAGAGATCAATCGATCGACCTCGAATGATCCCCTTACCATCGTGGCCGCCGGACCGATGCAGGTCATAGGCCAGGCTTTGGCGCAATCTGAGTCCAGCCGTCGAGCGTATGTGACGGTAATTTCGCATTCGACCTGGAACGACACTCATGCCGCGGAGTATGGACCTAAAGAAGGGCTCTCCGGGCCAACCTACACATTCAACGAGCTTGGCCAGCTCGGAGCCAATGTTGTCCACATCCACGACCAGAACGCTGGGCTGGACAAGCCCTACGAGCAGTTTACCTGGCTACGCGACTCCGGCGATTCGCGGCTGGTTTGGCTATGGCTTCGCGCACAGGCGGCGGCGAAGAGCACATTCGATTGCTCCGACGCGGGGATGGTTTACTTCGCGCTGACCGGCGATGACAGCGCCACGCCCGCGAAGCTACAGGCACTACTTACCGCCTCATCTTCTACACCTACACCAACACCTACTCCTACACCTGTCCCCACCCCCTCGCCGACACCAATCACCAGTCCATCGCCAACCATCACCCCATTGCCCACTGCTACTCCATCGCCGACGATTATTCCGACACCGACCGTTACGCCAGTTCCGACCGCAACCGTTACGCCTACTCCCAGTCCGAATCTCACTCCTACTCCGACACCGAAAATAACTCCCACTCCTCGCACTACTCCTACTCCGACAGCTACTCCTTCTCTTGCCGGGCTCAGCTTAGTTAATTTCGTCACCAATGCTGATGTTGGCCCATTTATTAGCGGGATGACCATTGATCTGCAGGATGCGCTAAGTATCCGGGCCGATGCTGCGGCCCACGTGTCCAGCGTAGTATTCAAAGGGGAAGGTGCTGAAACGTTGCAGACGGAGAATGTTCCGCCCTTTGTTATCGGCGGCGATACAAACGGCGACTATTATCGGTGGCAGCCAGCCGTGGGCAGCCACGTTCTTTTTGTCACCCCCTACAGCGAGCAGGACGGCGGTGGCCAGGCAGGACCATCCATCATTGTGAGCTACACTGTTATTGACTCCAGAAAATAACGCCGTAATTCCCGTAGTCGACCTTTGCCAATCTGGCAGTGATATCAGAACTCGGATTGCGCTTACCGCGGCTTCACCGTGAGGCCGGCAAGTTCAAGACTCTTTAGTACAGCTCGACTGGTGAGCGCGCGCCGTCCTCGGCACTGCGCTCAGCCGCGCGCTGCTTGCCCAGAATCGCGACGCGCAAATCCCAGATCTCGTCGTCGATTTTCCGGAATCGTTTTTCGGAAAATGCGTCCGGCGGCATGAGCTTGGTTTTGAATCGCGCCACACCCTCGAGCGCGCGATCGATGTCGCGCCGCGGCAAACGATCGATCACCGCCAGCGCGTCTCCGATTTTCTCCACCCGATGACAAATCATCGCCAGGTCATTTCCAGCAGCGAAAGCGAGCCGCAGCATCTCGTCGAAAGGGTATTCGTTGAGAATCGCACCCATGTCGAGGTCGTCACTCATGATAAGCCCGTCGAAGCGCAGCTCGCCGCGAAGAAGATCGGTCACGACACGGCGGCTGAGCGAGGCCGGTTTTTTTCTGCGCTCGAAAGTCGGATACCAGCCGTGGCAGATCATCATGCTATCGACCTGACCGGAAAACGCGCGAAACACCGCCAGCTCGTGCGCGTCGAGCTCGGCCCGCGTGCGCGCGATCTTCGGCAAATCGTGATGCGCGTCAAGCGTGGCGGCGGAGTAGCCGGGAAAATGTTTACCGCAGCTCGCAATGCCCGCGCCGCGGAGTGCATCGTTGAACGCGGCGGCGTTCCTCACCACCTCTGCGACATCGCGCCCGTAACAACGCCCGCGCAACGAATTGTCCGCCTCGTCATCAAACGAAATGTCGAGCACGGGACAAAGATCGAGATTGAACCCGAACAAACGCAGCAAGCGGCCAGTGATGTCTCCGTGTCTGCGGATGAGCGAGACATCCCCTTTATCGCGCAACTGTTGAGCATTCGGCGGCTCGTTGCCGATGAGCCGCAACCGCGAAACGCGTCCGCCTTCCTGATCGATGGTGATGATCGGCTCCGTCTTGCTCAGGTCGCGCAACGCGTCAGTCAGATCGCGCAATTGCGAGGCCGTTTTGATGTTGCGGCCGAAAAGGATGAAGCCGCCCGGTTGCACGCGCCGGAGGAGTTTCGCCTCGTCGCGCTCCAGCTCCGGGCCGCGCACGCCGACAAGGAGCAGTTGACCGGCTGAAGCGTGCTTCATAACGTCCACGCTAAATTTGATGGCTCGCGCGCGAAATCAATTTCTCCGCCTGCTCTTTCTGGTCGTGATGGCGGCGAATGCGCGCGGCGCGGTCGAGCTCGGCATCGATGTGCTGGCAAGCGATGATTACGGTTTGCTCAAAGGCAAACGCGTCGGGCTCATCACCAACCAGACCGGCGTTGATTCACATGGCGTTCGCACGCGCGTGTTGCTGAAAAAGCACTCCGATCTCGTTGCACTCTACACGCCTGAACACGGACTCGATGGCACCGAGAAAGCGGGGCGTTACGTTCCGAATCGCCGCGACCGCGTCACCGGTCTCATCGCGCATTCGCTTTACGGCCCCACCCGCAAACCGACACCGGCCATGCTGCGCGGCATCGACGTGCTCGTCTTCGATCTCCAGGACATCGGCTGCCGCAGTTACACCTACATCAGCACCATGGGCAAATGCATGGAAGCCGCCGCGGAAAACCACATCGAGTTCATCGTGCTGGATCGCCCGAATCCGCTCGGCGGTGTGCGCGTGGAAGGTCCGCTGGTCGAGCCACGCTGGATTTCTTTCGTCAGCCAATTTCCGGTGCCCTATGTGCATGGCATGACCTGCGGTGAGCTTGCGCGCATGATCAATGACAAAGGCTGGATCAATCGCCATTGCGAACTGCGGGTCGTTAGCATGCGCGGTT
Organism: Chthoniobacterales bacterium; assembly: GCA_036809705.1. GTDB lineage: Bacteria > Verrucomicrobiota > Verrucomicrobiia > Chthoniobacterales > UBA10450 > AV69. The sequence continues at coordinate 5,618 of DAIRIE010000140.1, forward strand.
GGGCGCGACGTTATACCTGGGACGATACCGGACTGCGCTGGGTCGCCACCTCGCCGAATATCCCGCGCTGGAATTCCCCTTTTTACTACGTCGCGACAGGGCTGATCGGCGAACTGAACGGCCCGGAAACTGGCGTGGGCGGAGCGCGGCCATTCGAGATTCTCTCCGCGCGCGGTGTGGACGCGGGAACGTTCACAAGCTATATGAATTCGCGCAATCTCGATCGTGTTTCCTTCACTCAATATCGCAGCGGAGATCGCGGTGGTAGCTATCTTCACATTGAGCCGGACAGCCCGGCGAACCTGACCGCGATCAACGTTGACGCGCTGGCGGAGATGAATCGCGAGTTACGCACGAATTTGATCACTCGCAGCAGTGCGGGCAAACGCGAAATGTTTTTCAAATGCTACGGCAGCGCATCGATCGCATCGCAGTTAACTCGCGGCGAAGGACCTTCCGCCATCGTCGGCAGTTGGACGGATGACGTCGGCCGATTCAAAGCTGAGCGCAGTCCTTACCTGCTTTATTGACCTTGGAAAAAATCGGCGTTTACGGCGGCACCTTTGATCCGGTGCATCACGCGCATTTGATCCTGGCGCGCGAAGCGGCCGAGCAACACGGGCTGGACAAAGTCATCTTCATCCCGGCCGCGACCTCGCCCTTTAAAGCGCCGCCATTCGCGAACGCGAGTGCGCGACTCCAAATGCTGCGTGCGGGAATTGGCGACGAGCCCCGGTTCGAGATCGATGAATGCGAATTGCAACGGCCGCCACCTTCCTACACCGTGGACACGATTAAGGAGTTCCGACAGAAATATTCCGGCGCGCAATTGTTCCTGCTCATAGGCGATGACAACCTGGCTGGGCTGCCGCAATGGCGCGACTTCAGCCAATTGCGCGAGATGGTTATCTTCATCGTTTTGCCACGCGCAAAAACCGGAGTGCGGCACGATTATCTTGCGGTCAAGCGCCGGGTCGATATCTCCGCGACCGAGATTCGGGACCGGGTTAGCTCAGGACGCTCGATCTACTACTTCGTGCCGGGCACCGTGGAAGAGATCATCACAGCGCAGCACCTTTATAAGGAGGTAACAAGATAGATTCAGAAGCATTAGCGAAACTTTGCGCCGAGTTCGCGGCCAACAAGAAAGCGGAGGAGATCGTCGTGCTCGACCTGCGCGCGATCTCGAGCTTCACCGATTTCTTCGTCATTTGCTCGGGAACCTCAGAGCCGCATTTGAAAGCGATCGCGGGTGAGATCGAGACGAAGTTAAAGCAGGACTATAACGTGCGCGCCGGCGCCATCGACGGCTTTCCAGCGAGTCAATGGATGGTGCTCGATTACCTCCAAGTCATCGTCCACATTTTCCATCACACTAAGCGCGATTTCTACGCGCTCGAGGATCTCTGGGGCGACGCCCCGCGTCTGGAGTGGGAAACCGCGCAACCCACGAGTTAATCGGCTTTGTCCCT
>DAIRIE010000141.1:0-2667 GCA_036809705.1 Chthoniobacterales bacterium
GAGAAAACACCGCGCATTATCGTCGTCGAAGATCACGCCGATACGGCTGAAGGCCTGCGCCGGTTTCTCACCCGCATCGGTTACAAGGTTTACATCGCGCCCGATGTCGCCTCGGCTCGCGCGCTGGCCAAGGCGGTCGAGTTCGATGTTCTTCTCAGCGACATTCGCCTGCCCGATGGCACCGGCTGGGAATTAATGCGGGAGCTGAGCCGCGAACAACCCGATGTCCGCGGCATCGCCATCAGCGGTTTCAACAGCGAAGATGACGTGGCGCGGAGCAAACGCGTCGGGTTTATCGATCACATCGCGAAACCGCTGGCGCCGGAAGAGCTGACCGCCGCACTCGAGAGCGCTGTCGCTCAACACTGATCCGCAGCGCGGCGGCGGCCGCAAACCGGCGTCCCGAACATCGCGCGCCGAGGCAACGGTGCTATCTTTTGTTCCATGCGTTATCTCGTTAAGGCCAGAGTAAAAGCGGGGAAATCCGCCGAGCTGCTCCGCGCGATCGATGATGGCACGCTCGGGCGCGGCTCCATCGCCGGCGATGAGTATCTCCACGATATGGAAACAGCGCGTGCGACGGACGCGGGCGAAGCGCACTGGGTGGAGACGTGCTTTTGCAGCGCGCCGCTGGAGGAAGAGCGGCCATATTGGGAGAAATATTTTGAGCTGCTCGCGATAAAAGACGCGCACGCCAGGCGCAATTGCCGGCACGAAAATGGGATGGAGCCATGGGCTTGCTGTGATTGCGACTGCACGAAGCGCCTGGAAGAGAAGCTGGCCAGGAGCGGCAACGGATTTCTCGAAAAACTTCGCGGCAGCGAGTTGTAGCTGCCGTCCGTCCCCCGCGGCAGAGAGGATGCGCGTCGTCCACGGATGCGCTGCTGATTCCATGTAGCGCGGGAACGGACAACGTTCTGCCGCCGGAACGGACGGCAGCTACAACTGCGCTTCCCCGCCGCGGTAATACGCATCTACATATCATGATGCGTAGATTTGTTGGTTGAAGCGGCGACGGAAGTTGCTTTGTTGTCCAGTTGACATGGCCGCGTCGCTCCATCCCTTCGAAGCACTCCTGCGCCAGCGCATCGTCGTGCTCGATGGAGCCATGGGCACAACGCTCCAGCGGCTCCATCTGACCGAGGCGCAATATCGCGGCGAACGTTTCCGCGATTGGAAGGGCAAGGACCTCAAAGGCGCCATCGAAGTTTTGCTGCTGACCCGGCCGGAAGCGATCGAGCGCGTGCACGAGGAATACCTGCGCGCCGGCGCGGACGTGATCGAGACGAACACCTTCAGCGCCACCACCATCGGCCTCCACGAGTTTCTGTTTGCAGGTGAATCCAGAAACGGACGCAAAGACCCGGAGTTTTTCGATCGCGTCGTGAACGACGCCGCGCTGCGCGACATTACCCGCGAGATGAATTTCGCGGCGGCGCGGCTCGCCCGCAAAGCGGCCGATCGGATCAGCGATGAAACGGGCGAACAACGTTTTGTCGCGGGCGCGCTCGGACCGCTGCCGGTGACGGCATCGCTTTCGCCGGAAGTCAACGATCCTGGATTCCGGGCGGTGACGTTCGATCAACTCCGGCAAAGCTACAGCGACCAGATCGGGGCGCTGATCGAAGGCGGCGTCGATTTGATTTTCGTAGAGACAATTTTCGACACACTCAATGCCAAGGCGGCGCTCTTCGCCATCGCGGAGGCATTCGAGCAGACCGGTCCGTTGCCGCTGGTGGTTTCCGGCACGATTACCGATCGCTCAGGCCGGACGCTAAGCGGGCAGATGCTGGAAGCGTTCCTCATTTCAATCGCGCATGCGGGGCCGCTGGTGGTGGGATTGAACTGTGCGCTTGGGCCGGACGAGATGGCGCCCTTCATCGAAGAGCTGGCGCGGGTCGCGCCGACGTTTGTCAGCGCCTATCCCAATGCGGGTCTGCCCGATCCGTTGAGTGAGACCGGTTTTCCGGAAACACCGGAAAGCTTCGCGCCGAAAGTGATTGGTTGGGCGCGGAACGGCTGGTTGAACATGGTGGGAGGATGTTGCGGAACTACGCCCGCGCACATAGCGGCGTTCGCCAGAAGTGTGCGCGAGACTGCGCCGCGCGTTATCGTGCGCACAGTCGAGCGGTCTCGTGATCAAAACTTACAGGTAGCTCAACGGGATCCCTCCACTTCGCTTCGCTTCGGTCGGGATGACAGGCGAAATGAGGCTTCGGACGGTGATTTTGTGCTGCACCTCTCGGGGCTCGAGCCGCTCAACATCACGCCGGAGTTTGGCTTCGTGGTCGTGGGCGAGCGGACTAACATCACAGGGTCACCGCGATTTTCGAAGTTGATTTTATCCGGCGATTTCGATGGCGCCGTCACCGTCGCGCGGCAACAGGTCGCGAACGGCGCCAACATCATCGACGTAAATCTCGACGAAGGGATGCTCGATTCGGAAGCGGCCATGACGCGCTTCCTCCACCTCATCGGGAGCGAACCGGAGATCGCGCGCGTGCCTGTGATGATCGACAGCTCGAAGTGGAGCGTGATCGAAGCGGGCCTCAAATGCGTGCAGGGGAAATGCGTGGTCAACTCTATCTCGCTCAAGAATGGCGAAGAAGAATTTCTGCGGCAGGCGCGCCTGATCCGGCGCTACGGCGCGGCCGCGATCGTGATGGC
>DAIRIE010000141.1:2743-4595 GCA_036809705.1 Chthoniobacterales bacterium
GAGCGACATTATTTTCGATCCGAATGTCCTCACCGTCGCGACCGGACTGGAAGAACATCGCAATTACGCGGTCGATTTCATCGAAGCGACGCGCTGGATCAAAGGAAACCTGCCCGGCGCGCGGGTGAGCGGCGGCATTAGCAATGTGTCGTTTTCTTTTCGCGGGAACAATGTCGTGCGCGAGGCGATGCACGCCGCGTTTCTCTATCACGCCATTCGCGCCGGCCTCGACATGGCGATCGTCAACGCCGGACAGCTCGCTGTTTACGAAGAGATCGCGCCGGAATTGCGCGAGCGAGTGGAAGATGTGCTGCTGAATCGCCGCGACGACGCAACGGAACGGCTGGTCGAATTCGCCGAAACGGTCCAGGCGAAAAAGAAAGCGCCCGCAGAAGAAAAAGCATGGCGCTCGGCCCCGGTGGAGGAGCGGCTCACTCACGCGCTCGTGCAGGGAATTACCGATTTCATCGAGGCGGATACGGAAGAAGCGCGGCGGGGATTTTCCAGACCGCTTGAGGTGATCGAAGGGCCGCTCATGGCTGGGATGAGTGTGGTGGGCGATCTCTTTGGCGCCGGCAAGATGTTTCTGCCGCAAGTGGTGAAATCGGCGCGCGTGATGAAGAAGGCGGTCGCTTACCTGATGCCGTTTATGGAAGCGGAAAAGACGGCTGCGTCGAAACCGCAGGCGCGCATCGTCATGGCCACGGTGAAAGGGGACGTGCACGATATCGGCAAGAACATCGTCGGTGTCGTGCTGCAATGTAACAATTACGAAGTGATCGATCTCGGCGTCATGGTCGCGGCGAACAAGATTTTGGAAACGGCGCGGGCGGTGAATGCCGATGTCATCGGGTTGAGCGGACTGATCACGCCGTCGCTCGATGAGATGGTCCACGTCGCCCAAGAAATGCAGCGCGAGAATTTCACGTTGCCGCTCTTGATCGGTGGAGCGACGACGAGCCGTGCGCACACGGCGGTGAAGATCGCGCCGCATTATGGCGCGAGCACGGTGCATGTGCTGGATGCGTCGCGCGCGGTCGGCGTGGTGAGCAAGCTGTTGAACGATGGCGAGACGTTCCGGCGGGAAATGGATGTGGATTACGAACGGCTGCGGGTGGAGCATGCGGCCAGGGTCGAGCGGCGCGATCTGGTGGCGCTGGCAGAGGCGCGCGGCAATGCACCGAAACTTGATTGGGACAATTACGTTCCGCCGCGGCCGGAATTTTTCGGGGTGCGGGTGTTTGCCAGCGACTTCGGTAGCGCGCGTTTCCAACGTGCCGCGGTTGGCATCCTGCCGAATGCACTGGGGAAGGGTTCGCGCCAGGATGCCGCGAACAGCACGCAGGATACGTGCGCTCCCATCTCGCTCGCCACACTTGTGCCGTTTATCGATTGGTCACCCTTCTTTCACACTTGGGAATTGCGCGGGCGCTATCCGGCCATTCTCGATGATCGGGTCGTGGGCAAACAGGCGCGGGAGTTGTTTGATGACGCGCAGAAATTGCTCGCGCAAATTGTTGATGAAAAGCTGCTCGAAGCGCGGGGCGTCATTGGTTTCTGGCCGGCGAATGCGCGCGGTGATGACGTGGAGTTGTTCACGGATGAATCGCGTTCGCACCAGCTAACGACGCTGCATTTCCTCCGACAACAAATGCGCAAACCCGCTGGCCAGTTCAATCACTGCCTGGCCGATTACGTGGCGCCAAACTCAGATCCGAAATTCGAAATTCGAAATTTGAAATTAACAGACTACATCGGCGGATTTGCGGTGACGGCGGGAATTGGCGCCGATGAAGTGGCGGCTGATTTCAAAAAAGCGCACGACGATTACAACGCGATCATGGTGAAAGCG
>DAIRIE010000141.1:4605-5615 GCA_036809705.1 Chthoniobacterales bacterium
CGGAGTACGCGCACAAGAGCGCCCGCGAGGCATGGGGGTTTGGACGTGATGAAAACCTGGCGACTGAGGATTTGATCCGTGAGCGATACCGCGGGATACGGCCGGCGGGGGGATATCCGGCGTCGCCGGATCACGCGGAGAAGTGCACGCTCTTTGACCTGCTCGGGGCGGAAGAGTGTTGCGGGATCCGGCTGACGGAATCATTTGCGATGCACCCGGGGGCAAGTGTAAGCGGTCTTTATTTCTCGCATCCGGAGGCGAAATACTTCGGCGTGGGGAAAATCGGGCGGGATCAGGTGCGCGATTACGCCCAACGCACCGGCGCGACCGTGGCGGAGATTGAAAAGCGCCTCGCGCCCAACCTTGGCTACGATCCTCCACCTCGTTAGTTTTTTTAGCACGGATTAACAGGGATGAAAGACGGAATTGAAGAAGGCCGCGACTGTTTGTTCATCCGTGAAAAAACGTGTTAATCCGTGGCTAAAGAAAATTTCAAGGCAGCTTCGAGATGCGGTGACTGCAATGCCGTGCTAAGTCTCGCGTGAAGGACGGGGCGTAGCTTAGCTTGGTAGAGCGCGTGGTTTGGGACCACGAGGTCGGAGGTTCAAATCCTCTCGCCCCGACTCAAGCATGTTTCACCTGTATGTGCTCCGCAGTCAGAAGACGGGCCGGCGCTACGTTGGTTCTTGTGAAGACATCAAGGAGCGTCTCCGCCGACATAACGCGGCTGAATCGAAGGCTACCAAACATGGAATACCCTGGAGGCTCGTCCATAGCGAATCTCGGCCGAGCCGCCGCGAGGCGCTTGGCCGCGAACGCCACTACAAAACAGGACGGGGCCGGGATGAACTCGATCGAATCGAGCAGAAACGCTGAAGCCGCAGAGCGGTCGCCGCGGCGACAGGTCAGAGGTTCAAATTCTCCTCGCCCCGATTCCTGCGCCATGAACAAATCCATCCGGCTATTCCCAATTCTTATCTCGGCGGGAGCGTTACTGGTGGCTTCAGCGG
>DAIRIE010000141.1:5625-7086 GCA_036809705.1 Chthoniobacterales bacterium
TTGCGAAGCTGGATATCAACATTTTCACGCAGGTCGGTTTCATCGTCCTGGTGGGCCTGGCGTGCAAGAACGCGATCCTGATCGTCGAGTTCGCCCGCGCCCAGCCCGACGACGCAGACAACGAACCGGCCCGATGAAGGCCCGCTGAGCTCGCCGGCACCGCAGCTTCCCTCGGTGCAACAGCTCGATGAAATGTTCAAGCAAACGCCGCTGGGCAAGGCCGCGGACGACGCCCGCCTGCATGCGCAATGGCGCGAGCTGCGCAACCGGACTGCGAACGACCCGCTCTTGGAGACGGCACGAAGACACGCGGAAGCGGCGCGGACCGACTTGGAAAAGCGGGAGCGATTGCGCGCCTATTATAATAGCTACTTCGGCCTGATGCGGGGAGAGGCTGATTCGCAGGAGTTGAAGGATTTTATCGAGGAGCGACGCACGGAACAGATTGCGCTGCTGGCGCAGGACCGGGTGCGGCCTGGCTCGACACCGGCGGGACCTGCCGCGCCGGCAGCTTCGCCTGGAGTTTCGAAACACAAACACAAGAAGCACGGCGCGCGCGAGGAGATTCGTCCGGCCTTGCCCTCGCCCGAGCCGTCGCAGTAGAACCTTGCCGCCACAACGCGCGCGGCTATCCTACGAATCCGCGCACGGCGCGTTCGTCTAGTGGTTAGGACACAGCCCTCTCAAGGCTGGTACACGGGTTCGACTCCCGTACGCGCTGCCATCTCTCTAACGTATGACCCTTGGCGGGATAATTGTCCGGAATCGGCTACAGACCGAATCGCCCCGGATTATCCCCGAAAAGGTTGAAGGACGGCTACTTACGAATCGCCGGAATCGAGGCGCACTGAGGCCTAAAAGACCACGCCAAATCTATTTGTCCGAAACAGCTACGAGGCGGCAGCCGGCAATTCGGACAATTCGCGCAGCAAAAAGCCGTCAACCGTCAACCAAAAAACGCCCCTGCAAGGTCATTGCACAGCCATTTCTCTGCTATTCCCGGAGTGCCCTAAAGTCGAAATCGCAGGGGTACCTAACCGGTCTCATGATTTACGTCGCCGACCTGCACCGCGACGCCAGTGTGAAGGATGCTGTGATTGATGACGTAGACGGCGCGCTGTTGCGCGTAACTCAGCGCTGATTCGCGAGCGTGATCGTCACAGTAAACCGGGCAACCCCCCTCGGCTTCGAAAACTTCCCACCCGCCTTGTTTCTGCCACCGCGGATCGCGTGACGGCCGCACTTGAATCACGCGAACGCTCATGCCGAGAACAATCTTGGTTTCGTTCAGGAATTGAACAAGTCTGAAAACCGTGGCCCTCTTAGTCAGCGCGTCTGTGGTGGGTTTCCTTGGTTTGCGCGGTTTTGGTATTCGTCCTGTTGCTTCCCATTGGTTTGGCGACTTGTGAGTTTTGGGCGGAGCGCAATCCTTACGCCGCGAGCCCACGGCGCTGATACCGC
>DAIRIE010000142.1:0-6895 GCA_036809705.1 Chthoniobacterales bacterium
CCCAGAACTCGATCCCATCGCCGCCCGCCGGCGCTTCGTGCCCGATGCGGTTGACGGCCGCGACGAAACACCCGTTCGCGATGGCATGGCTGCGCTGCATTGTCTGCCATGCCGAAAACTGCGCTGCCCCATATTTCTCCTTCTCGCTCGGATGCCAGCCAATCGCCGTCGGGTAAAACAAAATCTCCGCGCCGCGCAATGCGGTCAACCGCGCCGCCTCGGGATACCATTGATCCCAGCAAACGCAGACACCGACGTTCCCGCGTTGCGTCTTCCAATTTTGAAAACCGAGATCACCAGGCGTGAAATAGAACTTCTCGTAGAACGCCGGGTCATCCGGGATATGCATTTTGCGATATTTGCCAAGCAGTTTGCCATCGGCATCGATCACCACCGCAGTGTTGTGATAAACGCCGGGTGCGCGTTTTTCGAAAAGTGATGCCACGATAACAATGCCCTTCTCGCGCGCGAGCTTCGTCAACGCCTCGGTGGAGAGACCGGGAATCGTTTCAGCTAACGAGAAATAGGCGTGATTTTCGCTCTGGCAGAAATATTGCGACCGAAACAACTCCGGCAGACAAACGATCTGCGCGCCGTCGTTCGCGGCTTTGGAAATGAATTCAATCGCGTGCGCCAGGTTCGCGTCCGGTTCAGCGCCGCAACGCATCTGCACCAGCGCCACTTTTGTCTGTTGCGATAAAGTCACGCCCTGGAAGACAGGCGTCCCCGCCTGTCACGGCAGACAGGCGTCTCGCCTGTCGAGCAACACGCAATGCCGCCAGCCAGCAGGCAAGACGCCCGCTTGCCCGCACAGCCGAGGACGGCTGTCTTCCTCATTTCGCCGGCACGATCTCGATGCGCTCAATGATGATCCGTTTCACCGGCTTGCTCTTCGCCCCGTCACCTCCCATCGCCGTGGCGGTCTCGCCGATTTTATCCAGCACGTCTTCACCTTTGATCAATTTGCCGAAGGTCGTGTATTGATGATCAAGTCGGTGCGCTGGCGCGAGGCAAATGAAAAACTGGCAACTCGCTGAATTCGGATCGCTCGAGCGCGCCATTGAAATTACGCCGCGATCGTGCGGGTGATCATTGAATTCCGCCTTGATCGTGTAGCCAGCATCGCCCTGGCCATAGCTGCTTTCCTTCGCCGGATCTTTCGTGTTCGGATCACCGCCCTGGATCATGAATCCCTTCACCACGCGGTGGAAAATCGTGCCGTTATAGAATCCCGCGCGGGCCAGCTTCTTGAAGTTCGCGATCGTTTCCGGCGCGGCGTCTTTCCAAAATTCCACCGTCATCTCGCCTTCGCTGGTTTTGATGACTGCGACCTCATTAGTTGTATTCATAGGCGAAGCTTGCGGAGTTTGTGCGTTAATAACCGTCACGCGCACGAGAGCCGCAGCGAGGAGCAACCAAATTCGAGATCCGAATACCGGATTTCGAAGCAAAGATCTGAAATTCAAAACCGCAGGTCTCATGCTCATATCGCCGGAATCTGAAACCGGTTTCGTCATTCGTCATTCGGATTTCGTCATTTCTCATGATATTCCTGCAGCGAACGCACCCGCAGCTTCGTCTTTTGCAGCGAACGAATCCCGTATACGCTCGCCTGCGCCGCCCGCAGCGTCGTCATGATCGGAATCTTTTGCGCAATCGCCGCATTGCGGATCGTCACTTCATCTTCGCGCGGAATCTTCCCGCTCGGCGTGTTAATGATGAAACTGATGTCGCCGTTCTTCACTCGATCGAGCACGTTCGGCCGTCCTTCGCGAATCTTGTAAACGCGCGTCACCGGCACTCGCGCCGCTTCCAGCGTCGCCGCCGTGCCAGCAGTCGCGATGATGCCGAAGCCGAGCGTGACAAATTCACGCACCACCGAAACGACTGAGGCTTTGTCAGCATCTTTCACGCTGACAAAAACATTCCCGGAGCGCGGCAGCGGCGGCGGCGCAGCCATCTGCGATTTCGCGTAGGCCAGTCCCAGATCGGCGTCAATCCCCATCACCTCGCCGGTCGATTTCATCTCCGGCCCGAGCGCGATGTCCACGCCCTGGTAACGCAGGAAGGGAAAGACCGCTTCCTTCACCGCGAAATGTTTCGGCACGATCTCGCGGGTGAAGCCGAGCTCGGTCAGTTTTTTTCCCGCCATCACTTTGGCCGCGAGTTTCGCCAGCGGAACACCGATGGTTTTGCTGACAAACGGCACCGTTCGCGAAGCGCGCGGATTGACCTCAAGCACATAAACATCTTTGCCTTTGACCGCGAACTGCACATTCATCAGTCCGCGCACGTTGAGCTCGCGCGCCATCGCTTTGGTCGCACGCGAAATTTCCGCGAGCACACTCTTGCTCAGCGAAAATGTCGGGATGACACACGCACTGTCGCCACTGTGAATCCCCGCTTGCTCGATATGCTCCATGATGGCGCCGATCACCGTGGTCTCGCCGTCTGAAATGCAATCGACATCCACCTCCATGGCATCTTCAAGGAAACGATCGATTAGAATCGGCCGGAAGACAGACGTCTCGTCTGTCTGGGCAGATAGGCGTCTCGCCTGTCGAATTTGGCTGGACGCTTTTTTATCTACAGCAGGCGAGACGACCGCTTGCCCTGACAGCCGGGGACGGCTGTCTTCCAGCGCCGCCATCACGTATTTGCGCAAATCCGTCTCGTTATAGACCAGCTCCATTCCGCGACCGCCGAGCACGAAACTCGGTCTAACGAGAACCGGGTAACCAACGCGCTCAGCGATGCTCACCGCTTCCTCAACACTGGTCGCCGACCCACTCGGCGTCTGCCGCAGCCCAAGCTTGTCCAGCATCGCAGCAAATAATTTGCGGTCCTCCGCCATCTCGATGCTCTCCGGTTGCGTCCCGAGAATCGGCACGCCGGCCGCTTTCAATCCATCGGCCAGATTGAGCGGCGTCTGCCCGCCGAACTGCACCACCACACCCTCCGGTTTTTCCTCTTCGTAAATATTGAGCACGTCCTCGAGCGTGAGCGGCTCGAAGTAGAGCTTGTCGCTGGTGTCGTAATCGGTCGAAACCGTTTCCGGATTCGAATTCACCATGATGGTCTCGAAGCCGAGCTCGCGCAGGGCAAAGGCCGCATGCACGCAGCAATAATCGAACTCGATTCCCTGCCCGATCCGGTTGGGCCCGCCGCCGAGAATCATTACTTTGCGCCGTCCACTTTCGCGCCGTTCATTCTCGCTGCCGTAGGTGGAATAATAGTACGGCGTATAAGCTTCGAACTCCGCCGCGCAGGTATCGACGAGACGATAAGTTGGCGTGACGCCAAGCGACCTCCGCAGCGCGCGCACTTCGCTGTCGCTCATGCCCCAGGCAAGTGCGAGCTGCCGGTCGGAAAAGCCGAGCTTCTTCGCGCGACGGAGCAGGAAGACAGACGTCTCGTCTGTCACGGCAGACAGGCGTCCCGCCTGTCGATCACCGCTCGGCGCTTCGTTATCTACAGCAGGCGAGGCGCCCGCTTGCCCTGACAGCCGGGGACGGCTGTCTTCCAGCGCACGCGCTTCGCGCACGATCTGCTCCACGTTCCGCAGGAACCATGGGTCAATCCTCGTTAGCTCATGAACTTCCTCCACCGTCATCCCACTCGCCACCGCTTGCGCGATGAAGAAAATCCGTTCCGCATTTGGCACCGCCAGCTTTAACCGCAGCGTTTGCTCATCCACTGGCTGTTCGTTGCCGTCGCCGATCAATCCGCAGCGTTTGATCTCCAGACTCCGCAGCGCCTTTTGTAAAGCCTCCTTGAACGTGCGTCCGATCGCCATCGCTTCGCCCACGCTTTTCATCTGCGTGGTCAACGTCGCGTCGGCCTGCGGGAATTTCTCGAAAGTGAACCGCGGCACTTTGACCACGCAATAATCGATCGTTGGCTCAAAGCTCGCCGGGGTCTCACGCGTAATATCGTTCCGGATTTCATCGAGCGTATAACCCACCGCGAGCTTGGCCGCGATTTTTGCAATCGGGAAGCCGGTCGCTTTCGACGCCAGCGCGCTCGAACGCGAGACGCGCGGATTCATTTCGATCACGACCATGCGTCCGTTCTCTGGATTGACCGCGAACTGGATGTTCGATCCGCCCGTTTCCACCCCGATCTCGCGAATGATCGCGAAGGCGGCGTCGCGCATCATCTGGTACTCCTTATCCGTCAACGTCTGCACCGGCGCGACCGTGATCGAGTCGCCCGTATGCACGCCCATCGGATCGAAATTCTCGATCGAGCAAATGACCACACAGTTGTCCGCGCGGTCGCGCATCACTTCCATTTCAAACTCCTTCCAACCGACGAGCGATTCTTCGATCAGCACTTCGCCCACCGGCGACATCGCCAGTCCGCGCCCGGCGATTTCTCCGAGCTCATCGTAATTGTAGGCGATGCCTCCCCCGCTCCCGCCAAGTGTGAACGCCGGCCGGATGATGAGCGGAAAGGTGCCGATGCTATTCGCGATTTTGTCCGCGTCTTCTATCGATTTGGCGATACCGGAACGCGGAACATCAAGCCCGATGCGCAGCATCGCTTCCTTGAAAAGCTGGCGGTCTTCGCCTTTGGCAATGGCCTGCGCGTTCGCGCCGATCAACTTCACATTGTGCCGGGCCAGCGCGCCGTTGCGATTCAACTCCATCGCCGCATTCAGCGCAGTCTGCCCGCCCATCGTCGGCAAAATCGCGTCCGGTTTTTCCCGTTCCATGATCGCCTCGATCACCTCGGCCGTGATCGGCTCGATGTAAGTGCGATCGGCAAACTCCGGATCGGTCATGATCGTGGCCGGGTTGGAGTTCACCAGTACGACGGTGTAACCCTCCTCGCGCAGCGCCTTGCAAGCCTGCACGCCGGAATAATCAAATTCGCAGCCTTGCCCGATCACGATGGGACCGGAGCCGATGAGCAAAATTTTCTTGAGGTCGTTATTCCGCGGCATCTGCGCGGCGGGATTGTAAAGAAAATCGCGCGAACTTCACCGGAAAACAGCCGGGGACGCCTGTCTTACGCCACCGCCATCCGCTGCCGGTCGAGCCAAACCTTGCAGATCCCCTTGATCCGTTGCAGCACATAGTACGTTGTCTGACTCCGCACCCGCACCAGCTCGGCTCCCACGATCCGCGTCACAAAATCCGCGGGCACATCCAGAATTTCCTGCGGCGTCGCGCCCTCCAGTCCTTTGCAAAGAATCGACGTCATCGCGCGCGTAAGCGTTTGCACTTCGGGCCCGAGCGTCATCCGGATGTGCGCTTTCCCATTTTCATCCACGTGCAAATACACGCCTACCGTGTCGGCGCACTCCTCATCCCTGCGCACATCCTCAAGGTCAAACTTCTCGCCGCCGCGCGGTTCCTGTTTCTTCGCGCTATCGGCGTAGGAGACGAGCGTCTCACGCCGTTCGTCCTCCGGCAGATGCTCGAAAAGACTGATGATGTTGTTCAGCTTCGGCGGATACATTCCCAGTTTGAAGGTTACACTAACTGTCGCGCCCCTTCTCTGTTTTCAGTTGGTAATCCAGCCGGCGCGAAAGCAGCCAGCGCACGCCGAACATGTCCACGGTGGCGCGAATGGCGCGATTACCCAGACCGTACTTGCTTTGGCCAAAACGCCGCGGCCGATGATTCACCGGAACCTCGACCAGCTTGTAGCCCGCGCCGCGAATCAGCGCCGGGATGAAACGGTGCATGCCTTTGAACGGGACGAGCGCGGTGATGCATTCGTGCCGCATCGCTTTAAGGGTGCAGCCGGTGTCGCGCACATAATCGCGCGTGAAACGGCTCCGCACCGAATTGGCGATGCGGCTGGTCATCCGTTTCACCAGCGTGTCTTTGCGTTGCGCGCGATAGCCGCAAACGAGGTCTGCCCCGCGATCGATTTCGGTGAGCAATCGCGGAATGTCGGCCGGATCATTTTGCAGATCGCCATCGATCAACACTGCGACCTCGCCGCGCGCCGCATGCAAGCCCGCATACATAGCCGCGCTTTGACCGGCGTTTTTTTCAAAACACAATACCCGAACGCGCGTATCGGGTTCGACGCACGCCACAGTTGCATCACGCGATCCGTCATCGACAAAGATAATCTCGTAATCGAAGGAACTGAGCGCGTCGATTAGCTCACGCTGAAGGATGCTGACATTCTCTTCTTCGTTGAAAACGGGCACGATGATCGAAACGCGGAGGGCTCCCTCGACTCCGGTTGGGGCGAAGGCTGGATCAAGGTTCATAACGGCAGCGTGCGATAACTCCGGCAGAGGAAAACATCCCACGCTCGCATAACCCGGCCGAAGCGCCGCACTTCCATGCTTGCGACGCGATCAGCCGAAGCGAAGGCCGCGCGGATGTTATGCGGCGGATTTTTGTGGCCAGCTTCCTGCATATAGAGCGCGCTGCGACCGGTGAACAAATTGACGCCGCTCTCCTCCGTGTAGATTTGTTGCTCGGGATTCGGTGCCGCATCGGCCTTGCGCGCGACGAATTCATCGTAACGCGGCCAGAAGGAGAACTGGTTCTCAATCGCCTGCGACTCGACCAGATAACACGGCGGATGTCCCGGTGCTGCAATGCGTTTGTCGCGCAGATAAAAGGCTATCTCGGACGCGCGGTCGCGCCCGTCCGTAATGAGAAACAGTTTCTCACCAGCCTGTGTCTCGAGCTCGTTGCGCAATGATTCCAGCGCGGTCGTCGCACTCTTCCAGCCGCGCATGCCATCGGCGGGATCGCGCCGGCTGATCCGGATGCCGGCGCTGCGCAGAATGTCGGAGTCGAGAGCCAGCGCGCTCATGAGGAGCCCGACAGCGAGTGCCCCGGCGGCAAAGCCACGCCACGCGCGTGATGTTTGCAGACGCTCGCGCCAAAACGCGACGGCGAGCAAGCCAAAGCTGGGA
>DAIRIE010000143.1:0-6848 GCA_036809705.1 Chthoniobacterales bacterium
AGCGCCTGGTCGATGGCCCGTTCCCGGCATGGATGATCACCGTCAGCATCGCGGCCATGATCCTTTGCATCATTCCATTCGCCACCGTTGGGCTTAATCAGCACCTCACCATGCGCGGCTATTTTCCGCTGCTTCGCTATAGCCCGACGTTGCGTTTCACCGTTTTCGGCGCGATGTCCTTCACCGCTTTCGCCGTTCTCGGCGTCATCATCTCACTGCGTTCCTTCGCCCGTTATCTGCACTTCAGTGAAGTGAGCGTGGCCTATTCGCACATCGGCCTCTACGCCTTCTTCAGCATGACTATGTTCGGCGCGATGTATTACATCATGCCGCGGCTGGTTGGTCGCGAATGGCGTTACGCTTCACTGATCAAACTCCATTTCTGGGCCTCGGCTTACGGCATTGGCCTGATGACGCTTATGCTCCTGGCCGGCGGTCTCGTGCAGGGCCTGAACATGGACAACCCGACCCTCGCCTTTACCACCAGCACGCAATCGCTTCTGCCCTACCTCCGTGGCCGCAGCGTCGCGGGCGTCCTGCTCACCGTAGCGCACTTTGTTTTCGCCTACCATTTTCTGCTCATGCTCCTCGGCCTCGGCCGCAGCGCCACCGTCCCGACGTTTCTCAATCCGGTGAATCCCGAGCCGGAAGATTCCATCGCGCATTAGCATGAGAGGGATCGCGCCACTCGTCCTCGGAATCTTCGGCACGCTCGCCTTTTCCTGGCTCGGGCTGGCCTATGTTCCGAATTGGCAGATCGGCCACCTCGAGCCGCAATCCGACGAAGAAGGCACCGATATTTATCCGCTCCCGAAATCGGGCATGGCCGAGCGTGGCCGCAAAGTTTACATCGCCAATGGCTGCTTCTATTGCCACAGCGAACAGGTGCGCGCCGATTATGCCGCCGCCGACATCGACCGGAAGTGGGGTGAACGCCGCAGCGCACCGCGCGATTACATTTTCGCCCGGCCAGTGGTATTGGGCAAAGAACGTGTCGGCCCCGACCTCTCCAACATCGGCAAACGAGCCCCCGCCGATGACCAGAACGCACCGCCGAATGCGAGCCCGGCCGCTGGAGCATCTCCTGCTACCACAGGCGCGACGAATGCACCCGCCGCTACTGCCGCAGCATCACCCGCAGGCGCACCGCCGCCGGCTGGTTCTCCCGCCTCCGCAGCAGCACCGCCAAGCTCGTCTCCAGCCTTGCAGCAAGCCGCCGCTTCCGTCGCCGGCACTGCCACCAGCGCGGAAGGCTCGAGCTCCGACTCGCCGCCGATCTACTCCGCCGCGTGGCATCATCAGCATCTCTATTCGCCGCGCAGTTTGAATGTGGATTCGGGCATGCCGGCGTACAAATTCCTCTACGAAAAACGGCGTTTCGACGGTCAGCCCGCAGCGGACGCGCTCACGCTCAAACGCGATGAAGCGCCGGGCCAGGGGTGGGAAATCGTGCCCACGTACGATGCGAAATGTCTCGTCGCCTATCTGATGTCGCAGGATCAATCCCACCCGCTCAAGGAAGTGAAATCGACCACGCCGCCATCGCCACCCGCGCCCGGCAAGAGCACGAAATGAATCCGCCGGAGCCGCCTACAAATCCCGAGCCGACGCGACGGCACCAGGGCATGGATTATAGCGAGACCAAAGAAGTCCAGCAGGTGCACGCCGCGATCCAGCGGGAAAAACAGGAGCCGCGCGTCGGCCTCGAGCCGCTCTCCATCTGGCTCATCGCCATCTATGCCATCGCCATTTTCTGCGGCGGCGCCTACCTCGGCCGCTTCTCCGGTTCGTTTACCGCTGAAGCACTCGACCCGCCGGTGCATCCTGCGCATCAGTTGCCTCCGGGCGCAACGCCTCCTCCGAGTGGTGGAGAAATGACTGCGGCCGAGCGCGGCAAAAAGATATTCTCGGCCAACTGCGCCACATGTCATCAGGCCAACGGCCAGGGCGTCGCCGGTCAATACCCGCCGCTGGCCGGCTCCGAATACGTTATCAACGGCACGCGACGGCCCGCCATGATCGTGCTCAAGGGACTCGAAGGGCCGCTCACGGTGAAAGGCTCGCATTTCGGCACCGCCGTGATGCAGCCATGGGAGAAAACATTGACCGCCAAAATCGCGGATGTCCTCACCTACGTTCGCAGTGATTGGGGAAACAGCGCTTCGCCTGTGACGGCCGAGCAGATCAGCGCCTTGCGCAAGGAACTCGCCGCTCATCCCAGTTCTTTCCACGAAGCCGACCTCCAGGCGATTCCCGCCGATGTGAACCTGCCCGGTGGCGAAGCAACGCCGCAAAATGCCGGCGCGCCGCCGCAAGGCTCCGCCCCGCCCGCAACTCCCGGCGCGCAACCGCCGAAGCCGTAACCCTGTAGCGGTGGTCTATGACCGCCGAACACTTCACTCCACGGCCACAATCGGCGGCACAGAGCGCCGCTACAGAAGCTGCAAATGAAAAACTACTGGCTCGTTAAACAGGAACCCTCCGCCTATTCCTGGGACGATTTCGCCCGCGATGGCAGAACCAGCTGGACCGGCGTCCGCAATTTCACCGCGCGGAATAACCTTCGCGCCATGGAGGTGGGCGACGAAGTTCTCTTCTACCATAGCGTGAGTGACAAAGCTGCCGTTGGCATCGCTAAAGTGATTCGCGCCGCGTACCCGGATAAAACGGCGAAAGAAGGCGACTGGAGCACAGTCGATCTGGCGCCGGTCAAACCGCTGAAGCGACCCGTCACGCTCGAGCAAATCAAATCCCATCCGAGCTTGAAAGCCATTTCCCTCGTTCGCCTGTCCCGACTTTCCGTGCATCGGTTGAGCGGCGACGAATTTCGCGAAATCATCGCGTTATCGAAACATTGATGGAAGCTGAGCGCGACCGCCGCGGAACCTCGCTCGTCATCATGTTAGCGGCGGCGACCGTGCTCGTGCACTGGCTCGTCGGCCACCGCTACGGCTTTCATCGCGACGAGCTCGCCACCTTGGACGACGCGCGCCACCTCGCCTGGGGCTACGTCGCCTATCCGCCGGTAACCCCATTCTTCGGCTGGCTGGCCCTGCACCTTTTCGGAACTTCCCTCGCAGGGTTTCGATTCTTCGCCTCGCTGGCTGGGGGCGTTGCAATTGTTCTCACCGGTCTGATGGCACGTGAGCTGGACGGAAGGCGCAGCGCGCAGATTTTCGCCGCTGCCGCCGTAACGCCGCTCGCGCTCGTCATCGGCAGCCTCATGCAATACGTCGCCTTCGATTATCTCGCCTGGGTGGCGGTCTCGTATTTCATGCTCAAACTTTGCCGCACGCGCGACACACGATGGTGGGTCGCCGTCGGCGCCGCCATCGGCTTCGGGATGCTTAGCAAGTACAGCATCCCGTTCCTGGTCGCCGGCATTGCTGTTGGAGTTCTCGCCAGCGATCTCCGCCCGCAATTGCGGAGCAGATATCTCTGGCTCGGCGCTGCGATCGCCCTGCTCATCTTTCTGCCGAATCTCATTTGGCAATGGCGCCACGATTTCATCTACCTCGATTTCGTGCGGCACATTCACGCCCGCGATATCCGCATCGGACGCACCAAAACATTCCTGCCCGACCAGCTCGAGCTCACCGCCGCCGCGCTCCCGCTCGCGCTGGCCGGCCTCTACTTCTATTTCTTCGCCAATGCTGGACGCCGCTTCCGCGTTCTCGGCTGGATGTTCCTCGTCCCGCTGCTGCTATTTATTCTCGCTAAAGGTCGTGGCTATTACCTCGCCCCGGCGTATCCGATGCTCTACGCGGCAGGAGCCGTCATTTGCGAGTTCTGGCTCGAGCGTGTTGGCACTTTCTGGGGGGTGAGCGCGGCCGCGCTCTTCGCCGTGGCGCTCGCCGCGAATGTCGCATTGATGGCGGCATTTTTTCTGCCGCTGGCGCCGGTTCATTCAGCCTGGTGGAACACCGCGGTGAAAATGAATGGCGACCTGCCTGAGGAGATCGGCTGGCCGGAGCTGGCGCAAACCGTGGCGCGAATCCGCGATTCTCTGCCCGCGGCAGACCGTGCGAAGGTGAAAATCCTGGCCGGCAACTACGGCGAGGCGGGCGCCATTAATCTCTATGGCCCTGCTCTCGGCCTGCCGCCCGCCATCTGTCCGACCAATTCGTTTTGGGAGCGCGGTTACGGCGATCCGCCGCCTGAAATCCTCATTGTGCTCGGCAGCTCAGTGGAAGACCTGGGGGACAAATTCGATTCCTGCGAGTTAGCCGGTCACATCACAAATCGCCAGGGCGTCGCCAACGAAGAAACAACAGACCATCCGGATATCTTTCTCTGCCGTCACCTGCGCAAACCGTGGCCGGAAGTCTGGAAAAAGAGTCGCCGCTTCGGTTAATCGTGCATTCGCAAGGGCACGTTTAGCTCGGGTCCGGTTCTGCAATCATTTCCGGATGGAATTTGCGCCAGTAACGTTCCGCCGCCGGCACTGCCATGTAACTCGGGTCGGCATGTTCGTAGTCGTGAACTTCCTCCGCGCTGGCGCCGCCATTGCGCAGATCAGTCGCCTCGTATTCGGCAAACGCGGAAGCGAGCTGCACCTCGTTAGCTCCTTCCCGCAACCGCTCCCGAAACCATTCTGACCAGCGCACCACCCGTTTTTCCAGCGCATCGAGGTGCTGATCTAACGAGGTCTGTACTTTGCCGAAGTGCGGCAGGTAAAGATTTGTCGGTCTTAGCTGTCGGATTTTCTCGATCGACTCACGCCACGATTCAATGTGCAGCTCCGGCGGCACAAACGGCGGAATCGGAGGGCCGTTTCCAATGCGCACCCCGGCAACATCACCGCCGAAGAGGTTCTCCTCCCACGAATAAACGTGGTGATGGCTGGCGTGGCCGGCCGTTTCGATCGCGCGAACTTCCAGCGCGCCGATCCGTACCACAGCATCGTTTTCGACAATGCGAAGGTGTTCCTGCGGAACAGCCGCAATCTTTCCCCAGAGCCGCTCCATCTCGTCGCCGAAAAGCCGGCGCGCGGAATTGACCAGCTTCTCCGGATCGAGCAGATGCGGCGCGCCGCGCCGATGCACATAAATAGTCGCGCCGAGCTCAGCGAAACGCCAGGCCGCGCCGGCGTGATCGAAATGAATGTGGCTAAGGAAAACGTGCCGCACATCTTCCGGCCCAAACCCGAGCGCGCGCAGTTCAGTGACAACCTTGCCGAAGGTTGACTCCGCACCCGCGTCGAACAATGCGAGCCCTTCGCTGGTTTCCACAGCTGTTACAGCGATGATGCCGCACCTCCCCAGATGCTGCGTGTCGATGATGTGAATCACGGAAAGGAATTAGACAGGATTCACACGATTAACAGGGTTGGTTTTCCGGAATCCGGCATAATCCCGTTAATCCTGTCCTCTTTAGCTAGGCAAGCGCATCCGCGAGGACTTCGGCCATGTGTTTCGGACGTCGATTTGACAGCTCAGAAATCTGATGCCGGCAGCTCGTGCCGGAAGCGACGATTGTGGCGTCCGCAGGTTCAGCATAGATCTTCTCCAGCAGCGGCGCGGCCACTTGCAGCGACAGCTCGCGCTTGCGCTCCGTCATGCCGAAGGCGCCGGCCATGCCGCAGCAACCGGTATCGAGCACCTTCGCTCGCCGCCCGGGGATTTTTTCGACCAATTGCGCCATGAATCGCGTTCGCACCAGCGACTTGGCGTGGCAGTGAGCATGGATGGCAACGAACTCCCTTCGCTCGCGGAAAACACTGCTCGGTTCGCCATCGATTGCCTCGTTGACGAATTGCTCGAAAAGAAAGCAGCGCTTCGCCACTTCCTCTGCGTTCGGGATTTTCAGCTCGCGGTAATCATCGACGAACATCGAGTAGCAGGAAGGCTCGAGGAAGAGAATTGGAGTGGTTGAGTATCCGAGGGATGAGAGAAGCCGCACGTTATGATCGGCGAATGCGGTAGCGAGATCGAGGTTGCCCTGGCTGAATGCCGGCCGGCCACAGCATTTGCGCTCCTGAGCTAACGAGGTTTGGTACCCGAGCGCCTCCAGCACCTTCACCGCTGCCTTGCCGATGTGCGGCTCGTTGTAACGCACAAAGGTGTCGTCCCATAGAATCACGCGCTTCTCGTCATCTCGGGCGAAGTCGAGGGATCCCTCAGCGCGTGTATCAAACCAGCGGTCGAATCGTTCGCGCGCGTATTTCGGCAGCGTCCGCTTCGCGGAAAGCCCGAGAGTCTGTTCCATCAAAGCTAGTACTGGTCCGAACTCGAGCATCCCATTGGTGAGCCGCGGGAATGCGCAGCCGAGTTCGCCGAGCAAATCGGGCCGGCTGAGAATCCGCTCGCGCAAACCGAGCCCATACTTGCGATGCGTGGCGTAAAGCAGCTCCGCTTTCAACAGCGCCAGATTCACATTCGACGGGCACTCCGGCGTGCAGCCTTTACACGACAAACAATTGCTCAGCGCTGCGTCGAGCTCCTCGGATCTCAGCGGATCACGGCCATTGTCGCGCCATTGCAAAACTTCTCGGATGACATTCGCCCGTCCGCGCGTCGACATCACCTCCTCGCCGGTCGCGAGGAACGTCGGGCACATCATGGGCGCGTCTTTACGGCAACCGCCGCAGCCGTTGCATTGCTCGAGATTGCCGACGAAGGACCGATCCTTGAAGGCGTAGGCGAGCCGCGGCTGGAACGGCAGGTTGATCAGCGGCCGCTGGAAATTCTCGCGCAAATTCCAGTCGATCCGCGAACGGCCATCGTCATCGAAGATTTTGCCGGGGTTCATCCGCGATCGCGGATCGAACACCCGTTTGATCTCGCGCATCAGGCCGAGCAGTTCATCGCCCAGTTGCTCATGCATGTATTCCGTGCGCGCAATTCCGA
>DAIRIE010000144.1:0-6829 GCA_036809705.1 Chthoniobacterales bacterium
GACTGATGCCGTAATGGCCGGCCGGCGGCCGTTGCGTCATGAGGCTGGCGAGATCCGCTATGCGTCCGGCGCATTTGCGCGTTTCGAGGCTGGCGCCATTAACGATGGCGACGCCGGCCGAGTCGTAGCCGCGGTACTCAAGCCGCCGCAAGCCATCGAGCAAGATGGGTGCAGCTTCCGAACGGCCGACGTATCCTACAATTCCGCACATATTTTGGCTCAGATTATAGCATAAGAGCAGCCATCATTTCGATGACTCGACAGGATTCACCCGATTAAAGGATTAATCGGCAACTCAGTTAATCCTGTAAATCCCGTTAATCCTGTCTAGGAATAGAGATCACGATGCAAGCGCCTGCGCTCCCACCCGGCACTACGCAACGCACGCTCGCCATCATCATGGGCGGCGGCGCCGGGACGCGGCTCTTCCCATTGACCAAAGACCGCGCCAAACCGGCCGTGCCACTCGGCGGCAAGTATCGGCTCGTCGATATTCCCATTAGCAATTGTCTCAACTCCGGCCTGCGCTCGATCTACGTCCTGACGCAGTTCAACACGATGTCGCTCCATCGCCACATCCAGGCGAGCTACAAGTTCGATAATTTCTCCCGCAGCTTCGTCGAGATTCTCGCCGCCCAGCAAACGCCCGAGACCGCGCGCTGGTATCAGGGCACGGCCGACGCGGTGCGACAAAACATGCGCTATTTCCTCGAGCGCCCCTTCGAGTTCTACCTCATCCTCAGCGGCGATCAGCTATACCGGATGGATTTCCGTGTGCTCCTGCATCAACACATTCGCTCGGGCGCTGAGATCACCCTCGCGACCAAACCGGTGCGGCGCGAGCACGCGAGCGACTTCGGCATCATGCTCAGCGGCGAAGACCGGCGCATTACGCGCTTCGTCGAAAAGCCGAAAGATGCGGCGTTGCTCGACGAGCTCAAGATGAGCACCGAGCTGCTCGAGAGCATTCATCGAAAAGCGGACGAGGAATTATTCCAGGCCTCGATGGGCATCTATATCTTCAACCGCGACGTGCTCGTGCAATGTCTCGAAAACGACCTCGTCGATTTCGGCAAACACATCATTCCCGCCGCGATCGAGAAGCGCAACGTCAGCGCGTTTATTTTCGACGGCTACTGGGAGGACATCGGCACCATCCGCGCCTTTTACGAGGCGAATCTCGATCTCACCGACATCGTGCCGGAATACAGTTTCTTCGATTCGAACGCGCCGGTTTACACGCATCCGCGCTTTTTGCCCGGGAGCAAAATCAACGGCGCGGCGCTCCAAAAATCCATCATCTCGGATGCGCATCTCGACCGCTGCGTTGTCGGCATCCGCAGCATCATCAATAGCGGCGCGACCATTCGCAACAGCGTCGTCATGGGCGCGGATTATTACGAGCCGGAGAGCGGCGGGAAAATCCCGATCGGCGTGGGAAAAAACTGCGTGATCGACCGCGCCATCATCGACAAGAACGCGCGCATCGCCGATGGCGCGGTGATTACACCGGAGGGTAAACCGGATGATTTGGACGCGGGAAATTATTACATCCGCGACGGCATCGTAGTGATACCGAAAGATGCGACCATTCCGCCAGGGTTCTGGATCTAGAGCGGAGGGACGAACTCTGTTTCGTCCCCAAACTGATGCGCGCCAGGGTTTGTGCGCAAATGAGAATATTGGGGACGAGACGGAGCTCGTCCCTCCAGTGACGGTCTACCGTCGCTCGTTCATTCCCGCGAACTGGCCTTCGGTCTCCCACTTCTCCTGTTTACTCCAGGGAAGCGAGGACTCGCGTTTGGCATCGGGATCATTGACCAGCGCCGGCGGCGTTTTCTCAGTCGCGCAGCCCGCGAAGAGCGCGCCGGTCACGAGCAAAAGCCCGGCGGAAATCGTGCGTTTAGGAATTCGACCCAGCATAGATGACAGTATCTCCCGGTTGCACCTGGACCCCACGCGCCAGGCTGGTGCCCATTACATCGCCGATGGATGTGGCCGGTTCAACTGACGAAATGCGGATTTTGCCGATGACGCTTCCCTCGCGCAAGACCAGCATCTCCGAGTTCGCTTCTACGCCATTACGGTTGCCGAGATTGAGAACCACGAAATTGTAAGCTGAATTGACCGCCAGCACGGTGCCGCGCAGCGACCCGCGATAATTCAGTTCGCGTTTTACTGCCACCTCAGGACCGCGCACGGCCGCAGTGCTCTGAAATTTTTCGCTCAACAACGTCTTCTCCCGCTCCGCGCTCTCAAGCTGCTTGCGCGCATCCTCCAGCTGCGCCTGCAACTCCGCCGCCGAGGGCGCGCCTGGGTTTGGATTGGCCGGCGTCTTCGCCAGCTCGTCAATGCGCTTCTGCAAATCCCCGATCTGCGCCTCGTTAGCCTGGAGTTTGCTCAGCAAATCCGATTTCTCCGTCTGCGTTTTGACCAGCTCCGCTTCCGCGCCGGCGACACGGCCGTCATTCTCGTTCAGCTTGGCGAGTTGCTCTTTCACCTTTTCCTCGCGCGTCTTCATCGCCTTGTCCGCGGCGGCGCGCTGCCGCTCGATCTCCTGCTTTTGTGCGACGGCGGAGTTCACGTCGTTGCGCATGGTCTTGACTTTGCTCGCGTTCAGCACGCCGAGCAGGCCGGAGGCGAGCAGCATGCAAAGGGCGAGGCCGAGGAGAGTCTTAGGAGAGTTCACGGTGGGGAGGTCATTTGTATAGGAAAGGAGCGGTGCAATTCAATACGGAATTTCGGGCTGCTCCTTGCGCCATTCGGGCCAAGCACCTATAGAGTCTCCATGGGCCAGCAACTCCGCGTCCGGGCCAAGCGTAAACGCCGCCAGGCTTACCTCGAACGGCGCAAAGCCAAACGCAAAGCTCCACCGCCGAAAACAACGCGCGCCAAGGCAAAGAAGGAGCCCGCCGCCGCCTCCGCTTAACGCGCTCGGCTGTTGCCAGCCGGCCTCACGCTGTGTAGAGGCGTTTGGAATCAAATCGCCGGCCGCCGCGACGCCCGCCACGCCGCGGGCGGTTGACCCAATCGCTCCTTACATCATGTCTGCGCGTTATCTTATCGTCGATGGCCACAGCGCGATTTTCGGCTGGCCCGAACTGCAACGCTTTCACGCCCGCCGCACCGAGCTGGGACGCGATGCGCTGGTGAAAAAGCTCCGCCATTACCAGGACTACACCGGCACCCGCGTCGTCATTGTCTTCGATGGCGCCGGCGCGTCCACCATGGAGGAATCGGAGCCGGGGGGCGTTCAGATCTTCTACTCGCGCAGCGGCCAAACCGCGGACAGCGTGATCGAACGGCTGGCCAGCAATTATGCGCGAAAATTCCAGCTTACCGTCGCAACCAGCGACTTACTCGAACAGGAAACGGTCAGCGCGTGCGGCGCGGAGTGCATCTCCATCGAGCTCCTGCGCGCGTTGATCGACGAAGCTGTGCCTCGTTAGGCCGCGCCCACCAGGTTGGGCCGGGGGCGAGCGCGCCGCGTTTGATGACGGGCGGTGGCAAGCACGCGGGCGAGCGCGCAGTAAAGCTGTTCGAACGGCAGTGTCTTGCTCACGTAGCCGTTCGCGCCCGCGCGCAGGGCCGCCTGCATCCGCTCTTCGTCGTAGCCGAACCCGGTGAAGACGACGATGGGCAGCTCGCGATTGTTTTCGCGGATGTGCGCGATGAGCGCAATGCCATCGACCGGTTGCATATTGAGGTCGACGATGGCGACCTCGCAATGATTGTGCTCGAGCCAGCCTGCGACCGCGCTGCTGTCGTTGATGGTGAAGCAGGTGTGGCGTTTGTCGCGGAGATATTCGCCGAAAAACTCGGCGATCTCGGGGTTGTCATCGATCATCAGGAACTCGACGGATTGTTGAAGCGGGCTCATTTGCCGGATGAAAGAGCATGGAGCTTGCCATGCGCTGCGCGCGCCATCCGCGGCGTGGATCACCGTGTTCCGCCTGCTGTCATAACAGTGAACAGTGACTAGTGACTGGTGAATAGAGTAGGCGCGGGCGCCATTCACGAGTCACTAGTCACCCTCTTTCCCTCCAACCTCCTCACCCGCTCAAACAACTCCCCCAGCCGCCGCACCCACGCCAGGTGCAGCTTGGCCTCCTTCAGCGGCACTGAGGGCGTCGCCCACCACACGCCACCATTCAGATTTTTCGACACGCCAGTCTGCGCGCCGATCAACGTTCCGTCGGCAATCTCGATGTGCCCGATGATTCCGGCCTGCCCACCGATCATCACCCGCGCCCCGATTCGCACACTCCCCGCGATGCCAGTTTGCGCCGCGATCACCGTGTGCTTCCCGATGACAACGTTGTGCGCCACCTGCACCAGGTTATCGATTTTCGCCCCTTCCTGAATCCACGTCCGTCCGAAACGCGCGCGATCGATCGTCGTGTTCGCGCCGATTTCGACGTCGTCATCGATTTGCACGATCCCGATCTGCGGCACCTTCTGCTGCCCTTCGCTCGTCATTTCGAATCCAAAGCCGTCGGCGCCGATGACCACTCCGCTGTGGATGATGACGCGCGCGCCCAGCCGGCAACGTTCTCGAATTGTCACCCGCGGATAAATCATGCAGCCGCTTCCGATGGTGACGCCATGTCCGATGTAACTGCCCGCTCCGATCATCGTCTCGTCGCCGATTTGCGCGCCGGCCTCGATCACCGCGTGTGGTTGAATGCAAACACGCGCGCCAAGATTCGCTTCCGGGTGAATGACCGCGCTGGGATGAAGCCCGGGCGCAAAGGTGATCGGCGGTGGCGCGAATTTGCGCACAACCTGCTCGAAAGCCTTCGCCGGCTCAGCCACCCGGATCGTCGCTGCGGAAATTTCCTCGGCGAAATCCAACGGCACGATCACCGCCGCCGCCTCGGTTTTGCGCAGGTGGGCGAGGTAGCGCGGATTGTAGAAAAACGAAACGTCCTCCGGTGTCGCTTCGGTCAATGAAGCCGCGCCGGTTATTATTTTGGCGCCCTCGCCGTGGAGCTCGCCACCGATCAGCGCCGCAATTTCCGTGAGCGACAAAGTCACGCCTGATGCTGTAGCGGCGGTCTGCGACCGCCGTCAACGAACAAAAGCAAGCAATCGGCTACTCCGACCGGAGCGGAGTCGAAAAATCCCTTAGCTATTCGATGCCTCGAAGATGCTCTGAATAGACTTGTCCAGCATGGCATTGAACTCAGCGTCGGATTGCTGAGCTGAAAGTCCTTCGACCAAGGCGCGGGAGAAGCTGGCCACCACGCCATGATTCTTGCGCAAACGACTATTTGCCTCCTCCCGTGAATAGCCGCCGGAAAGCGCAACGACTCTCAGAATCCTGGGATGTTCGACAAAGTCACCGTAGAAGTTGTCCTGCTCCGGCAGCGTAAGCTTGAGCATAACGAACTGACCGTCTGACAATTCGTTGACCTTCTCTAGGATGGCCGTTTTGAGCAACTGCTCCGCTTTCGCTTTTTCCGGGCAGTGAATATCAACTTCCGGTTCGATAATCGGCACCAAATCCGCGGAGATGATCTGCTGCGCGACATCAAACTGCTGCATCACGATGTTCCTGATACCGGCCTCGTCGGCTTGTTTGATCACGGAGCGCATCTTGGTTCCGAAGATTCGTTTAGCCCTGGCTTTCTCGAGAAGTGCGTCCAGCGCCGGCATCGGCTTCATCAACTGCACGCCGTCTTTCTCCGAGGCCAGGCCCTGGTCCACTTTCAGAAACGGCACGACCCGCTTCACGTTCCAAAGATAATCCGCCGTCGGCTGTCCTTCGATTTCTCTCTCCATGGTGTTCTCGAACAAAATGGCGCCAATAATCCGGTCCCCGTTGAAACCGGGACTGGTGATGATGCGAGTCCGCATCTGATGCACGATAGCGAACATTTCGTCGTCGCTGGACCAGGCATTCTCTTGAATTCCGTATAGGCCCAGCGCTTTCGGCGTGCTGCCGCCGCTTTGATCCAGCGCGGCGATGAATCCGGGATCGGTCTGAATCTTTTGAAATTGTTCTTCGTTAACCGCGATAGTTTTCATGAGGTGATTGATTGTCCTATGCCGATGGCGAACTTGCCGTAAGCCACAGTGCAAAGCTGCATCCTGCGAAAGCTAGACGGGAAACGCTACCTGTCATGTCGAGCGAAGCCGAGGCATCTCTAATCATTCGCCTTGGAAGCAAGAGCTAGAGATCCCTCGGCTGCGCTGCGCTCCGCTCGGAATGACAGAGTACGGAAGGCCGCGCTTCCTCATCGGCCATCGATGACCAGTCATCAGTCACCGGCCATCAGTCGCCAGTCACCGATCAATCCCGGATCCCCGATCCCCGATCACCACTCCCCATCCCCACTCACCGGCAGCGCAATGTTCACCGCCGTCCCATGCGCGCTCGTATCGATGTCCACTCTGCCGTTATGATCGAACACCGTGCGCTTCACGATGGGCAAACCCAGACCCATCCCGCGCGGCTTCGTCGTGGAGAAGGGCGAGAAAATCTTCTCCTTCATCTCCGGCGCGATGCCGTGGCCGTTGTCCTTCACCGTCAGCAGCACCGCGCTCTCCCGCCCATTCTCGCGAATCGGTTTCGCCGTTAACGTGATCTTCGGTTTCTTCTGGTCGCGCACCGCTTCGGCCGCATTCGTCACCAGGTGGGCCACGGCTTCGGCCAGCGCGTTCTCATCGCCGACGATCTTCGGCAAATGTGGCGGCAACTCCGTCTCGATCGGAATCTCGCCATTGCCGCTAACCTTGCTGCGGGCGAGCTCGAGGCCGCGATTCACCGGCGCACGAATGTCGAGCGGCTTCATCTCCAGCTCCGGCGGATGGGCGAAAGCATTGA
>DAIRIE010000145.1:0-5058 GCA_036809705.1 Chthoniobacterales bacterium
GGCGCTAACGTCGTTAGCTTTCTCCAGCCGATCCTCATTCCGGTCGCGATCGCGGTGATTCTCGCCTACCTGCTCGACCCGGTTGTGACGCGGCTGGCCGATCGCGGGCTCGGCCGGTTCAAATCAATCCTTCTTCTCTTCGGCATCGTTACCGTTGCCCTTATCGCGCTCGGCTCCTGGCTCATCCCGCTCATCGGTGTGCAAAGCACCAACCTCGCCCGCGAACTGCCGGAGTACACCGTCAAGGCGCGCGATCAGGTAGTCGATTGGATTTACCGCTACGAGCGCACTTTTGGCGGGAACGACAAAACGCGCACTAACGGACTCGTGCGCTGGTTGCTCGCTTCGCCGACGCCCGCGCCCGCCGCCCCAAAACCGTCAGCGCGCCCGGATGACGCCGCCCCGTCCACTCCGGCGCCGCGCGAAGAGATCGGGCCCGCGCCGGCGAAGATTACTAACGCGGAGCGGCAACGCATCCAGGAGCTGGTCGAGAAACAATTACCTAACCTCGAAAAGCAGTTGCCGACCCTGACCGACAAGGTCTGGCAAATACTCAAGAAAAGCATCGGCGGCTTCCTCGGCGTCACCGGTTTTCTCCTCAGCCTCATCATGGTGCCGATTTATCTGTTCTTTCTTTTGCAACAGCGGCCCGCCATTGAACAACGGTGGAAGGAATATCTCCCGCTGCGCGCTTCGCCCCTGAAAGATGAAGTCGCCGCCGTGCTTCTCCAGATCAACTCCTACGTCATCGCCTATTTCCGCGGCCAGCTTCTCGTCTGCCTCATCGATGGCATTCTCATCGGCACCACCCTCTCATTTCTCCCGCCGCCGGGATTGAGCTTCGCGCCCCTTATCGGCTGTCTCGTTGCCGTGCTCACCATGATTCCCTACATCGGCATCATCCTTTGCTGGATCCCCGCCGTCATCATCGCGGCCGCGCAATGGGGCGACTTCGCCCATCCCCTCATGGTCACACTCATCTTCATCATCGTGCAGAATCTCGAAGGCCTCTTCTACGCACCGCGCATCGTCGGCAATTCCGTCGGCCTCCATCCGATGACCGTCATCGTTTCCATCTTCGTCTGGGGTTTGCTCATCGGCGGGTTGCTCGGACCGTTGCTGGCTGTGCCCATGACAGCAACCATTAAAGTATTGCTCGCCCGCTACGTCTGGGGCGAACGCCTGCGACACGAAGTTATCGAGGACATCGAAGACGTGCCGGTGGTGCAGGAAGCCGAAGCGGAGGCAGAACCGCAGCCGGTGCGAGCCTAGGCTGTTATCGTGCGCACGGCTTCGGGTAGCGTCTGAGCCGTTGGCCGCAGCGCCTGGTTTGGACGAATTACTTACTTCGACCCCAAATGATCCGACGATGCCGCCCCTCCGATGATCTTCAGCATAGAATCGACGGCCGCGGTCAGACCGCCGTCAAAGTCTCCTCTCTGGAAGTGAGGCCCGAGCTTGCGATCAAGAATTTGCTTCGACAGAGCGTCCGTCAACACGCCCGTTAAGTCATCGCCCACTTGTATGCGCATGGTGTGGTCCTGGACGAAAATGAAAAGAGTAACACCGTTATTCTTTCCGTGCTGACCAACGCCCCACGCGTTCGCGACCCGCAGGTGTAGTCGTCGAGCGACGATGTGGATTCCGTTTTCCGGGAAGATGGCGACTACGACTTGGTCGGTGGTATCCTTATCAAATTTCGCCAAACGTTCGTTCAAAGCGTGCTGGGTAGCCTGGCTGGTCACACCTGCGTAGTCATTGAAGTAATCCTTTGGAGCCGGCGGTAGCTCTTCTGCCAAGGCTGACCAAAGAACGACGGAAAAAGCGAGAACAACGCTCGCGAACTGTTTTGTTTGCCCACGACGCGTGCTCACGTAATTAATGAGCTCACGCTGAGCCACGGCTGCTGTGTTCGCAACAACGAGAAGGGAGGGACGAGGGCGCAAGTGGCGGTTGAGTGAGCAGCGCTCGCGCCTTGATCGCGCGAGAGGGCGGTCAAAATTGTAGGGAAGCTGGCAGCTTCCCCTACAATCATGAGGGGGGAGCCGGGTTGCAGGTGAACACTGGCCTGTTCGGGACCACGGCGGGTGAGCGAACTAGAGGCATAGCGAGCGGTCGCTTGCGCAGTGCATCCTGAATATTTGCAGGGTGTCAGGTTCCGGGCGAATTTTCTGATTCATCGCACATGGAGCAGAATCCCACATTTCCCACACCAGAAGAGTTGAGGTCGAAGTTAAGCGAGTTCATGAAGGCGAACTTCGGCGACAAGGTGGCGTTCACGACCATGGCGCAGCCGGACGCGGTGGAGACAGGCGCGCCCGAGGAGAAGAAGGAGCCGGAAGAGGAGGGGACGTTCGAGTTCAATTTCCTGCCGCGCGAGATCAAGGCGCATCTCGACCGGTTCGTCATCCGGCAGGATGAGGCGAAGAAGGTGCTCTCAATCGCGGTGTGCGATCACTATAACCACGTGAAGCATGTGCGCGCGCTGGAGAAGAGTGATCCGGCGCGGGCGGAAGAGACGGAATACGCGAAGCAGAATGTGATTCTCGTCGGACCGACCGGGGTGGGGAAGACGTATCTGATCAAACACATCGCGGAGCTGATCAAGGTGCCGTTTGTCAAAGCGGACGCGACGAAATTCAGCGAGACCGGTTACGTGGGCGGCGACGTGGAAGACCTCGTGCGCGAGCTGGTGCACAAGGCCGATGGCGATGTGAAGCGGGCGCAGTTCGGCATCATTTACATCGATGAGATCGACAAGATCGCGTCGGCATCGAATCTGGCCGGGCGTGACGTGAGTGGGCGCGGTGTGCAGACGACGCTCTTGAAGTTGATGGAGGAAACGGAGGTGCCGTTGCGCAGCGCGATGGATTTGCAGG
Source organism: Chthoniobacterales bacterium (assembly GCA_036809705.1). Lineage (GTDB taxonomy): Bacteria > Verrucomicrobiota > Verrucomicrobiia > Chthoniobacterales > UBA10450 > AV69. Next base: position 2,880 of record DAIRIE010000145.1, read on the forward strand.
GGCAACTCCAGGCCGCGCTGGAGTTTCAGCGGAAAGGGAAAGCGAGCCGGCAGACGATCTCGACGCGCGACATTTTATTTGTCGTGAGCGGCGCGTTCGAGCGGCTGAAGTCGCAGGTGTCGCAGCGAATTACGCGCGGTCAGATCGGCTTCAGCGCGGAGCCGGTGCGGGTGATGGACAACGAGCTGTTCCAATACGTAACGACGACGGATTTCATCGAGTTTGGTTTCGAGCCGGAGTTCATCGGTCGCCTGCCGGTGCGCGTGGTCTGCGAAGAGCTAAGCGCGAACGATCTCTTCGACATTATGAAGTTTTCCGAAGGCAGCTTGCTTCGCCAATATGAGCGGGCATTTCGCGCTTACGGCATCGCGGTTAGCTTCGAAGACGAAGCGCTGCGGATGATTGCCGATGCGGCGGCCAAGGAGAAAACGGGCGCGCGCGGTCTGCTCACGGTTTGGGAGAAACTGTTTCGCGATTTCAAATTTTACCTGGCTGGCTCCGGCATCACTCAGTTGCGCGTGACAGCCGAGCTCGTGCGCGAGCCGAAGCTGGTGCTCGATCGTTTGCTCGCGGAAGGTCACAAACACGAAGCCGCCGCGCTCGATCAGCAAATCGATCTCTTCAGCGATTCATTCCGGCGACAGCACGAGATCGAGCTCACGTTCGAGCCAGCGGCGCGCCAACGCCTGGTCGAGCGCGCGCAAGCCGAGAAGATGTCGATGACTGATTTGACGGCGCACCTTTTTCGCGATTTCCATTTCGGGTTGAACCTCGTGCGCAAGAATTCCGGCCAGCACGCATTCGTCCTGCCTGCCCGGGCAATCGAAGAACCGGATAAATTTTTGAGCGACTTGGTCGTGCAATCCTATTATCCTGCCCGGGCAGAGAGCCAGGCTGGATGAAACGCATTTTCACCTTCGCCATCGGGATCATTGTTGCGGTCGTGGTGAGCGGGGCGCATGCGCGCGGCTGGCTGGCCTTCGCCGAAACGCCGCTGCGCGATTGGGCGCAACGAGGTGAAATTCCACCGCGCATCGTCGGGGATCTTTGGCAGGACATTTTTATCACGCTCGTCTCTCTTGCGGTCGCCTGGGTGACGCTGATCGGCGCCGTGCGTCATCGTGTCGTCTGGCTGGTGCTGGCGTTTTTGGCCGAACTGCTCGCGCTGGTATGGATCGGCTCGCTTTATCACATTTTTTTTCAGCCGGTGCCCTGCATGGTGGCAGCGGCGGTTGCATATGCCGCTTCCATCGGCTATCTCGCCTGGGATGCACGATCACGCGCGCCGAAGCCTGAGCCTTTGCCTGAGCCGCTCCCTGCGCGAGTGCCTGCGCCGGTGGTCCAACGGCCGCCCGAGCCGTTGCCGGCGCGCGTGCGCGAACCGGTTGCTAAACCATCACTCGAACCCGCGCCGAAACCAGCGCCTGCACCGCCGGTTGCACGAGTGCCTGAGCCTGTGATCGCGCCAATCCCGCAACCCAAAGTGGTGCCGCGCGCCGCCCCCGTCCGGCCCGCGCCCGCTCCAGTCGAGCCGCCGAAACCTCAGCCGGCTGAGACGCTTGTCGGCGCGCCCGAGCTCGTGGACACCACCGTGCTCGTTTGCGATTTGCCGGCGAAATACGATTTGCTCGATGATCTCGAGCCCGCGGCGGCTGCGCGTGCTGTGGTGAAATTTGGTCAGCGCGCAAGCGAGCTTCTGCTCAAAGCCGGCGCGCATTTGCACAAAGTGGATGGCGAAGGAGTGGTCGCGCTTTTCGGATTTCCGCGCCCGGTGCCGGAGCATGCGGAGAAGGCAGTGCGCGCAGCGTTCGATCTCGTGCGTGCGTTCGCCGATGAAACGCACGGCAGCAATGGCGACAGCGCTGCAAGCGACGGGGCCCATGTCGGCATTAGCTCGGGCACAATCATGGCCGGTCGCATCGAAGGCAGGAGCGAGATGTTGATTGTAGGCGAAGCGATAGAATTGGCGCGCCGTTTCTGCGTGGCCAACCGTTTCTACGGCTCGCGCATTCTTGTCGGCCCGCAGACGTTTGAGTTCGCCAGCAATGCGGTGGTGGCGCGGCCAATCGATTTCCTCAGCGGCGTCACCGCGCAGGAACGGCATGAGATTTACGAGCCGCTCGCTCTCGCCGCTGATGCCCCGGCGGAGCTTTTGGCGCGGCGGGATTCTTTCTGGAAA
>DAIRIE010000145.1:5107-6805 GCA_036809705.1 Chthoniobacterales bacterium
TGCGCCGCCTCGAGCCGCTGGCCGCTCTGGATTTTATCGAAGCCCAGCGCGCGTAAGCGGCTTTGAAAAAAGTCGATTATCCGCCGGCGTTGCGCACGCTCATCGCGCATTTGCGGCAAATGCCCGGCGTCGGGCCCCGCTCGGCCGAACGGATCGCTCTCTGGATGGTGCGCTCCCGCAACGCTCAGCCGGAAGAGATCGCCGGCGCCATTACCGCGACCCGGCAGCAAATCCGGCCATGTAAACTCTGCGGCTTTTTCGCCACCGAAGAACTCTGCGAGATTTGCCGCGATGAATCGCGCGCGACTGATCTGCTCTGCGTCGTGGAAGAAGCGACCGACATTTTGCCGCTGGAAAAAACGAGCGCATTTCGCGGCCGCTATCACGCGCTTGGCGGCCGCATCTCCCCGCTCGATCACGTCGCGCCGGAAGATTTGCGCGTTCAGGAATTGCTCGAGCGAGTGGAGCGAGAGAATTTTTCGGAAATCATCTTCGCGCTCGCGGCCGACGTGGAAGGTGAAGCGACGACAAATTACCTGGTCGATTTAATAAAAAGGCAGGGGATCAGGTTGACGCGCATCGCGCATGGATTGCCGGCCGGCGGCGGATTGGAATCAGCGGACGAGCTAACTTTGTATCAGGCGCTGGCGGGCAGGCGCCCTCTCTAGCGAGCCCTGTCATCCCGAGCCGCGCAGGGGCGAGGAACCGCCGGAGCAGTGAGGGAAGTTCGGCTGACGCCATCCGACGCACGCCAGGTCCCGGACAGTGCCCGCGTGTTGCGAGCGACGCTGCACCGCATACGTTTCGCAAATGTCGTGCGCCAAGATTGATCCGTCGTTGCACCAGGCGCAGAAGCCGCCGTGGATCAAGGTGCGGCTGCCATCGAATCCGGTTTTCTTTTCCACCAAAGCGCTCATCTCCGATTTGCGTCTGCACACCGTCTGCGAAAGCGCGCAGTGCCCGAACCGCTGGGAATGCTGGAGCCAGGGCACGGCCACGATGATGATCGCGGGTGACCGGTGCACGCGCGCCTGCGGATTTTGCGCGGTGACGACAGCGAAACCATTCGCGCTGGAAAAGGACGAGCCGCAGCGCGTCGCCGAAGCGGTGCGGCGGATGAAATTGAAACACGTCGTCATCACCGCGGTGGCGCGGGATGATCTGAAAGATGGCGGCGCCGCGCATTTCGCGCGCACCATTCATGCAATCCGCGAGATGGACCGGAGCATCATCATCGAAGTGCTCGTGCCCGATTTTCGCGCGCAGGATTGGTGCATCAACATCGTGCTCGAGGCGGCGCCCGACATCTTCAATCACAACATGGAAACCGTGGAACGCCTCACGCCGCTGGTGCGCTCGCGGGCGAAGTATCCCACCTCGCTCCGCGTGTTGCAGCGGGCGAAAGAATTGTCGCGTCAAACGGTGACGAAAAGCGGCGTCATGCTCGGACTCGGCGAAACGGAACCGGAGCTTTTCCAAACGATGGACGATCTGCGTGAAGCTGGCTGCGAGGTGCTGACTCTTGGCCAATATCTGCGGCCGACACCGAAGCATCTTCCGGTCGTCGAGTACATTGATCCGGCGCGTTTCAGCAACTATGGCGACATCGCGCGAGGGAAGGGTTTTCTCCACGTCGCTTCCGGGCCGCTCGTGCGCAGCTCGTATCACGCGGCTGATTTCACGCCGGTTGTTCGGCAG
>DAIRIE010000146.1:0-1591 GCA_036809705.1 Chthoniobacterales bacterium
CGCAAGCTTCAGCAACCCTGGGCGACTGGCGGCTGACCGATTGCGAACTGTTCGTGACCAAAGAGCCGTGCCCGATGTGCGCCGGCGCGATCGTGCACGCGCGTCTGCGCCGAGTCATCTTCGGCTGCGCTGATCCTCGCGCGGGGGCCGCGGGGAGCATGATCAACCTACTGCAAATGCCGTCGCTCAATAACCGCTGCGACATCAACACTGGTTTGCTGGCGGAGGAGTGTGGGGAATTGCTGCAACAATTCTTCCGGAAACGACGAGCTAACGAGCCGCGAGCCAATTGAACGTTTGTGCTCGCGATTTGGCTGCCTCGCAAGGATTCGAACCTTGACAAAGAGATCCAGAATCTCTCGTGCTACCGTTACACCACGAGGCAAAGAGCGGGTGAAATCTTAGGCGTTAGCCCGCCATTTTCAACCGAACGACGTAGCCGCCTGGCGCGACTGGAGAATGACCTCGCTTCCTTCCTGGGCTGCTTCCACCGTGATCGATTTGCCCAGTTGCGCCATTTGCATGCGCGCTTTCTCCACAATTTTGTCTACCATGGCGTCATCGTGATTCGGGTCGTGATGAAAGAGGATGAGGCGCTTGGCATCGGCGGCGGCCGCAAGTGAGACGACGCTGCTGATGCAGCCGTGGCCCCATCCGATGTGGCCCTGGTATTCTTCGTCGGTATATTGCGCGTCGAGGATGAGCACCTCGGCATCGCGGAGGAACTCGACCAGGTCGGCGCGTTCCTCGGCGGGCGCTTTGTAGTGATGGCCGGTGTTGTCGGCGCCGCGGTTGCGCAATTGTTCCTCGAGCTTCTCGAACGGTTCGTTGTCGGGCATGTAGGCGACCGATCCGGCGCGGGTAAAAATGCGATAGCCCACACAAACGCCGGGATGATTAAGGAACCTGGCGCGGACGCGGACTTCGCCGATGTGGAAATCCATCTCACGCAATTCTTCGACTTCGATCTTCCCTGGCATGGCCGCCATGCTGACGGGGAAGAATGGCGTCTCCATTTGGCCGGCAAGGATTTCACCCAAGCGCGCGCGAGTGCCGTCGTAGCCGAAGACGCGGAGCTCATTCCGGCGTTCATAAGCGGGAAGAAAAAACGGGAGACCCTGGATGTGATCCCAATGCGTGTGGGAGATGAGGAGCGAGAGGTTGATGGGCGCGGCGCCGAATTCGTGCTGGAGCGATTGTCCGAGCAGACGAATGCCCGAGCCGGCATCAAGGATGATGATTTCGCCTTCGGCGCGAACTTCGACGCAGCTGGTGTTGCCGCCGTAGCGCACGGTGCCCGGGCCCGGAGTGGGAATGGAACCGCGCACGCCCCAAAACTTGATGCGAGTGCTGGGCGCGTCGTTCATGTGGGCTGGTGATTTTGGCAGGCGCGGGTAAGGGCACCAAGAACTTTCGAGACGACCGTCGTTAGCTCGCTCGCTTTAGCCGTCGCTCTTCGGGCGACGTTGGGATGGGTTTCGCTGCAGGGCGCGTGTAGCATCGTCCTGCCTGCGCTTCGCACAGCGAAGCGGCTACAGTGGCGCTCGCTGGTGCGCGCGGCGTTATTCGCTGCGCGAATACGAGTGGAGAA
>DAIRIE010000146.1:1601-5492 GCA_036809705.1 Chthoniobacterales bacterium
GCGGCGCCCGGCGACGCCACCAGGAACTGGCGAGGCCGATTGCGCCTAATCCGCACACGCCGATCATCGGCAAGAGGGCTGACATTTCAGGAATAGGAATGGCGACGCTGCCGATATTATCCACCGGGGTGCCGGAAAAGGGCCCGGTATTTTTTGTCGCTTCCGCGGCAAATTCACCGAGCCGGAGCTGATCGGTCGTGGTCTCAGCAGAGAACAACCCAAGGTTCACAGGGCCGACAATTTCATTCGGGAATCCGGCGCCGCCGACGTAGTGCCAGGTCAGATTGTAAATGGAGGGGTCGTCCGCCGGCGTGACTTTCGGCGGAGTTGTGCCGAGTAAACTGAAGGAAAAGGTCCAGCCCGCCGGCTGCGCGTTGGTGCCGGGAATGAAGCCACCGAAATCGTAGATGGTGAAGTAGTCGCCGCCGTTGCTGCCGGTGGCGATGGCATTCTCGTCTTGGGTGAGGGTGGCGCGGTAGCTCCAGGTGAAATCAGCCGCGCCCGTCGCCGAGATGGTGTCGAGAGTGGGGATAATGTCGGCGCGCATGCTCCCCGCCGCGGCCAGCCCTGCCGCGACAATTGCCAGGATTGATTTTTTCATGTCGTGAAAAACGCTACAGTTCTCCAGTTTCGCGCGCCGAAGTCAATCCAGATTTTTGCCGGGTCTGCAAATCGGGGGCCGAGCGGTTTTTACCCGGCGCTGGAGTAGCTACAACGCTGGGCCGCTACAAAGCGAAATCGGGATACATGACCATTCACTATTCCCTATTCACCAGCCAAACTTGGGCCGTCTCCGATTCTTGCTTCATTCACACGTGTGAAGATTGACCGCGCCTCTTTCGCCGCCCTGGCGCTGCTCGCCGGCGCCTGGACCTGGGCCATCTGGAGCTGCGCGGAACATTGGCGCGGGAATCCCAACTACTCCTACGGCTGGATTGTGCCGGTGCTGATGGTCGCGTTCGCGGTGAGGCGATTTGCTTCTGTGCCAGCCACGAACATGGATCGCTTCCATCAGAACTTTCCGCTGTGGCTCGCGCTCGCGCTGCTTGTGCTTGCGCCGGTTTTCTTCGGCGTTGAGTTCGCGCGTGAGCAGGTGCTTCATCCCATGATCGTCACGTGGCTCATCGCGCTCTTTCCGGTGGTGCTCACGCTTGCCTTTTGCTGGCTCGCCGGTGGAGCGAATCTGCTGAGGGCAGAGTTATTCCCGGTGCTTTTTTTCCTCACCGCCGTGCCGTGGCCGCCGCGGTTCGAGCAGCCGATTACAGCCGGCCTGATGAACACCGTGGCCGCTGCCACGACCGTGCTGCTCCACCTCTGCGGCATCACCGCGCACACCAGCGGCGGCGCCATCACTCTGCGCAAGGGCGTTGTCGGGATCACCGAAGCGTGCAGCGGCATTCGCTCGCTTCAATCCGGGATCATGTTCGGTCTGGCCATGGGCGAATGGTTCCGGCTGCGTCCGCTCAAACGGCTCGCGCTTCTCGCCATAGCCATCGGCCTCGCCCTCGGCACGAATCTCATTCGCACCTTCGTCCTCTCGCTTCAGGCGGAGTGGCACGGCATCGCCGCCGTCGAAAAAATTCATGATCTCACCGGCTCCCTCGTCGTCACCGCCATGGTGGTGGCAATTTGGTTGTGCGGCAGGTTGTTGCGGGGACGCGTTGCAGCTGTCCCCGCGCTCGATTTTGGGAAAATCAAAGAGCGCTGGTTTGGATTGAGCCGCAATCTCTCCGGCGGCATCGCGCTCGCGGCGGTGGCACTGTTTATCGCCCGCGTCCTCGGCGTTGCGGCCGCGCAGATTACATCCGCGAGAATGGAGGCGCGCGATCGCACCCAAACGCGCGCCTGGTTTTCACTGCGTGATGACAGCGGCGTCGCCCAAACCCGAATCGATTTCCCGCGCGACGTCTGGCAGGAGCTGCATCCGAGCAGCGGCGAAGCCATTCGGGTGCGCGATCCGCGACTGGGCTACGCCGAGAGCTACCATTTTTTCTGGAAGCCTTCGCCTTGGAACCGTTTCGTCCTCGTCCATCGGCCAGACATCTGCATGCCTGGCGTAGGCTGGCAGAGCGCGGGCGGCCCTGAGCCGGTGAGGGTGAGTTTATCCGGCCGCGACGTGCAGCTTTACATTTTCAAATTTCACCGCGGCGAGATCGAGGCGCTCCAGCTCTGGGGCGTTTGGCGCAATGGAGATCCGGTGCCGCTGGATTACCAACCGGATCAGGTTCTCCGCGCCACGGCTGCGCCGCCGGAGATGCATCTCGAAGGGAAACGCCGGTCAGCCACTGAGATCGTCTCCTGCGTCATCGCCGGCGATGCGCGACGGCCGCCGGAGCCGCAGCGCGCCCTTGCGATTTTGCGCGCGCTTTTCCATTATCAGCCGGGGGATGGCGGATGAAACGTGGCCGCGGCGTGGCAGGCATCGCGCAACGAAGCGACGCCGCCGCGTCATTGTCGCCGCGGGGGTGTTTGCAGCGGTGCTGGTTTCGGCCAAACCAGCGTATCATTGGATCAAGGCGCGCCGGGCCGATGCACTCTCGGCCGAAGCGGAACGCCTGGTGCAGCAGGAAAAGCTGGGCGAAGCAGCGGTGGATTATCGTGCCGCGCTGAAGCTCGATCCGTTCGGTTATCGTTCCTTGCGCGGCGCGGCGCGGCTGGCGACGAAACTGCGCCGCGCCGAAGCGGTCCCGCTCTGGGAACAGGTCGCCGCTTCGCCGCGCGCGACAGCGAGTGATCGCGAGGAATATGCTAGCGCGCTGGTGCACGCCGGGATGTTTCCCGCCGCACAGAAAGTGATCGATGACTTGCTCCGCGCCGACCCAAGCACACGCGCGTTGCGGCTGGCCTCGGACTATTCGGAGCTCACCGGCAATGGCGATCGCGCGGTCGAATACGCGCGGCTGGCGGCGAAGCGCGCGCCGGGAGATGACGGTGCGCAGGCGCGGCTGGCTCAAGTGTTGGCCGCTTCGGCAAAGCTGGCAGAGCGCAAGGAAGCGCGCGATATTTTATGGAAGCTGGTTACCGAAAGCGCGACAGCGAAAACGGCCGCGGTGCAGGCGCTCGCCCGCGCACCTGAGCTAACGACTCCCGAGTTATCGCGACTGCTCGAAATCGTGCGTTCGCGTTCGCCGTTCGGGGTCAGCGATGCGCTCCTCGCGGGTGATCTCGACCGGCGGTTACATCCTGAGAATGCCGCCGCGATTTATAATGATATCGCCGCGAGGTGGACGCATGACGTGGCGGCGCGCGTAGGCGTTGCCCAATGGCTGAATGGCCACGGCCAGGCTGAGCGTGTGCTGGAATTCGCGCCTGCTGATTCGCAAGACAAAGAGCTCTTGCTCGCGCGGCTCGATGCGTTGGCGACCCTGAAGCGCTGGAGTGAAATTGACGAGGCGCTCGCCCGGCCGGATGTCGGGTTCGACCCGACTATTATCGAATCGTTTCGGGCGCGCGCGGCGCAGGAGCAGCAGGCTACGCTTGACGCGGAGGTACACTGGAGCAAAGCCATCGCCGCTGCCGGAACTGACGCGCAGAAGCTTCAGTTCGTGGCGAATTTTGCCGAGCAAAGTGGCGCGACGGAAGCGGCGTTGCGCGCGTTCGATCAGCTCGCGCGCGCGCCGGAATATACGCTGAACGCGCTCGCGGGACAGCAGCGGCTGGCCGCGAAAACGCGTGACGTCAATGCCGCGCGCAACCTGGCCGAGAAAGCCCTGGCCTTGCAGAGCAGCGATCCCGACGCGCAGAATCGCTTGCTGTATTACAATCTCTTACTCGAGCGCGACGTCGATGAGAACGCGGCCAAAGCGAAGGCGCTGGCGGCGAAGTTCCCGAATCGGCTCGAGTTTCGGGTGACGGCAGCGCTTGGTTGTTTGCGTCAGCACAATGCGGCGG
>DAIRIE010000146.1:5502-6352 GCA_036809705.1 Chthoniobacterales bacterium
CGCTCGGGCAATTCAGCGGCCCGCCGATTGATTGGGAAAAAACGCCGCCGGCCTGGCGAGCGGTGTATGCGGCGAGCTTGATGGCGAACGAGCAGGCGGAGCGGGCGGAGGAGATTATCAAGTCGATTTCGGTGGAACGTTTAGCGAGCGAGGAAGCGGCGTTAGTTAAATCCACATCTCGTTAGAACAACCGCGCGCCGGCCTGTGCTCCGCGTAATGTTATAAAAGGCTGCGGCCAAATGCGCCGGGTGCGCCTTTTTTCCAGCGCAGCTCGGGGTCGAGGTTGATCTCGTCGGGCCGGACATCGAAGCCGACGGCGCGAAGTAAATAGGAAACGCCTTCCCGGCTTTCCATTGTTTCCTTGAGACTGCGGGCGAAGAGTTCGATGTATTCCTTGTAGGAATCGAGCGCGAGTTTGCCCTCGGCGAAATGTTCCGCCAGCGCCTCGTCATGGTAATCAATGAGGTCGATGAGGGCGCGGCGCAGTTCCATCCGCACCTTCGGATCGATCACGATCTTGAACGGGTTGGCGCCAGCGTCCGGCTTCGCCAGCGCCTTTTGCAGAGATGGTGTGTGCGTGGTGGAAACGATTTGGAAATCGCGCGCTTCGTCGGGCATGGAAGATCAGCCTAGCGGCTCCGGCGTTTCATTTCCAGCCGGCATGTGAACAAAACCCGGACCGTGATCCTCAGTGGAGCGCAGCCGAAGGATCCCGCGAAAGTAGCCTAAGGTTGCGCCGCGGGATCCCTTGGCGTCGCCCGGGATTAAAAGAAAATGGGGATGATCAGAATGGCGACGATGTTGACCACTTTGATCATGGGATTGATGGCGGGGCCGGCGGTGTCTTTGT
>DAIRIE010000146.1:6396-6794 GCA_036809705.1 Chthoniobacterales bacterium
ATTTCTTGGCGTTGTCCCAGGCGCCGCCGCTGCTGGTCATGGCGATGGCGACGAAAAGCCCGGTGACGATGGTGCCGACAAGCATGCCGCCGAGCACCACCGGGCCGAGCGGTTTGATGATCGCTACGAGAATGACAAAGGCGACGGGCAACAACGCCGGCACGATCATCTCGCGCAGGGCCGCTTTGGTGACAATGTCCACGCACGTTCCGTAATCGGGCGTGTCCTCGCCGCGCAGAATTCCCGGTTTGGCCGTGAGCTGGCGCCGCACTTCGCGGACGACGGCGCCGGCCGCTTTGCCTACCGCGTCCATGCTAAAGGCGGTGAAGATGAAAGGAAGCAATCCGCCGATGAAAAGACCGATGATCACCTTGGGTTCGGTGAGTGAGAATTGGAAG
>DAIRIE010000147.1:0-6753 GCA_036809705.1 Chthoniobacterales bacterium
AATCGCAGGAGCAGCGGCAGATGGATCGAGTAGCTGAGGTTTAGCAGCGTTGTAGATCCGGCGAGGCGGTCGCGCAATTCACGGCTGCGCATGCCGAAACAGCGCATCTCGTCGAGTTCATGCGCGTCCCGAGCGCGCGGCTGGTAAAGCAGACAATAATTCTGCCCCAACCCACACGTGCGCACCTGTGCCTGGAAGGACCGGATCGCGCGACGATCTGCTGCCTCATCCCCGCTTCCGGGAAAAATCTCCAGCCAGACCGCATCAGCGCGCAGTCGCTTCAGGCCGAGCATCCATTGCAGTGGAACAGAGAAAACACCACCGCCCTCGCGATATTTTGCGGCGAACCCGCAGCCGAGGAAAACAGTCACGCGCCCTTCAGTCTTGTAGGCGGGGGGCTGTCGACGCAAACATCAACTGTGCTGACGCAAAATCTCATAGCTGTTATTGGATGAAGAACTGGCAGCGCGCGCGCTTGGTGTGCGCTGAGCCAGACACGCCTGAGCTGATGGACAGGAGTAAACAAGCGATCATCCGCGAAATTCGGCGGTTGCATGCAAGGCGTGAGCCTCTCAACATTTCGGCGCTTAAACGTAATCACCCGCCGCTGATCAGGCGCGCCTACGAGGTGCGGCCGTTCTGGGGATGGAAACGCGCGCTGGAAGACGCCGGTCTGAGCTATTCAGACATCCACGCGGAATTACGCGACTACGTTGACTGCAAGATCTGCGGGAAGGACCTGGGCGGTCTGGGATACCACCTGATAAGCCAGCACCAGATCACTCCGGAAGAATATTGCGAGGAGTACCCCGGGGCGGAGTTGGTGTCTGAAACCATCCGCGCGGGAATCAGCCGCCGTAAACTGCGCACGCCCCCATCGGTGCCACAGTGGGAAGAGGTGTGGAGTCCGGAGTATGTCCTTGATCGGATGGCAGAACTTGGCCGGCGAAAATTTCCACTGAACTTCGATTGGGCCAAGGAGCACGAGGCGGCACTGACGGACAAGGCTATCCGTTATTTCGGCTCATGGGACGCCGCGCTGCGGCACATCGGTTTGGATCCGGCGCGAATTCGTTTGTTCCGGCCGACGTGGATTGGCTATAGCGGCTGGCGGCGCGCGAATAAAGCTGCAATCGTCGCGGAACTCCGGCGGAGGGACACAGAGCGAAAGCCGCTCTCGTGGAAAAAGATTCTCCCGGAAAAACATGGACCAGCGTTGCTGAATCGAGCGAAGAAGGTCTTCGGTTCGTGGGGCGCCGCGCTGGCTGCCGCCGGTTTTGATCCCACAGGGGGGGCAATTAGCTTATGGGGACAGGCCAGCAAAGATGACATTCTGGCGGAAATTCATTCCCGCAGAAGAGCGCGGGAAGCAGTGCGCTTCAGCCAGGTGTGGAGAGAAAAAGGAGGGCAGCCACTGGCCAGGCGAGCAAGCCAACTGTTCGGCTCGTGGAACGCTGCACTTCGCGCCGCCGGCATTGAGCCCGAAGCGGGACAAACGCACTGGGCTCACGCAAGCAAAGGCGAGATACTGGCGGAAATTCGCCGTCGCCAATCCGCAGGCGAGTCCTTGCGTTGCAGCCACGCTGCAAAGGAAAAGCACGGTCGCGCTTTGCAGAATCGTGTGTCGGTTGTTTTCGGTACATGGAACGCGGCACTACGCGCAGCCGGCGTTGAGCCGATGAAAGAAGACAGCCCATGGCGAAAGGCGGATCGCGCGGCCATTCTCCGCGGGATCCGAAGGCGTCACGATGCGGGAGAATCGCTGGCCACGACAAAAGTCGAGCGGACAAAATGGGGCGGCGTTCTGATTACCCGCGCAAAAACATTCTTCGGTTCGTGGGCCGGAGCGCTCGTCGCCGCTGGCGTCGATCTGCCGCCCGGCCTGATGAGCCCTTGGGCAAAAGCGGATAAAGCAGCCATGCTGGCCGAGATCAGGCGGCGAAAGCGCACGGGCGAGACACTGAGCGTGCCCGCGCTCGAACGGCTAATGTGGGGCACCGCGTTGCTAAAGCGTGCGCGCGCGTTGTTCGGCTCGTGGAACGCGGCTGTGATCGCCTCAAGTGAGCGAGCGAAACGCTTCTCTCGACGCACGCCAGGGTCTTCACTACGCCGACCTCGGCTTCGGCAGCAGCCGTGAGATCAAGGCCAGGAGCACGATGACGACGAGGGCGAGAACGCCCCAGAAAATGTAGCGGGCGGAGCCGGTCAGCGTTTCGGTCACGCGATCGGTCTTCAATTTTTCTTCGGCGCCAAGCGTGGCGATTGCGGGGTCGGCACGGAGCAATCCGCCGTCGATTGCACTGAGATCGTAATGCGGCGCAAGAGCGTCAACATTGCCATAAAAGAGCCAAAGAGGTCCAGTAGCTGAGGCGTGGAAGAGCAATCGTGTGACCGGATAGTGGCCGCGGAAATCGCGCAGGTCGATGGCGGCGTTTTCGCGGTTGTCGGTTTCGAGAAGGAGCGTGTCGGTTTGAGGCCTGGCGTTAAGCTCGAGAGTGAGTTCGGCATGAGCGCGCGCTGCCGGCTGGTGCCAGATGGCGCGACCGAGCTCACGCGGATATTTCTCGCCGCGCACGTCAGTCACCTCTTCCCACAGGCGGACGGTGCGTTCGAAAGCCGGAGAACTGGCGGCGCAGGTCAGGCGCTTGATGGGTAAATGCGCGCGTGGCAACTTCAGCGACCAGCGCGAGATGGTTCGCCGGTCGCGATCGTTAGCTTCCGTGGACGAGAGCGGAATCGCGTGCTGGCTGGAAGTCGTCTCCAGCACAAATGGAAGCTGCGTCTTTTCGCGGACGAGGCGCAGATCGCGACCGTCTGATGCGCTCTTCGAGAGCACGTCGGTGTCGAGCTCGAGCTGCTGCGGGCCAGGGTTGGTGATGACGAGAGATTTGCGAGATCTCCAGCCGGCGAGATCGATTGGGGCGCCGGGGACGGGCTGAAGCGCTGGCTTCACGTTCGGGTTTGCCGTTAGTGAAGACAGCGTTGCGTCGACCGCTTTGCCGTCGCGTACTTCATCGTGCAGTGAGGGGACGTCGTAACGCGGAGCGACGGCGCGGTCACTGCCGCACGCCAACGTGTATGCGCCCGGCGTTGGCGCGGAAAAGAACAGCCGTGTGGCGCGGCGGGTCGCTGTGATGGAGCTCAGCGCGAGCGGCGCATCGTCACCGTTTTCAATAAACAGGATCAGGTTGTGTCCGGCGATCTGCTTCTCGATCGGAACATCCAATCGTGCAGTCAGGCTGCCGTTCGTTTCAGTCCGGTATATCACCGCCGTCGTAATGGTTTGCTCCTGCAATCGCTCTGCACCGAGCACCGGCGTCGCCACGGAAACATGACGCGTGAAGAGTCCTTCGGGCGTGCCGATGAGGAGAGATGCGACGTGCAGATTCGCCGCGCCGAGATCGAGCTCGAGGTGCGTGACCGCGCCGTTTTCCTCGCGCGATTTGATCGTCAACGTCGTTAGCTCGGCCGGTCCTTGTGAGCCGCTCAGGATTAGATCCGCGCCGGTCACCGGCACCGGCTCGGAGCGTGAGTCGTCGATGATGACGCGGAGAAATCGCCAAGCGCCTTCGGGAAAAGAAACGCGCAACCGCGCGGCTGCGTTATCGCTGCGGAAAATCGGGACGCCTTCAGTGAGGACGCGCCAGGTAATCTCATCCGAGGAACCTTCCACCCGCGCGGCTTTGGTGAATCGCGGGCCGGGCGGCAGATCGAGAGTGACGCCAGCCAGCGCCGCACCCGTGCCGGTGGTGATGTGCAGGATGGTTTGCCTGTACGCGAGCTCAGCGCGGAAATCTTTGACCCGCGCAGTCGCTTCGCGGCGTGGCGCAGGCTGATCGATGAAATACGGAACTTCGTTGCCGCTGGCATCGATCACCCGCAGGTCGGCGAGATTAGGGCGCGCGGCGTTCAACGTTTCCGCCGGAAGATTTACCCGAACCAGGCCAGCCGCGGGGACGTTGATGGTTTGACGGAATTGCCACTCATCCGGAGCGAATGCGGCGGCAAGAAGCAGAGCGACGAGAAGCGGTTTCATGAAGTGGGTTGCGTTTCCGCCGCGCCGAGAAAGCGCTGGTAAAGGAAGGACGCGATGATGGCGATGACGGCTACGACGATGAACGCCGCGATGCGGTAGAGCTGATCGAGCTGGGAGAGATCGTGCAGGAAGAGTTTGAGAATAACGAGGGCGAGGAGCGCGAGGCCGGCCCAGCGGACGGCGACGGCGCGCTGGCGAATGCCGACGATGAGCAGAGCGAGCGCGAACATGGCCCAGGCGATGGAGTAGCTCATGTCGCGCGCGAAATTGCCGCTGAAGTGAAAGGTGAGCGCGGCCGCGCCAGGTTTGCTGAAGTAATCCGCGATCTCGATGTTGAGCAGGAGGAAGACGAGAATGGTGCCGAGCGCGTAGAGCAACGGCGGTGCGCCGAAGTTGAGGACGCGATGGCGCGGCGGCGCGAGGAGTTTCGCCGCGAAAAAGGCGCAGCCGGCGGCGATGCCGTAGCTGTAGAGATACCAATTGAAGATCGGCGTCGCTGCGCGCGAATAATAGCTAAGCACGGCGGGATTGAAGGCCAATCGCGCAAAGGCAATGACGATGAGCGCGACGCCGGTGAGGCGCAGTCCTGGATGCGGCACGCGCCGGAAAAGCCAGCAGAGTGCCGCGCCTTCGAGCGCCCAGCCAAGTGTGATCCATTGGCGATCGAATTGGATGGGGAAAATGAGGGTGATGAAGAACAGCGCGGCTCCGCCGAAGAGCGCGAGCTGCGCGGTCTTCGCCGGGCTCGCGCCCGGTGTGAGTCTGAGAATGAGGAACAGACAGAGCAATGCCGGCAGGGCGAAGCCGGCCGGGAGCAGGCCCAGCATTCCGTTCGGATGAGTGGAGCGAACGAGGTCGTAAACGAGAAAGAAATGGAGCGGGGCCGCGAGCGCTGAGCTGGCCCAGACGAGAGTGCGATTCGCGAATTGTCGATGAAAGAAAAACGGGAACGCGGTGAAGAGCGCGCTGAATCCCAGATACCAGAGGAGTGGAAGCGCTGCGTGCGCTTTATCGAAATGCGCGGAGTGCCAGGCGAACTCGAGCAGCACGGTCGAAACGAGCGCAACCCAAGCGAGGAGATCGGCCGCGAAGATTTTCGTCAGCCCGAGCAGAAGCACGACGAGAAAGAGCGCGAGAGCGAAAACCGGACTGGGATTCGCCAGCGACAATCGCAGCACTGCCATGATGAGGAGGGCGAATGGGAGTGATGCGGACAACGCTGGAAGCTGAATGCGGAGCTTCGCTGGATCGAAAAACGCAGCGGGGGCAGGAGCGGCTGGTTGGAATCGACGCGTCGCCCACATCGCCGCTGCCACGAAGAAAACAGCGAAGCCCCCGATGAGAAACAGTGCGGAGTCGAGGCCGCTCAGTGTTGTCGTTGGAAGTTGAAGCAGCCACGCGCCAAGCGCGACGAGGGTGAGCACGAGCACGATGACCATGGCTGCGAGCGTGCCGGCGGCGATGACGGCGAAAAGCGCGAGAACGTTCACGCACAGGACGAGCGGCCAGATAAGAAATGATGCGGTGGCGAGTTTGAAGATCGGCAGCAGGACGAGAAGCAATGTGGCTGCGGGAAACAAATGTGTCGCCCAGATCGGCGATGGTTTGCCGAGCCGCTGCATTAAGAGCGGCGCGGAGGAATGCACCGCGGCGAAGATGAAGTAGGCCGCGAGCGCGGCGTAAAGATTGTGCGCGGTGAGATGGGATTGCGTCCACAACGCCAGGAGCACGAACACAGCGCCACCGGCCGCGGTGAGAAGACGCGCGAAATAATCCCGGCCGAAAATGAGTGAGAGCAGTCCGGCGTCGACGACGAAAACGTAGGTGAAGAGCAGCGCCGGCCGCTCCGCGATGCGCGAGAACGAGAGGAAATAAAATGCCCAACCGACGGTGAGAGTGGTGATGCCGAGGGCTGCGCCGGAGATCGCGTGGTCGAATCGGCCGACGCGCTTTTGTGCCAATGCGGCAACGGTGAAGAGCGCTTGCAAACCGACGAAGATGGCCATCGGCAGAAGCGTTCTGTTGCCGGCGAAGTATTGATTGCGAACAAAGAAATCGCCGGCCCACGCGATCTGCATCAACGCGGTTCCGATCGCGCCGAGGATCGGGAGCGAAGACCATTGCTTGTGCCGCGCCACGAGGAGCAATCCGATGTCGAGCAGCGCGATGTAGCCGAATAAGCCGACCGGATTGTCCTGGCCGCTGGAGAGCAGAATCGGCGTGAGAAATCCGCCGGCAATGCCGAGGATGGCGACGACGAGCGCGTTCATCCGCACCGCAAGCAGGAACGCGACCGCGGTGATCAGCGTCATGAGCGCGAACGTCGGGATCAGGCCGAAGAACGAGAAGTGGTAGAAGGCGCGGCAGGCAAAGGTGACGGCGTAAAGAATGAGAATGCCGGTCGCGCAAAGCGTCTGCGCCGTGACGACGTTTTCCTTCCGCTTCAACATGACGCCGCCGATGACGAGCGCCAGGCCAACGACGAACCCGATCGCGACCCGCAGCTCCGGCGGGATGAGGTTAAGCTCGAATGAATATTTGACGAAGAATGCGACGCCGAGGAAGAGCGCGAGCCCTCCGGTCCACGCGAACATCTTCGCGCCCATGAACTGTTCCCAGTTAACGGGCGCGCGCGGAGTTGATTTGGCGGACGCAGCTGTAGCGACGGTCGCATTTGTAGCTGCAGGCGCTGGCCGCTGCGGGACGGTTATCGTTTC
>DAIRIE010000148.1:0-6730 GCA_036809705.1 Chthoniobacterales bacterium
CCCAAAGCGCTTCCAGCTGGTAGCCAGTTTGTCTCAGGCGCACACCTTCCGGCGAAACTTCCAGCCGCGCCCGGTCGATGAGGAACTGAAAGGGAAGCGCGATTGCAAAGAGGCATGCTGCGGTAATGAGAAACGCACGACCATCCGCCCAGCCACTCGTTACGCCAAGAGCGAGCAAGCCAAGGATAATGGGTCCGAAAACGAACCATATCACCCATCGCCGCCACGGGCTAATGTGATAAGTACGCGCTTCGGAAGTTATCGACATCGTGCTCCCGACAAGCCGCGACTAATCAATGCGATCAAAGTCGCCTTCACGGAAAGGAACAAACTTCTTCTCTATCTGCGCGACCCAGCTATCGTATTTTTTAGCTTCGGCATGCAGATAGGTGATATGGAAACTCGCCCAGCTCGCTCCCTTCCGGTAAAGTTTGTGGTAGTATTCCGTTCCAGACTTGGTTACACCGGAGACGACATACCAATTCGAGGTTTTCCTTTTGTAGGTAATAGTTGCGTCGGCGTCATCGAGTTCCTCCTGCCACCGCTTCTCAAACGAATCCCCGCTGCCTGGGACGAAGAAGTGGCCAAACGCGGCAAGGCTAAATTCGCCATCCGGACTATGGAACTCACATCCGTCGCCATTCATCGCTTCCCGACCGGCGATCAAACTCGCGGGATAGCTTAGAACAAATCCAAAGCGGGCATTCGCGTACTCCTTCCATTCCACCCTCGCTGCGGAAGCGGTGACGACCACGGCCGCGAGCATTCCGGAAAGAGCGATCATTTTCTTCTGTGTCATGGTCTAATTGATTAGAGCGCCGGATAACGCAGTTGTTATACCGACGGGTTCATCCTGCTTCAGCGCTGCGAACCAGTTCAGCAAAGACCCCGTTTGCTTTCACCAGCTCGTTGAAGGCACCTTGTTCGACAACGCGTCCCTGATCGAAAACAAAGATCAAATCAGTCTGGTTCAATGTGCTCAGCCGATGCGCGACCATAATGACGGTGTGGCTCTGCCGCGCGTTATCAATGGCGGCGCGAACGCGGCGTTCACTAATGTTGTCGAGAGCAGAGGTTCCTTCATCCAGGATAAGCACGGGCGGATTTTTCAAAAACATGCGCGCGAGTGCGATGCGCTGGCGTTGTCCACCGGAGAGATTGCCTCCGCGTTCGGTTAGGACCGTATCGTAACCCTGCGGCATCTGGGAGATGTCTTCCTCGATGTGCGCCTGCCGTGCAGCTCCAGCGATTTGCTCGCGTGTGACTGAGCCACAGCCGTATGCGATGTTCTCGGCCACCGTGCCCGAAAAGACGAAGGGGACCTGGCTGACGTAGCCGATGCTTTTGCCGATGTCTTCACGAGATAAGACGCCGATGGGAACGCCGCCGACGAGCACTTCGCCGGAGCTGGGATGAATCAAACGTAAGACGCATCGCAGCCAGGTTGACTTGCCAGAGCCGGAGCGGCCAGCGATGCCGATGGCCTGGCCCTGACGAATAGCCAGAGTTATTCCATCAAGAACGCGACGTTGTTCACCTTGCGGAGTAGTGTAATGAGCAACCAGTTCCTGGCACTCGAGAAGAGGAATAGAACCATCGAGCCGGGGAGGACGCAGAGTAACTACTCCATAGGATTGGTCCAAAGGCTCACTCAGCATGTGCAGGAGAATCGTGACCTCGTTACTACTGTCGTAAGTCTCGTCGAGTATTCGATGAACGTCCTTCAACGGGCGCATGACGTTGAGAAAGAGAGCGTGAAAAGTAATGACGGCGCCGAACTCGATGTAGCCACGCGCTGCCAGTAGAATGGCGTAACCGATAAGGATAACCTGAAAGACCGCTTCGTTAACGGCTTTCAACCAATCAAAGCGCGCCATGGCGATGCCATGCTTCGACGTGCGTTCCCCCCGAGACTGTGCTGAGGTCCGCACACGACTCGCTTCTATGTTGTAGGTATTAGCGGCCCGGATGTATTCCAGCCCACCAAGTTGTTCGACTACGGTGGCGTCAAGGTCTTCCTCCGCTTCCTGTAGTTGGTCGCGAATTACTTTCTGCGACACGACCTGCCAGACCGTGATCAAGGTAGAGATGGGAATGACCAGTATCATCACCAGACCGACTCGCCATTCCTTGTATAGCGCCCCGCCCAAAGCAAAAAGCGCGGTGAGAATAGCGGGAATAAAATCAGCGACGCCGACACGGAGAAATTTGATAAATCCTTCCACGCTGCGGGAGATGCGGCCGTGCAAGGCGCCGGAACGCTCTCGCGCGAGTGCCTGGAGGTTGACCTTGAGCAGGTGCCCGACGAGCCGCGCTGTCATCTGCGCCTGAATGCGACTGGTGGTGCGACTCATGACCGAGCGCCGCACGAAAATGAGCGATTCTTTCACGACGTAGATCGTGATCAGAATCACCAGCGTCCATATGGCGCCCGGCAACCATTGCGCCTGCGGGCGGCCAAGGAAGTGGGCTACTTCATTGAGGAAGTTACCGATGAGGAACGCGATTCCTGTCTCCAGCGCCGCGACAACTGCCATCAGGGCGATGGCGGCAGCGAAACCGAGCTTGTCGGCGCGTGATAGCAGGCGCCAAATCTCCTTTCGCCGCGACCAAACGGAACCGATGTCGCCAAGAAAAGAGCGTTCCTTTTCCGCCATCGGCCCAGTTAACGAACTACAGTAAAGTAGATGCTGTAGAAGATGAGCATGAACAACGAAAATGGCAGACCGAACGCAAGATAGCGGCGAAAGGTGATTGCGTGTTCGGGATCATTAAAACGCTGGCTTTCTTCTGCCAGGATGATGCCGGCTGAAGCCGCGGTCACCAGTGAGCTACTACCGGCGCAAATACCGCCGCCGAGCGCCCAGGCCGCGGCGTGTGATGCATCCATTTGCTGGATGGTGTGAGAAACGGCCGTCGCCCACGAAGCGGCTTCGGTGAAGGTGGTGCCGAGATACCCGGTGCCCGCGATGGCCCAGGCCGCGCCGTGGGCCGCTTCGAGTTGCTGGTGCAAAACGAGGCCGATCCACGAATGCGAGACACAACCGGCGAGCACGAAGATCGCGGCGAAGGCGAGATAGACATCGAACCCAAGCGAGGTAAGCGAATGGTAGCGCTCGCTTTTCCGCTCGAGCAGGATCGCGACGACGATAGTGATGGCTCCGATGGCGATCGCGAGCGGCGGAAACATCACGTGCAGCAGAATGAAAAACGCAAGCAGCCCGAGACCGGTCGTGAGCAGCCGAGTATCGATCGCGAGATCGGACTTCGCTTTTTTCCAATCAGCGGCGGTCTGCGCGACCTGGAGCGTATAAAAAGGAACCTGCGCGGCGCCGGCGGCGCGGCTTCGGCTCGTGATACCGCGCTGGGTCAGGACCGTGGCGAGGAGAATAAGCGCGGCGAGCACGATCAAGTTCGCGGGCAAGACTTCGCGCATAAAATCTCCAGCCTGGAGCCCCCAGGTCGCGGATTCGATGATGTTCGGCGTGTCGCCCCAGCGCGTGGAAAAGCCGCCGAGGTTGCTCGCGATGAGGGCCGCGCTCAGGATCCAGCGCGACGGCACATTATAAGAAGCGCAAAGCCGGATGATGACGGGCGTCATTATCAGGATCGAGGTCACGTTGTGCATGAGCGCGGCGGTGACGTAAGTCGCGGTCAACAGGATGACGACGAGCAACGGTGTGGTCATGCGCGGATGCCGCAGGCGGATTTTCCCGAGCTGATGGCCGAGCCAGGCGGCGATCCATTTGAATCCCTGCGAGCGCTCAATCATATGCGCCGGGATCGCCACCGCGGTAAAAAGAATGGTGATGTTCGCGTAGTGGAGAAACCCTGCGCGCAGGATCGCTTCCGCGCTCTTCCATTGGATAACAAGGAAGGAGAGGCTGACCAGGCTCATCGCGAGAGGCAGCGGAACTTCGTAGCGCGTCATCGCGTAAAACGCGGTGAAAAGCAGGAGCAGCATCAAAGCGCCGGCACTCCAGGTCGCCTGCCAGGAGTTGGGATCGAGCGGGAGTTCGGCCGCCGGCGGCCCGCTCGCTGCGAACGCGGTCGTGCATCCGAAGGCGAAGAGGAAAAGGAAGAAGAAAAGGCGCCGGGCGGATCTCATATGAATGAGACCGCGCTAGCCGGCTGGATCGCGACATCGCGCGGATTACGGTGCGGGCGCAGGTGCGCGATCAGACGCATGCCGGCCGGCAGCATTTTCGGCTCGAGCACATCCGCGGCAGCGACATCCACGAAGAGCTCGCCGCCTTCCCGGTACGCTTCGAAAACCAGAGCCTCCATTTCCTGCGCCTTTGCCCGACACGCGCGCGCGCCTTTGGTCGCGTTTGCCGCGAAGTCGTGCATCGGGCCGTGCAGCGCCGCTTCTTCGGGAACGAGAAAATTCACCTCGGCCAAGGGGACGAAAAGTTTTACCAGGTCCGGTGGAATCGGCAGGATCATTCCGACTTTGTGACCGCGACATTCCGCCAAAAGCGCGCTGTTCCTTTTATGCGCGATGAGGCGCAGCTGCACGCTGATCGCATCGAAGGCGAGATCGACCGGAACATTTTCCGCTTCGAGCACACGCAGTCGTTCCTCCGCTTCCGGCGCGCCGTATTGCGCGGCGTATTTGAGGAGATCGGAGGTGGTGGAGGCTTTCCTGGTCTGGATCAACAGACGCAGCACTTCGAGAAGGCCTGTTTCGTCTGTCGCTTTGCCGGCTGATTCTGGGACGGAAGAGGTTGGCATGTAGGTGTCGTGCCGAGCATCAGTTGCAAAAGCGCGCCGGAGCGTCAAGCTCACTCGGCTGGGCCAGGCGCGCGGTCCTGGAGAAAGATGCCGAGCGCGCCTTCCTGGAAACCATCGACGCGCACCCGCTGGCCGGCGCGGATGACTTCGATCCAGCCGCCCGGAAAAGTGCCGGCTGCGACCCAGCCGTATGCACTCGTCACCGGTTTGTCATTAGCGGCGACAAGTTGATCGCCAGGGTGCAACTCGGCGGCTTTGGGCTGCTGCGGCGTCACCTCCACGATCATCACGCGCACGGAATCGAGGACACGCCCGTCGCTTCTTCGATGAGTCACACTCAGCAACGTGCCTGCGTCGAACTTCGCTTCTCTGCTGCTGAACCCGACGAGCTTCTCATCAAATCCGGTTTCATAGATGCGCTCGAACTGATCGAGCGCGGTAAACTCCTGCTCAACGTGAGCCGCGTTGCCGTTGGGAAGAGTGGCGAGTGGCTTCCGGTTCTCGTCGCAAGCCTGTTGCACCACGCGCTTCCGAGCTCCGGTGCGCTGCCACTCCGTATCGGTGCGAAACACAGGCGCGCCGAGCCCTTTCACATCGCAGCCGAGTTTCCATTCCAGAATTTCCCGCTCATCCTCATCGAACGTAAGCTCGCGTTCGGTGAAGCCGAGGCCGGCGTTTTTCGCGGGCTGCCCATTCGCGTCCTGGTAGCGAATCGTATTGTGGCGGTTGCGGCCTTGCGCGTCGTATTCCGGTTCGCAAACGTAACGCTGGTAACTGTAGCGCGCCGGGTCGTGCTGCTCGGTGATGTAACGGCGGATGTTCCCGGCGGCATCGAATTCGCTGATGCGTCGCTGTTCTCCGCCTGCGGTATAGGTCGGTTTACCTTCCGGGTCGAACCATGCTTCCTCCTCGCGTGAACCATCGGCCGAAAACTGCCAGGCGTGACGATGAATCGCCCAGCCTTCAGGGCCGGGGATCGGCTTCCCATTCGGGTCGAGAATACGCTCTTCGGTTACATTACCGCGTTCATCGAAGGCGACCGCCGTGCGCCAACTGCTAGCCGAGGTGAAGCGAATATCGATCGGGTAACCGTTCTCATTATAGGCGAGATTCTTGCGCGAAACTGGTTTGATCTGGCCGGTGGTATCGACCGCGAGAAACCGTTGTTCGGTGAGTTCGCCGTGCTCATTGCGGTCCATCTCTTGCGTTGCCCACCCGCCCTTGCCGTGGTTAACCGATCGCAGAAAGGCGAACCTGGTTGCCACCAACGTCATAGCTTGCTGCTAGGAGAGAGACGTTCTGGTAAGTGACCGGTTTGTTCTCGGCGTCGTAGAACTTCACCTCGCTGATGAGACCGTGCGGTTCATAGCGGAAGGCGAGGGCGATCTGCCCGGCCTTGTTCTCCGCAGGCTTGCCGTCCCGACCCAGGTTCACGGCCCGCACCAATCTGCCGGAGGGATCGCGTTCGAAAGCATAGCCATACACGCCTTCGCCATTGGCCGCAGCTTGCCCGGAGCCGTTAAAAAAGCCGGCTTTCACGTCGCGCCCAGCGGAGTCTCGTTCGAATTGGATTACAGAAGCGCCGCCGTGACTGGCGAAGTCAAACCCGCCCGCAGTGACAAAGCGGGCGTGAATGCGGCGCGGCTCGGTGGCGGACGGTCGCTCGTAAACGAGCCGCCACGTCTGCATTCCGTTGCAGTCGCGCGCTACCGCTTCAGTGACAGCGCCTTGTTCCCAAAAGAAGTCGATGCTCGTGGCGGCGCGCGTCTTCTTCGGTTCACCGGAGGCGCCGAGCGGTCCCTCGATCCAGTTCGGTAACGGATCATTGCCGAAAAACTGCGCCTCGTTGCTCGGGTGATCGCGGGAGTTGATCGCTTCCACCCTAACGATCGGGCCCCAGCGCCCGCGCCGAGTGAATCTAAGACTCACCTGGCGTTTCCTGGCAATCGCGGCGGGTATTTCGCCGATCGCTTCTGGACCACCGGCGCGATACTCC
>DAIRIE010000149.1:0-777 GCA_036809705.1 Chthoniobacterales bacterium
GCTTTTGCAGCTCGTATTCGGGCAGCTCGAACTCGCCGATGGGCGCGAAGTTTTTGATCGGAATGTCGGTGATATGAATCTCGCTCCGCGAAGTGACAACGGTCAGGTCCGCGCCGGCCGCCTGGGCCGCGGCCGTCATCTTGCGAATGGTCGTGGCGACGCCGTTAACATCTTCGAGCGTGTCTGTGAACCACGCGCGTTTGTTGTTGCGCAGCTCGTCGGGAATCGCGCCGGTCATCTCGCGAAAAATTCCGCGCAGCCATTTCCGCGACGGCGCCTGGCTGTGAAAGGCGTAGATGTAGGGCGCGAGCAGCACGAGCAGCGGCGCGATCGCGCTCAGCGCCTGCATCCCTTCGATGATGTTTCCGCCGCTGATTTGCTGCACGAATTTTCGAAAGAAACGAAACGCCAGTTGTTCCGAGGCAATGTTCGCCAGCAGAAACGCGCGCCGCTCCGGCTCAGCCACGCCCTCCACTTCGCGCGCGATCTTCGCCTTCACTTCCGGCTGCGCGAAATAGCGTGAAAGCTCGTTCCAAAGTGAAACATTCGCCGGTTTGGCCAGCTCGAAGATTTTTCCCGAGAGAACACCATGCGCGACGAAGGTGGCTTTCTCGCGCAAAGTGAACTGCGTCGGATCGCGCCCTTCCATAAACCGCGAAAACATCTGCTCGAGCAGCGCGCCTGCCGGCCCGAGTTTTTCGTGGAAGCGGTCCTGGATGAAACTCGAGACGGTGTTGTAGAAGCCGTGCGAAAGCGCGAGCGGCGTACCGGCGTGTC
>DAIRIE010000149.1:787-5269 GCA_036809705.1 Chthoniobacterales bacterium
ATCAAGAAACTGTGCCGCGCTGCGCGCCTTCGGCGTTTCCGTGTAGGCGGAGGCGAAAAACATTCCGCCGTGATCGTCGGAGCCGCCGACGAAGATTTTCTTCCACGGCTCAGCGTGCGTCGGCGCCAGCTGGTGTTGCTGGGCAAACTCATCGATGCGCTCCGGCGTTAGCTCACCGATAAGTTTCCGCGCGAGACTGCTCAGCAATCCGTCGCGCAGCCCGTTGATGCCTTCGAAATGTTTGAAGAGCAAAATGAGTCGCTCGAGATGCGACGCCGTCAGCTTGCCGTTGACGCTGTAGAGCGGGTGCGCCACCGCGTGGGCGATGCTTTGCTCGGCGAGGTAACGTTGCAGCTCGAAAATGTTGCTCCGCCACAGCGAGATGTCCTCGTGCTGCGACTCTGTCATTCCCCAGACCAGCAGGTGAATCTTGCAGGGATCGTGCGGGAAATAGGTCGTGACTTGTTCGCTGATGAATGTGCGCGGCTGGTCCGCGATGGCGAGATTTCCCTCGATGCTGTCGTGATCGGTGATGGTGACAAAATCCATTCCGCGCTCGCGCAATTGGCGGTAAAGCTCCAGCGGCTCGGTGCAGCTATCAGGGAAATCGAAACGGCGGAAAAGCCAGTCTTCCGAGCGGGCGCTGAATTTGGAATGAATGTGCAGATCGCAACGGCTCATGAACGGCTTCGCTGTTGTGCAATCCAATCGCGGTAAGTGGTGGGCTTGCGGGTGCTGGCGAAACGTTGCGCCAGCTTGAGGATCTGGGCGCGGATTTGCGATACGGCGAAATCGGCCGGGTGAATGCTCAACCGCACTAGCTCACGCATTTCCGCGGAACGGGCCAGCGCTGCATTCCAGGCCAGACTCGCCTTCTGCCGCCAGGCCGAGCGCGTGCTGTAAACAAGCGAGCGCGCGGGCTGTGTCGCACCGGTGAGCAGGTCGATGACGTGGCTGATACGCGTAGTATATTGCATACCGGCATCGGCCGCGGCGCTTTGCGCTTCGCTGCTGAGGAGCCAGCCCGGCGCGACGAAGCCGACCGGGGAAAAATGCGTCGCGCGGAATTCATCCCGCGCTCGAGTGATGCGCGCGAGCGCTTCCTCATACGCGAGATCGAAGAACTCCGCTTCGCCGTTGGTGTACACGCTGGTGAAAAAACGTTCGCGCAGTCCAGCGCCCTCCCGTCGCGGCCGCTCGTGGAAATATCCATGGATGACGATCTCGTGACCGTCCGCCTCCAGTTCCCGCAGCCATGAGACGAATCGCGCGCTCTCGACTGCTTTGCCGAGCCGGTGATAATCCGGCACGACCAGGAGTGAGGTGACCGCAATGCCGAGCCTCGTTAGCTCATCGAGAATCTCGGTCGATTGCGCCTGCGTCTGCGGTGAGACGTCGTGCAGCGAAACGATGAGCGCACGCTCCGGCGTTGCTGCCGCTGAAAGCATCGGCAAAAACTCTGCCGCCACCGCATCGGTCATGGGCAAAGTTCTGCCGATGCCGTGAAGCTAACAAGGCGAAAATGTCTCCGCTGCGCTCGCACCGCCGCTTCGTTGTAGCCGCTTCGCTGTCGGAAGCGGGGAGTTCGACAACTTCACCTGCCTGCCGCAGACTCGTGCAGCCATGCCGCTCATCACCTTTGAAGGTTCCGAAGGCTGCGGAAAATCGACGCAGGTGCAGCGACTGGCGGCGCGACTCCAAAAGCTCGGCTTCGCCACTTCTGTTTTCCGCGAACCCGGCGGCACTGCTATCGGCGAATCCATCCGCCACCTCCTTCAGCATTCGGAGGAAAACCGTGCCATGACTCCCGAAACCGAGCTCCTCCTCTTCGCAGCCAGCCGCAGCCAGCTCGTCCGCGAAAAAATCCAACCTGCGCTCGCCCGTGATGAGTTCGTCCTCTGCGATCGCTTCTTCGATTCCACCACCGTTTATCAGGGCGCGGCGCGCGCGCTTGATCCGGTGCTGGTGAAAACGTTGAACGCTTTTGCTGTTGCCGATTGCATCCCCGATCTGACTTTCATCCTGGACATTGACCGCGCCGCAGCCCGAGCACGGCTCGGCGAACGCAAACTGCGCGATCGCATGGAAGAACAACCTGAAGAGTTCCACGCCCGCGTTATCAACGCCTACCGTGAGCTCGCAGAAACCCAACCGAAACGCATCGTCTTGATCGACGCCACTGCTTCTATCGAGATGCTCGAACAGGAAATCTGGCAAACGTTGATTGAAAGGTTCCCGCGTCTCGCAGATCTGAAATCTGAGATCTGCAATCTGAAATCTTAATGGCCTTCGCTCCCGATAAAGCACTCCATTATCTCCGGCGTGCCCACCGGCAAGAGCGACTCGCGCACGCCTATCTCATCTCGGGTCCGGCCGGGAGCGGCAAATCCGAAGTCGCGGCCGGTCTCGCCGCGGCCTTGAACAACACTACGCCGGAAGCGGTCCTCAACGCGCGTGCCGCCGACGTCTTTCTTACCGAGCCGGGCTCGCGCTCCCGCCGCATCGTGGTCGACCAGATCCGCACCCTCGAGCGAGCGCTGCAATTGCGCACCGACGCCGGCCGAAAAAAAATCGCCATCATCCGCGATGCCGACCGCATGCAAGCGCAGGCCGCGAACGCTTTTCTCAAAACGCTCGAGGAACCCCCGCCGAATTCTCTTCTCCTTTTGCTCACCACTTTGCCGGAAGCTTTGCCGGAAACAATCGTCTCGCGCTGTCTCAGTCTGCCATTACAAATTCCCTCGCAAACCGAGCAGTCAGCGGAAGAGACCGAGTTGCTGCGTTTGCTTTGTGCCGCGGCGGCGGAGAAGCGCGACGGAATCCAGCGCGCCTATCGCGTCTCACAGGGAATTGGGCGGTTGTTCGAAGGCGTGCGCGATCAGATCAAAGAAGAACACGCCGCCGCGTTCAAAAACGAAGAGCAACGTTATCGCCAGACCACCGACGGCGCCTGGCTCTCCGAGCGCGAAGATTACTACAAGTCAATGACGGAAAGTCTTTATCGCGAACGCCGCAGCCGATTGCTTGAGACGCTGTTCCTCTGGTGGGCCGACGTCTTGCGCGCGCGCGTCGGAGTGACCGGTCGCGGTTTCGAAAGCTGCGGCACAGCAACGGCCGCGATCGCTGCGCGACTGAAAACAAGCGAAGTGCTCAAGCGCATCCGCTTTTTGGAAGAAATGCGCGATCAGCTTAACACCACCGCGCAAGAAGCGCTCGTTATCGAAGTCGCTTGTCTGCGCCTCTTCGGCTGAGCGTTCATCCGTCCTCGGCGGCAGTGACGCAACGCTCCGCCTGTGGACAATCGCCATCCGACGTAGTTTTCTGAAAGCTAATGCCGCCCCGCCGCACGCTCTCCATCGCTCTCATTGGAACGAAGTTCATGGGTCGCGCGCACTCAAATGCCTGGCGACAGGCGCCGCGTTTTTTTGACCTGCCGGCCGATGTTCGCATGGCGCTAATCTGCGGCCGCGATCCCGTAGCAACACGGAGAGCTGCGCGCACCCTTGGCTGGGAGAACGCCAGCGACAATTGGCACGACGCGATTTCCGATCCGCGCATTGACATTATCGACATTTGCACGCCTAACGATTCACATGCGGAGATCGCCATCGCCGCGGCGCGCGCCGGCAAGGCGATTCTCTGCGAAAAACCGCTCGCGCGTAATTTGCGTGAAGCGCGGCAAATGGTCGCGGCCGTCAAACGGGCCGGCGTTCCGAATATGCTTTGCCATAACTACCGGCGTGTTCCAGCCATCGCTCTCGCGAAAGAAATGATTGAGCGCGGCGAGCTCGGCGATCGCATTTACTATTTCCGCGCCCGCTACGCCCAGGATTGGATCGCCGACGAAAAGTTCCCGCTGGTTTGGCGGTTGAAGAAGAAAACCTCGGGTTCCGGCGCGCTCGGCGACATCGGCGCGCACATCATCGACCTGGCGCGCGATCTCGTGGGCGAGATCGGCAGCGTCTTCGCAATCAGCGAAACCTTCGTCAAAAGACGGCCAATGCCGAAACGCCCGCGCGCCTTGGGCAAAGTCGATGTCGATGATGCGACGTCATTAATCGGCCGCTTTCGCAACGGCGCTCTCCTCAACCTCGAGGCGACCCGTTTCGCCCATGGCCGCAAGAATCATCTCACCTTTGAGATCAATGGCAGCCGCGGCTCACTTGTCTTCGATCTGGAAAAGATGAACCGGCTGGGCTTTTACGACGCGACCGATCCTGAACAGCCCCGCTCCCGCGCTTCGCACAGCGAAGCGGCTACAGAAACGCGGGGGTTTCGCGAGATCATCGTGACGGAGCCATCACATCCATATGTGAAACACTGGTGGCCACCCGGCCATCTTCTCGGCTACGAGCATTCCTTCGTCCATACCATCGCGGACTTCATCGCCGCAGTAGTAAGCGGCAAACGCGTCCGCCCCGACTTTGCCGATGGACTGGAAACGCAGCGCGTGCTCGATGCCGCCACCAGAAGCGCCAGCAC
>DAIRIE010000149.1:5313-6688 GCA_036809705.1 Chthoniobacterales bacterium
TCCGTAGTCAGATGCTCTATCCAGTTGAGCTACGGGCGCCCGAAACGAGCCGCTAATTTGCGAAGGAAGCCAGCAGCGTCAACCGGTCATGGCTTGGTCGAGATCACCTAACACTCGAGCGATAATCCGGCATAACCGGTCCGGCGTGGCGCGGGTTCGATGCTGCCATTAAGAAAGACACGCGAGTAGTATTTCTCGTCGGCGAGGTCGGAAACGCCGGCGATGAGGCGAACGTGGTGGAGATAGACGTCGCCGGATAGGTGTATCACGGTGTAGGAGGCAATCTCCGCCGGCGTACTTGCGGTCGCCTGATTGGCATCTACCAGTATTGATCCGAGGCATACACCGCGGTAAGGCTCACATCGAAACGGTGGTCCTTGCGGAAGGTGATGCCGCCTTTCCACAGAAGGGTCGAAGCGAGTGTACCAGGCCTTACCTTGGAAGAACCAGCCGTCATGTTCATACCGAAGGACGACGGAGTAACGATCGACCCAGTTCTCGGTAGTCGGAGTCGTCGCCTGGTCAGGATTTGTCAGGAATTATTTGTAGGTGAGCCGGCCCGACTCACCCCCCGTCGAAGCGACTGGCATGAACATCAACAGCCCATAGTTGTTTCTCATCCGGCCGGCATCCCAGGTAACCATTAGCTTGCCAAAGATCATTCCAGCTATTCTCGCGCTGGCCGTCAGAGTGCACATAGCGGCCGTCGAGGCGCAGCTCGACCGGGCCATTCGCTTCCTGGATTACATCGTAAGTCTCCTAAAGACCATTCGGGCCGCCGATCTGTTCGGTGTAGCCATTCCACGACGTCCCGCGCCCCGGACGGTTGGAGACAAAATTAACCGCGGGGCGCAGGCTCGTGTCCATAGAGTAAGCTACTGCCGCCGCGGACGAGTTGAATCTCACTGACACTTTGCGGCAGCGGCAGATAGTAAAGTTTAGGAAAACCAATCCAGTCACTCATCATGGGCACGCCATTCTGGAGCGCGAGAATGAACTCCGATTCCTGCGGATTACCCAGACCGCGATAGCTAAAGTTAAATTGTCCCAAAGTATGTTGCTCGGTGATGAGTAATCCGCCCGCGCGGGTGAACAACTCCTGCTGGTTGTTGTTAACTACGTGGGTTGTTGTTCGAGTTTGATGACCGCGGCTTTCTTCGTCACCGTGACCTGCGTGCCGGAGAGTTCGCTCATGATGTGATCCTTTCTTTGTCGCGCATCGCGAGATGGCGGCGGCTGGGCCGTTAGCCCATGCGAGGCTGTATGCGTCTCGCTTCTCCCTGTAACTCGAAAAGCAATCGCTGCGCTATCGCCGTCAATTGGCCGCCCCACGCTGCGCCGATGACGACTCGCGGGAAGTTTGCCAGTTCGAGCG
>DAIRIE010000150.1:0-539 GCA_036809705.1 Chthoniobacterales bacterium
AGCCGCGGCCCGGTGTCGATCCCGTCGCCGACATCGGCGGCTGGCCCCGCACCGCGTGGACACCGGCCGATGTGACCTCAATGTCCTTGCGATTTCCGAGCAGCGCGCGAAAAAGACCTTCCGCGATGGGACTGCGGCAGATGTTACCGGTGCAGACGAACAGAACGCTTTTCACAAAGTGCAGACGCGCGGCCGGCAGTGGGACGCTCACTAGATTCGCACAAAAAATGTCCCGCGCGACTCGCCTCAACCAGCTTCGTTCACCGCGTTTGGGATGAACTGGAAAACTTTTCGCTATCGCTGTGAATACGCAGCCTTGCTCGGGGCGGCCAGGCTCGTGCCTCTGCTCCCGCGCATCGCCGTGGTCTTTCTTGCTCAGGTGGCAGGAGCGATCGCCTCAGTCGTCGATGGCCGCGGTCGCCGCGTCGTTCTTGCTAATCTCGATTGCGCGTTCGGTAAAAAGTATTCGCCTGCGGAAAAGCGCCGCATTCTTCGGCAGTCCTACCGGCACTTCGCGCAAACCATGTTCGATCTTCTCT
>DAIRIE010000150.1:549-6671 GCA_036809705.1 Chthoniobacterales bacterium
GCCCGTGCTTGAACGAGAGAAACTTCCGCCGCTACGTCGAACTCGAGAATTACCCGACCACGCCGGACGAGAGCGCCATCATCGCCTGCTTCCATTACAGCAACTTCGAATGGTTGAGTCTCGGCTGCGGCTTCGGCGGGCGCTCGGCGACGATTCTCGCGCAGGAATTCAAGAACCCGCTGCTCGACCCGGTCTTTCGCCGCTTGCGTGAGCAATCGGGTCACGTTTTCACCGCGCGCACCGGTGGCATTCTGCGCCTTTACAAAACGTTGCGCCGCGGCGGCAACACCGCGCTCCTGGTCGACCTTACCATTCCGCCGAGCGAGGAGGCAGTGGCGATCGAATGCTTTGGAATGCAGACCAGCGTCACCGCCGCGCACGCCTGGCTGCATCAGCGCACCGGCGGCGCGCTCATTCCTGCATATTGCGAGCCGCTGGCGCGTGGACGCTATCGGATCGTCTTTCCCCCGCGCCTCGAGCTCCCACCGGATGCGACGATGCGTCAAGTGGCTCAGGCCTGCTGGGATTCGTTCGAGCCGGTGGTGCGCAATAATCCGGCGCCTTGGCTCTGGATGTATAAACACTGGCGTTACCAGCCAGCGAAGGCGGATCGGCCATATCCATTCTATGCCAGCGTTCGTCCGCGCTTCGATCGCATGATTGCGGGATCCTGAATTAGGAATGACCTCGCGAATAATCGTTGCTTCCTTCGCCGGCGGCGATGGAGCTCGGCCAGAGCGTTGTTAGATCGGATGAGGCGACCGCGTGCGACCGGGGAGATTAGCTGTCCGTTTTGCGCGTGAAGAGCTGCGCCGCGCAACGATGCTTCCGTCTCGATCCCAAGTTCGAGGTTGCGCCCGAGCGCGTCGGCAAGAATCGCGACGATTTCTGGCGAGCGGCTCATCCCGCCGGAGATGATGATGCGCTCAATGGGGCCGATCGATTTCTCC
Source organism: Chthoniobacterales bacterium (assembly GCA_036809705.1). Classification (GTDB taxonomy): domain Bacteria; phylum Verrucomicrobiota; class Verrucomicrobiia; order Chthoniobacterales; family UBA10450; genus AV69. The sequence goes on from DAIRIE010000150.1 coordinate 1,500, forward strand.
AGCAGATCGAAAATATCGGCGAGACGATAAAATGCGCTGGTGGTGAATGTGCGAAAGATGTCGAGCGGCGTGGTGCTGCGATTATAACCACTGATGGCGCCAGGGAACTCCGGCCAATCGGGCGAACGCTCGGCCACGACGAAGGGGAGCGTGATGAGAGTATCGCGCGCGGCGGCTTCGCGGTCGAGGCGAGCGGAATCTGCAAGATGGAGCTTGTCTCGGCACCAGTCGCGCAGGTTGCCGGCGTTGCTGATGGCGCCGCCGAGGACGAATGCCTGCTCGCTGACGACGAAGCGAAAGAGGCGGTACGGAACGCGCAGCGCACGACGGGTCATGACGCGAACGGCAGCGCTCGTACCGAGATTGATGGCGGCGATGTTTTCCGCCGTGGCGCCGCTGCCGATGTTGCTGGCGGCGCCGTCACCGATGGCGGTGAGAATTCTGCCATCAGCCAGCGCCGGCAAGATTACCGGCAGCTGAGTTTCCTTAACACCGGCAGCGTCGCACAGTTCCGAGTCCCACTTGCGCGTCTGCTGGTTGAACAAACCGGTGCCGCTCGCCATCGATTCGCTCGTGGCCAGTTCGCCGTGAAGATCGTGGAAAATCCAATCGCTGGGCGAGACCCAGAACTGGACGCGGCGGAAAAGCGTTGGTTGAGCGTGCGGGAGCCAGCGTAATTTCGCCGGCCAGAACGGAAAGCGCAGCATGCAGCCGGTGCGTTGCAGGATTTTGTTTTCGGAAAATTGTGCGCGCAATCGTGCCGCGTCGGAGAGCGAGCGCGAATCGGCCCACGTGTAGATCGGTGTAACAGGGCGCCGTTTGCGATCGAGCCCGAGCAGGCCATGCCAGAACGCGCAGCTGGCGACAGATTCGTACGAGCTAAATTGCGCAAGGGCGGCGCGCACCGCATCGCGCAGCGCCAGCGGATCGAGTGTTGCCGCGCCGTGTTCACCGTAGTGAAGCGAATATCGTTGGGCGAAGAGTTGACCTGCACGCCTCCCATCCGGCTCAAACAGGGCCGCACGCGTGGACGAGCTGCCGATGTCGAGCGCGAGGAGAGGCAAGATCAGTTATCCCTCATCGGGAGTTTCGCGTCCTGCTCCCCTTCGAGGAGCAGAATGAGGCGGGGCAATGGGCCCGCGCAGGACTGCAATAGACGGCGACGCAGTTACTGCCCTCGCGCGGCGGCGCGATCTCCCTCTTTGATCGCTTCCTCCTCGCTCATGTATTTGCCCTCTTTGGTGCGGCCGTAAAAGCGCGAGCTTTCTTTGTGATAAACGTGCGTCGAGGTATTGACCCACACCTGTCCGCTGCCACCTCCCGGGGCGACGGTGCCGCTCGGTTGGGCTGGGGCTTTGCTCGCTGATTTGGATGTCGTTCTGGAGGTGGCTGTGCTTGCTCTGGACGATGGCGAAGCTGAAGGCGCGGGACTCGCTTCAGTAGAGGTTTTGCGTTTGAACCACGACCCGATCTTCGATGCTGTGGCCGAAGGGGAGGCGGCAGGGCTGGCGCTGGCGGCGGACGCTGTTTTCTTGCGCGTGCGATGTTCCGGTGAAGCTGATGGAGAGGGCATGGCTGAAGTAGCGGGGCTCGCGCTCGTCGCCGCTTTCTTGCGTGTGCGATGCGGCGTGGCCGAGGGCGAGGCCGTAGCCGAGGTTTCGGCCGGACTAGCGTCTGTGCTGGCAGCAGCCTTCTTGTGAGTGCGATGTTTGGCTGGCGAGGCGGACGCTTCAGGAGTGGGGCTCTCGGTTTGAGCAAAAACAGAGCCGGCGAAAACGATGGCGCTGAGAACGACGAGGTATTTCGTAATCATGTCGCAGCGTAGAGGAGCGCCGCGAAATCCGTCAACGCATTTCATTTCGCGAATCGTGAAATCGTTCCTCGTGACTGCCTTCGACGAATTTACCATTCCCGCTTCAGCCACGCGCGTCTTGCGCTAGCGCCGTCCGGATTTATAGGAAACACATGTCCGAACACAAAGTCAATTTGCGCTGGGAGCGGTGCGCCGCCGAATTCACCTACCAGAAATATCCGCGCGATCACACCTGGAGTTTCGACGGCGGCCACATAATGACGGCCTCGGCCGCGCCGGCCTTCCTCGGTAATCCCGCTAACGTCGATCCGGAAGAAGCATTCGTCGCCTCGCTCTCGAGCTGCCACATGCTCACCTTTCTAGCCATCGCATGTAAGCAGAAGTTCGTGCTCGACAATTACGTGGACGAAGCGGTGGGCCACATGGAGAAAAACGCGGAAGGGAGAATGGCTATTACTCGCGTGGAGTTGCATCCGAAGATCACCTGGTCAGGCGAGCGCACGCCGAGCGCAGACGAGCTCGACAAAATGCATCATGCCGCACACGAGAATTGTTTCATCGCCAACTCGGTCAAAACGGAAGTGACGGTGGTGAAATAAACTTGGAGGGACGACCTCCGTGTCGTCCCAATTTCCTGTTAGGCGCGCGCACGCTCTTCCCGATGTGCCGTTTTGCGCGCCACGGGATGCGAGCGGCTTTTGTCTGATAACTCCGCCTTCATCAGATCCCGATCTTGAACTTTAATGTTCACACGCGGCTTCACTCCTGCTAGGGCGGGCAGCATATGATTCAGGACCTGCTCAGCCGTCATCCGAAAGATTGGCCCACGCGCCGACATCTTCAGCCAGCCAGTCTCATCGCGATAATAACGTTTGGTGAAGTTCCTGGTGCTAACGGAAACCAGATAGCTATCGTTGGTTAGTTCATACCGGTGTTCCGATGATTACCCAGTGGCGTAGCACTCGGTTAGGCATGTCTTCGAGACAGTGTCACCCCTGCGAACCGTCGTCGTTCGAGGACATTTCATTCAAGCTAATCGCTAACGAGATCCGTCCGGGTAATCAATGGCTCCGGCCTGAAGCAGACGCTCAGTGATTTCCCTGAAGCCGCGGTGCTCTGCTTCTTTCAGAGCTGTCCAGCCGCTCGGCGTGCGAGCGTTTACATTCGCGCCGCCGGCAAGCAGTGCTTCGACCACGTCGGGTCGGCCGTAGAGCATCGCGACCATGAGCGGAGTCCAGCCGCCTTCGCTGGAGGCGTTAACGTCGGCGCCGGCTGCAATCAACTGTCGGACGGTGACACCGCCGCCAGTCCATGCCGCCTCATGTAAGGCGGTGTAATTGATAGGACCTGTTGCTCGGGCATTCACATCGGCTCCGGCTTGCAGCAGCAACTGCGTAATGGTCGAATCGCCGGAACCTGCGGCAGATTGCAACGCAGTAAATCCGTCCTGGTTTGGGAGGTTATCATCTATTCCTTTCGCAATGAGTTTGCGCACTGCCGCGGCATCGTGGGCCTCGATCGCTCGGAATAGCGGACTCTCACGCCTTCCTTCTTTCCACTCGGCCACGGAGCCAACCACCTCAGTGAAGGCGTCGGCGACCGGCTCTGTCGCGTCAAAGACCCGCCGGGAGAACCGAGGAAAGGCCAGGCCCACACATATCAAGAGTAGGAGAAACGCATACGTGATCCCATTGGCAGCGACGCTCCAGCGTTGCGTGACATGACGTCCTAATTGTGGAAAGAACCAAGCCGCGATTCGCGCTTCGGTGACCACCGACATGAAATAAAAGACCGCGGTAAGAACGAGTAAGGCTGCCACTACCGGCCACCATTCATGCTCGCCCAGTGGCCCTAGCCATGCTGCGCCCAGAATTGGTGACAGCACCGCGAAGAGCTTGGGCGGAAGGGCTTGCGCGGCCGATTCGAAGATGAGAATTTCCGCGGCTGCGAGGATCAACCATGTCACTGGAATCCCGAGTAACGCAGAGACACAGTTAGCTGTCGCCTGAGCGGCGACAGCTCGCGCAACCGGCAGTTTGAATCGCCATATTCCATAAGCCGACTCGATCGCGATGATGGGCAGCAATGCTAGCCACGCCGCGGGTAGATAAATCCCGATCATCGGAATTCCAGCATCTGCCACAGTGGGATGAATGAGCGGTAGCAGCATCTGCGGATCGAAGGCGATTCTGACTCAGAGAAACTTAACAACAAAGCACGTGGGAACTGAAGCCAGAAGAACCTGCGCCGTAGCTCGCGCAGCAATTCGCGGTAAAGGGTTTCTGCTTTTGATCCTGGATTCCCGGTTTCCAAATCCTTCTTTCCTGCTTTCCTGCGTTCCTGACGTATTGAAATGAGCACGGATTCGCCGCGCATGGAAAAAATCGTGAGCCTTTGCAAAAGGCGCGGGTTTATTTTCCAATCGGCGGAAATCTATGGTGGGTTGAATGGGGCGTGGGATTACGGGCCACTCGGGACGGAGCTGAAGCGCAATCTCAAGGAGTTTTGGTGGCGGGTGATGGTGCGCGGGCGCGATGACGTCGTCGGTCTGGATGGAACTATTCTCACTCATCCGGCGGTGCTAAAGGCGAGCGGGCATGTCGATACTTTTACCGATCCCATGGTCGATTGCCGGACGTGCAAGGCGCGTTTGCGCGCGGATCAGCTTCCGGAGAAGAACGGATTGAAGCGGTGCCCGAATTGCGGCGGCACCGATCTCACGGAAGCGCGACCGTTCAATCTCATGTTCCAGACGCAGCTGGGCGCGTCGGCTGATCCGGCGTCGATCGCGTTTCTCCGGCCAGAGACGGCGCAGTCGATTTTCACCCAGTTCAAAAATGTGCTGGAAGTTTCGCGCAAGAAGCTGCCGTTTGGGATCGCGCAGATCGGAAAGGCGTTTCGGAATGAGATTAATCCGCGGAACTTCACTTTCCGCTCGCGCGAGTTTGAGCAGATGGAGCTGGAATATTTTTGCCGGCCGGAGCAGGGGATGGAGTTGCTGGAGTATTGGAAAGAAGAGCGGCTGAAGTTTTACGAGAACATCGGCCTGCGGCGCGAGCGGCTGCACGTGAAGAAGGTGAGCGATGAGGAGCGCGCGTTTTATTCGAAGGGAACTTACGACATCGAATACGAATTCCCCTTCGGCGTGCAGGAGCTCGAGGGCGTGGCTTACCGGACTGATTACGATCTGACGCAGCATATCCGCGCGAGTGGCAAGTCGCTCGATTATTTCGATGAAGAAACGAAGGAGCGTTTCGTGCCTCATGTGGTCGAGCCGAGCGCTGGGGTCGTCGCGCGTCGAGACGCCGGTCGACGTTTCGTAGCCGACCGTCTCTCGTCGCTGTAGACGAGATCGGGCG
>DAIRIE010000151.1:0-1036 GCA_036809705.1 Chthoniobacterales bacterium
GAATTAAACGCGATTTCGCCACCAAACACTGTCATCAAGCAGCGTGTTTTCAGAATTTCCGGCTCTGGGATTTTCATGATGTCGCCAGAGAGCACGGTGAAATCCGCCAGCTTGCCCGGTTCGATTGAGCCTTTGTCTTTCTCCTCGAAGGCGGCGTAAGCGGCATTGATGGTGAACATCTTCAGCGCCTCTTCGCGCGAGACGGCCTCTTCAGGATGCCAGCCTTCGCCTTGCTCGCCGCGGATGCTTTTGCGCGAGACTGCCGCGTAGAACTCGATCATCGGCTCGCCTCGTTCCACCGGTGCATCGGATCCGCCGCAGACAATCGCGCCGGTTTTGAGCAAACTCCTCCAGGCATAGGCGCCGCGAAGGCGTTCCATCCCGAGTCGCGCCGGCGCGAAAAACAGATCGCTGATCGCGTGTGATGGCTGCATCGATGCGATGACGCCAAGCTTCGCGAATCGCGGGATGTCTTCCTTGCTCAAAATCTGCGCATGTTCCACCCGCCAGCGCGCCTCGCTGGAGCTCGCCGGTCCTTTAAATGTTTGCTCGTACAAATCCAGGATCACGCGATTAGCGCGGTCGCCGATGGCGTGTGTTTCGACCTGAATCCCGCGTTGCAGCGCCTGAGCGAACATCGGTCGCAATTCTTCCGGCTTTGCTGTGAGGTACCCCGACGTCTCCGGTTTATCTGAATAAGGCGCGAGCAGCGCGGCGCCGCGTGAACCGAGCGCGCCATCGAAAATTACTTTGATGGTGCGCTGCGTGAAGTGGTGATCGAAGGCGTTTAGCGTAGGTCCATTCTGCAACAGCTCATTCGCTGCCGGCCCCGGCCCGTAGGCAGCGTTGTAAATGCGCAGTTTGATTTTGTTCCCCTCGAAGGCGCGGCGAATAATCGCCTGATCCTCCAGCTCACTCCCCGCGTTTTGGATCTCGCACCAGCCCAGCTCGATCTCACGTTTGATCCCGACGAGCAGCGCCTGCTCGCGCTCACTCCCAGTCCGCTTTGGAATTTTCGAAGTGACTAAATCCTGCG
>DAIRIE010000151.1:1046-6615 GCA_036809705.1 Chthoniobacterales bacterium
CAAGATTGCCGGCGTCACTCGCGACACTCCCAATCCGTTCGGCTCTCCGTCCGCACCTTTCAGAATTTCGCCGCCGAACGGATTGGGAGTGTCGCGAGTGACGCCGGCAATCTTGAGCGCGGCTGAATTCGTGACTGCGGCGTGCCCATCTGCGCGCGTGAGAAAGACAGGATTGTCCGGCGCGATTTTATCCAGATCAGCGCGGGTGGGGAACTGCGACGGTTTCCAGAACGTCTCGATCCAGCCGCGCCCGGTAACCCATTTTCCGCCTTCCGTTTTGCTTACGCGCTGGCGCACTCTGGCGAGGAAATCATCGAGCGTGTTCGCGCCTTCGAGGTTTAGCGTCAGCTCGCGCTCACCGATGCCAAAAATGTGGCAATGCGAATCCGTAAGCCCGGGGACGACTGTGCTCTTGCGCCAATCAATTACTCGCGTTTTCTCGCCGCGAAATTTCTGCGCGTCAGCATTCGAGCCGACGAAGATGATGCGCTGGTTCTTGACTGCGACCGCTTCCGCGCGCGGCTGCTCCTCGTTAACGGTGTAAACGTTACCGTTGCGGAAAACGGTGTCGGCAGTCTCTGCGCCAGCGTTCAACACGACACCGAAAGTAAGAATGAGCCACACGCGCATGCAGAATCAGCAGGTGACTGGACAGGATTTACAAGATTAACAGGATTTCCGAAAGGCCAATCCTGTAAATCCCGTTAATCCTGTCTAGTTCCATTCTTCTCCAGCTCGAGCAGCAAACGTTTCCGCCAGACGCCGCCGCCATAGCCGCTGAGGGTGCCGTCTTTGGCGATGACGCGATGGCAGGGGATGAGAATGCAGATGCGGTTTGTGCCGTTCGCCCGCGCCACCGCGCGCACCGCGCGTGAGTTGCCCACGCGTATCGCGATCTCCTCATAGCTCGCGGTTACGCCCCGCGGAATTTTTCGCAGCTCGCGCCAGACGTTTTCCTGGAATGGCGTGCCGCGCACGAACACCGCCACGGTGAACGTGCGTAGCTCGCCGGCAAAATATTTCGCCAGCTCTTCGCGCAGTTGTTTCAGAATCGCGTTTTCGCCGGGCAGCACCGCGGCGGAAAACCGCTTGCGCATATCGTTGTAGCTCGCTTCCAATCCGCGGCGATCGGCGAACTCGAGCAGGCACACGCCTTCGTCGTTCGCCGCTGCCACCATCGGGCCGATGGGCGTCTCGATCATCGTCATGCGAATGCAATCGGCGCCATTTTTTTGCGGTGCGGCATCGCCGAAGGTGCGCGTAAGCGCATCGGCGAAACCGCTGTGGGAAGTGAAGCCGTTGCCGAGCATGGCGTCTTCCTTGCGCGCGCCGTTGCGCAGTTGAGTGAACGCACTGGAGAGTCGCAGGCCGCGGGACCAATCGGAGAATGTCATCCCGTAGTTTTGCTGGAACCAACGGCGCACCCGCTCGGGCGACGTGTTCATCTCGCGCAGATCGCGCGCGTGCAATCGCACTTCCGGCGATGCATTCACGCGCTCGATAATGCGTCCGATCCATTCCGGCGGCTGGCCATTGATGAGCTCGGGCTGGCAACGTTTGCACGGCCGATAACCGGCGGCGATGGCCTCGCGGATGTTCATGAAAAACTCGACGTGCTCTCGCTTTGGCCGCGAGGGACAGGATGGCCGGCAGAAAATACCGGTGGTTTTTACCGCGGAAAAAAAGATGCCATCGTAGCTGGGGTCGCGCTGGCTCCAGGCGCGTTCCATTTCATCAGTAAAAAGAGTGCTCGTGTTCACACCATTAATCTAGCACCAGCGTCTACCGAAAAAGCGACGCGGTCTTTCGCCGCATATCGAGTGCCGCAACTTTGTCATTCCGACCGGAGCAAAGCGCAGTGGAGGAATCTCTAGCTCTTCGTCCCAGACCGGGGATCAGAGACGTCTCGACATGACAAAGTAAAAATTTTTTTGCCAAGCTGATGCCGGTTTATAGAATCACCGCGCGGCCTCACCGCCGCGGCAACCTTAACCCTTCGCGCTTCTGAATTCGTCACATCCTTCGGCCAAGCACATCGCGTATCAAAGTTGGCGGCCGGTGAGCAGGGCGAGAGATGTCCGCTGAGCTATGGCGAACTTTTTCCCGCGCTGGACAAATTGGCTGCCGCTCAAGCTCTCCATTTGCGCCACGATTCTCGTGTGCGGATTGACGGCCGGCACCTGGTATTACGTCACGCCGAAATACACCAAGGTCGGCTACGAACCGATTCAGCCGGTGCCCTTCCCGCATGACATTCACGTGACGCAGCTCGGGATGGATTGCCGGTATTGCCACTCCTTCGTTGAGACTGCCGCGCATTCCAACGTGCCTAACACGCAAACGTGCATGGCCTGTCATCAACAGGTGCAAAAAGACAATCCGAAGCTCGAGCCGGTGCGGGCGAGCTGGAAAACGGGGCTGCCGGTGGAGTGGGTCTGGATTCATCGCCTGCCCGATTACGTTTACTACAATCACGCGGCGCATGTGAACCGCGGGATCAGTTGCGCGAGTTGTCACGGGCAGGTCAATCACATGCCGGTAATGTACGATGCGAAACCGATGAGCATGGCCTGGTGTCTCGAGTGCCATCGGCATCCGGAAAATTTTTTGCGGCCGGAAGACCAGATCACGAATCTCGATTGGAAACCGGACGATGTGCAGCCGGCGGCGTTCGTGCAGAAATACGGGCAACCCAAAGGCGTGAGCGAAGATTGGACGAAGAAGAAACATCTCACGCAACAGGAGATCGGGCAGACTTTGAAGGAGCGATGGAACATTCAACCGAGCGAGAATTGCCAGGCATGCCATCGGTAAGACAGGCGTCTCGCCGGTCAGGGCAGCCATGCGTCTCGCATGGCGGAGCGTGGTTTGGCCGACAGGCGGGACGCCTGTCTGCCGTGACAGGCGGGGACGCCTGTCTTCCGCGCCTGATCGTATGAAGCGCATTCTCCACCATCCACCCGCGCCGACGTCGGGACGCCGTTATTGGCGCAGCACCGATGAGCTGAGCGACACGCCGGAGTTCCGCGAATGGCTCGAGCGCGAGTTTCCGTCCAGTGCGGCGCAGCTCAACGGCGATGAATGGTCACGCCGCAATTTCCTTAAGCTCATGGGCGCGTCCGTCGCGCTCGCCGGTTTCGGCGTCACCAGTTGTCGCCGCCCGGAAATGCATCTTGTCCCGTTCACGAAAACGGTTGAGTGGACCATTCCGGGCAAGTTTCTCTATTACGCGACAGCGATGCCGCGCCGCAACGGCGCCATTCCGCTCCTCGTCACCACTGTTGATGGCCGCCCAATCAAATGCGACGGCAATCCGCTCCATCCTGCCAGCAACGGCGGCAGCGATATTTTCGTTCAGGCTGCGGTCAATGAACTTTATAATCCCATGCGGGCGAAGCGCGTCGCTGAAAAAGGCAAGACGACCGATTTCGCCGCCTTCGAAAAATATCTTAGCGATCTTCGCGGCAAAATGTCAGCCGATGGCGGCGCTGGCCTCGCGTTTCTCGTCGAACAAACGCACTCGCCCACGCGCGAACGCCTGCGCGGGGAGCTGGAGAAAATGTTCCCGCAGATGCGCTGGGCCGTTTACGATCCGCTGCTGAGCGAAGCGCAGAATTTCAGCACGCAATATGCCTTCGGCGATAACTCACGCCTCGTGCCACGGCTCGAGCGCGCTGATGTCATTCTCGCACTCGATAGCGACTTTCTCGATTGCGGCGAGGGCGATCTGGCCGCAACGCGCGCCTTCAGCTCGCGTCGCCGGGTCAATTCCGCCAAGGATTCACCCAATCGGCTCTACGTTGTGGAGAATCGCTACACCCTCACCGGCGCCATGGCGGATCATCGCCTGCGTTTGCCCGCGAGCCAGATTCCGCTTTTCGCCCACGCGCTCGCGGGCAAGATTGCCGCCGCCACCAGCGACGCCGCTCTTGGCTCGGTGCTGGCGACATTGCAAACGCCGCCGGGCGCGGCGCAGTTCGATGAACAATGGCTGAACGAAGCCGCGGCCGATCTCGTGTCCAAAGCCGGCGCGTGTCTTGTGCTCGGCGGGCCGAACCAGCCGGTCGTCGTGCAGTTGCTCTGTTATGGAATTAACGCGGCGCTGAAGAACATCGGCAGCACGTTGCTCCTGCGCGAGTTCGCGCGGAATCCGCGCGACTATTCGATTCTCCAGCTCGCGAACGACATCGCGTCCGATCACGTCAAACAACTCTTCATCCTCGGCGGCAACCCGATCTACAACGCGCCGCGTGCGCTCGCCATTGATCCGCAGAACGGCCAGGCGGTCGATTGGCCGGAACTGCAAAAACGTGTGCCCGAGATCGTGCGGCTCGGCTATTACGAAGATGAAACGTCCCCGCATTGCCGCTGGAACATTCCGGCGTCGCATTTCCTTGAATCGTGGGGCGACGCGCTCACCAGCGAAGGACATCACCTCGCAATCCAGCCGATGATTCTGCCGCTCTTCGGCGGACTGTCCGAGCTCGACCTCCTCAACGCGATTCTCGGCCGGCCCAAAGTCGAAGGACCGGATCTGATTCAGGAAACTTTCCGCGCCACAAATCCGCCCGGCGATGTTGCGACTGCCTGGTCGCATTTTCTGCGCGACGGTTTTGCGCCGCACATCCAGCTGCGGGATCGTCCGGCTTCGTTTAACGCGAACAACGCCGGCGGCATCGCCCACAATCTCTGGGCGGCGCCGCCTGCTCCGCCCTCGCCAGACTCGCCCGAGATCGTGCTCGTGCGCGATTACTCCATCGACGATGGGCGTTACATCAATAACGCCTGGCTCCAGGAAATGCCGGACCCGATCACGAAGCTGACCTGGGATAACGCCGCCTTCATCAGTCCGAGCTACGCGCGGCATCTTGGCGTGGTGAATGGCGACTTGATTCGTATCGCGGTGGCCGACTATGTCGCGCCGCCGGAGGGGAAAGCAGCCGGCTCGGCGGCTCCTTCGCCGACTCCGGCTCCGCCGCCGGTCACGCGCGAGCTGGTCATCGCCGCCTTGATTTCACCGGGTCACGCGGACAACTCCATCACCATCCCGCTTGGCTACGGACGGGAAAGCCTCAATGGCACGGGCGAGCACGTCGGTTTCAACGCCTATTTGCTGCGCACGCCCGCCACGCCGCACTACATCGTGGCCGACAACAAGATCATCGGCAGCGTGAAGGTAACGAAAGTCGCCGGCAAGTACGCGCTCTCGATCACGCAGGACCATTTTTCCATCGAAGGCCGCGGGCTGGTGCGCGAGGCGACGCTGGAGCGTTACCGCGAAGACAACGACTTCGCCAAGAAAATCGCGGGCGACGAAGAATTGCCGGAGAAAATGCCGACGCTCTACGCCCATCCGCCGCTCGATGCGCCGCAGCAATGGGGCATGAGCATCGACCTGAACACCTGCACCGGTTGCAGCGCGTGCGTCATCGCCTGCCAGGCGGAAAACAACGTGCCGGTGGTCGGCAAACTCCAGGTCGCACATGGCCGCTCGATGCATTGGCTGCGCATCGACCGCTATTTCGCGAGCGAGCACGGGTTCGATCAGGACAAAGGGCAACTGCCGGAC
>DAIRIE010000152.1:0-6608 GCA_036809705.1 Chthoniobacterales bacterium
GTGCCATCACCGCCGCGCCCGCCCACACCACTTGCCGAACTTCCGCCGAAGCCGCCCGTCGCCCCGACAGTAAGTTGATAGGTGCCGGGTCCCACCGCTGCCGGAGATAACGGATGACGCGACTCCATTCCCGCCATTGGCGCCATCGCTGTTGCTCGTTCCCGCGCCGCCGCGTCCGCCGGTGGCCGAGACATTCGCACTGAAGCTCGCATTAGTGATTCCGTTCAAATTCAATACCGAACTGCCGTTGCCCGCCGTTCCCGCCGTGCCGCCGGCGCTATCACCGCCGTTGCCACCCAGCGCTGTCTGGCTCAGGCTCAGTGATCCGCTGGTCGAGCCGCTCACGGCGTTCGTCAGTGATGCGCTAAAGCGGTCCCGCCATCGGCCCCGTTCAAACCGGCGCCGCCATTGCCGCCCGTTCCGCCGCCGCTGGCGCCGAGCAACGCGCTAACCGAGACCGCGTCGCCCGCGGTGGAGGTGGCGCTCACCGGACCGAGCGAAGCCGTTCCGCCATTACCGCCGCTATGTCCTGCGCCCGCACCCGCGCCACCATCTCCGGCGATTGCTCTGGCCGAAACCTGGCTGCCGTTCGCGCCGGTATTCGTGGCCGAGGCAAATCCGCTTCCCCCGTTTCCGCCGTCGCCAACTGCGCCGGCCAAAACGAAATTGCCGCCATTGCCGCCGGTCGCCTGAACGGAAACATCGGAATGATGCGTCGTGATCGCGATCCCATCGACCACGTCGGATCGATCGCTGACCGAAAGAGTGGAACTCGCGTTCCCCGCGATGCCGACCGATCCGGTCACGCTGTCGCCACCCCGCCCGCCAGCCGCGTCTTGCGTCAGGCTCACGCCGATGCCCGCGCCGCTGATTGCATTAGCCAGGGATGAATCGGCGCCGTTGCCGCCATTGGCGCGATTAATTCCGAGGCCGCATTGCCGCCCGTCTGCGTCGCTGTCACGATGACGCCCTGCGCCACCGATGAAGCGTTAAAAGTCGCCGGAGTTCCGAGCGAAGCCACGCCGCCATTGCCTCCGCTTTGCCAATGCCGGAGCCCTGGCCGCCGCTGCCGCCAGTGGATGTCATCGACGCGCCCGCCAGGTGGCTATCCGCAATCGCCGCGTCAGCATTTGAAGCGGTGGCGAGCGATGTGGCCGCTCCGCCGTTCCCGCCATTGCCGTTGCCGCTAATGACATTGCCGCCAGTCCCGCCGTGCGCGACATCCGACGCGCTCGCACTGCCTCCGCCGGCAGTCGCGTTGGTGACGCTTGAGGCAGCTCCGCCCGCCCCGCCGTTCGCGTCCGAGGCATCGCCGCCGGTGCCGCCGGTCGCTTGGGCTGCGGCGGTAATGGTTAAACCACCGGTGCCGCCGCCGACATCATTGACGTGAGCGTTCGCAGAAGTGGTCGCCGCGCCGCCCGCCCCGCCATTCCCCCAATACCGCCAGCGCCCGGCGCACCACCCGCACCGCCTGAGCCGCCAATGGCGGTGGACTGCGCATTCGGTGTTCCCGATGCATTAGTAACCGCTGTATCCGTCGTGGCAGAGGCATTACCTCCCGCCCCGCCGGCGCCCCCATTTCCGACAACGCCGTCTCCTCCCTTTCCGCCCACACCGCCCGTGGCAGTCGCAGTGTTCCTCCGATTCCCGCTCGTCGCCGTAGCGTGCGCGTCGCCGCCGGGCGTGCCGTTCGCGCCTGGAGCGCCGGCAGTTCCAGCCGTGCCAGTCTCGGTGTCGGTTCCGTCAGTGGGAGGCGGCGGCGCAGCAGAGACAAACGTTGCCGCCATCACCACACAAATAAGAGTTCTGAGGAGATACATGCGGCGCGATACTAGCGTCCAAAATTCCGCCGCCAATCAAGCAACGGTAACGCCGTTGTTACTTATCCGAAGGTCGAGCTCGATGCTCTGCCTGATCCCAGCGGTTCCAAACGATCTCGCGCGCATTGGTGCTTGATGACAAAGGTGCTTTGCTGGCACACGTTGATCCCGCGATGAACGCGCGAGATCACGTCTTCACCCTCGGGATCGAGGAAGAGTTCGCCATTGTCGATCCCGAGACGCGGGAGCTGCGCTCGCACATCCAGGAAATTCTCGAGGGCGGCAAAGTCATGCTCAAGGAGCAGATCAAGCCCGAGATGCACCAATCTGTCGTCGAGCTTGGGACGGAAATTTGCCGCGACATTGCCGATGCCCGCCAGCATGTGACCAAGCTACGGAGCGACCTTGCCGGCCTCGCTAATCGCAGCGGCTTGCGCATCGCTTCTGTCGGCACCCATCCATTCTCACACTGGCGCGACCAGCTTATTACCGAAGGCGAGCGCTACAAGGAGATCGTGCGCGACATGCAACTACTCGCCCGCGCCAATCTCATCTTCGGTCTGCACGTGCATGTAGGAATCCCGAATCGGGAACCTGCCATCCACGTCATGAACCAGGCGCGGTATTTCCTGCCGCACATCTATGCCTTATCGGTCAACTCACCTTTCTGGGTAGGTCATGACACAGGCTTGAAAGGTTATCGGCTCAAAGTCTTCGAGCGTTTCCCTCGCACAGGTATTCCCGATTCATTCGAATCACTCTCCGAATATGAAGACTACTGCAAGCTACTGGTTAAGACCGGCTGCATCGATAACGCGAAGAAGATTTGGTGGGACATCCGCCTCCATCCTTTCTTCGATACTTTGGAAGTCCGCGTTTGTGATGCCCAATCCCGCGTGGACGATACTCTGGCGATCGCGGCCCTGATCCAGGCTATCATCGCCAGACTATTTAAACTACTTCGGCAGAATACGACCTTCCGCATCTACCGGCGGCGGCTACTGGATGAGAATAGATGGCGCGCCTCGCGTTATGGGATAGATGGAAAGATGATCGACTTCGGCAAGGAATCCGAGGCCGAAACGCGCTCGCTCATTGATGAGCTACTTCAGTTCGTTTCTACTGAAGTAATCGAACTTGGCAGTGAAAAAGAGATGCAGCACATCGAACGTATTTTACGCGAAGGCACCGGCGCTGACCGGCAGTTGGCGGCGTGGCAGCAGACGCGAGACATAAAGGGAGTAGTAGATCACATTGTGAGCGAAACCTATGAAGGGCTAAGTGTGGGACCTGGTGGGTAAGGCAGCGCACGTAGTCGTGAGAGCTGATGGCGAAGTGCAATAAGATAGTGGACTACAAGCACTCCATCTCATTCATCGTCCCAGCTCACAACGAGACTGCTGAATTACCAGCGACGCTCCGTTCGATTCGGCAAGCGGCCGAAGCCATTGAGTGCGAGTACGAGATCATCGTAGTGGACGACGCCTCGACTGACGGCACGGCCGAGCTCGCTCGTTCACTCGGTGCGCGAGTCATTTCAATCTCGCGCCGTCAGATCGCGGCTGCGCGAAACGCCGGGGCACGCGCCGCAGCTAACGACGTTCTGGTTTTCATCGATGCCGATACTCACATCGCGCCGCATCATGTCAGCGGCGTTCTCGCATCGTTGCAACGTGGAGACGCGGGAGGCGGCGCCAGAGTTTCGGTCGGTGGTCGCGTGCCGCCATGGGCCCGCATCGGCATTTCCTTATTTAGTTTCGTCTATTTCGGCATGAGTTTCGGCGCTGGCGCATTCCTTTTCACGACGAGGCGCAACTTTTTCGCTATTCGCGGATTCGACGAACGTTACTTCGCGGGCGAGGAGATCTTCTTCACCTTTGCCGTGAGAAAGCTCGGTCGTTTTACTCTGCTCGAAACGCCGGTGATCACTTCGGGTAGAAAACTCCGCCTCTATTCCCCTGGCAAACTGGCTCGGCAAATCGCCATCCTCCTTCTCAGCGGGCCGCGCGGGATCACCTCCCGGCGCAAGCTCGAGCTCTGGTACGGCGGCGCGCGCGAAGAACGCCTTTGAAGCGGCGCCAGTTGCCCTTGCGCGAAAAGGATAGCCACGGACGATAACGCCATGTAGCTTCGGACGCTCAACTCCAAATCTATGATCAACATCATCTGGCATATCATTATCGGCTTCATCATCGGCCTCGTCGCGCGCGCCGTCATGCCCGGCGCACAACACCTCAACATTATCCTCACCACCCTCCTCGGCATTGTCGGCGGCGTCGTCGGTGGTCTTATCGGCAGGTTATTTTCCAAACCTGAGCCGGGCTCTTCCTTTCACGCGGCCGGGTTCATCATGTCAGTCATTGGCGCAATTATCGTGTTGTTCATCTACACACGGCTGGCGCCCGCGTAACGGTTGAGTGCGGGGATAAGAACGCGCGACTTCAGCGAGGATGAGGAAGTGCGCGTCCTCGCTCGCGCCTTCGAGGAGGCGACCATTCTGCCTTCGCAGTTTCCGCACAGTGCACACATTGCGGTGGCGCTGAGCTATCTCGAGAAGGAGACGCTCCAGAGGGCGCTGGAGCGGATGCGCCGCAGCCTGCTTCATTTTAGTGAGGCGCATCGGGTGAATGTTTACCATGAAACCGTGACGCAGTTCTGGATGAGGCTGCTCGATCACCTCGCGGCCACGCATTATCGCGAGCTGCCACTGTGGCGGCGGATCAATCTCATCGTGCAACGCTGGACGCCGGCCGACCCGCTGCACACGCACTATTCACGGACCGTTCTTAGCTCACATCTTGCCCGCGAAGCGTGGGTCGTGCCGGATAAGTTGCCGCTGCCATTTTAAGACGGTGACTTGCGGAGTGGACTTTTCCATTTACACTACGCGCTCATCCATGGCAGAAGACGGCCAGACGGCGGAGCTCGCGGAGTTCCAATTGCATGAGAAGGATACAGGCAGCGCTGACGTGCAAGTCGCGCTGCTGACGCGTCGCATCGCGCAGTTGACCGAGCACCTCAAGAGCAACGCGAAGGACCATTCTTCTCGGCGCGGCCTTCTTAAGATGGTCGCGCAACGCCGCAGTTTGCTGGATTATCTCAGCCGCTCGAATAACGAACGGTACAAGAAGGTAATCGAGAAGCTGAACCTGCGGCATTAGCTGCGGGTGCGTTCTTTGCCAGCTAACAATAACCAGGCGCAAGACCAGGCCGCAAAGGCACCTTGAGTTTAGGTTTCAGCCAGAAAGGTGGCGCAGGTTTCTAACTTGCGATTCCCATTCGTTTGAAACCTACAATCAGGGTGACCGGCCTGGAATTCCGCCCAATCCAGGAGAAGTAAAATGCAACAGAAGGTCACGGCGCAAATCGGCGCCAATTCAATCACTATTGAGACGGGTAAAATCGCCAAGCTGGCCGATGGGTCGGTCGTCGTTTCGTGCGGAGAATCCATGGTCATGGCGAGCGCGGTCTCGGCCACGGCGATCAAAGAAGGGCAGGATTGGTTCCCGCTGACGGTAGATTACCGCGAGAAGGCGGCGGCGGTGGGGAAGATCCCAGGCGGCTATTTCAAACGCGAAGGCCGGCCGAGCGAGAAGGAGACGCTCACTTCGCGCATGACGGACAGGCCATTGCGGCCATTATTCCCGCAAGGCTATTTCTATGATACGCAGGTCATCTCCATTCTGCTCAGCGCCGATGGTGAAAACGATCCCGATATTCTTTCTATCAATGGCGCGTCGGCCGCGCTCTGCGTTTCGGATATTCCTTTCAAAGGTCCCATCGGCGCGGTGCGCGTCGGGCGGGTAAACGGCGAGTTTGTCGTCAACCCCACGCACAGCCAGAGGGTGGAGAGCGATCTCGATCTAATTTACGTCGGCACCGAAAACGACGTCATCATGATCGAAGGCGCGGCCAATCAATTGGCGGAAGAAGAATTCGTCAAGGCGCTGGAGTTCGCGCACGGACACGCGCGCGAGATGATCCGGATTCAGAAGGAACTGGCGGCGCAGGTGGGGAAACCGAAGCGCGAGATGCCGTTGTTAGCTGTCAAGCCGGAGCTGCTGGACATTGCCTATGAAGTGGCCGGCGATCGCATCGAAGGCGCGCTTTATACCCAGGGCAAGGTGGCGCGAGCGAAAGCGGTGGAAACCTTGCGCGAAGAGGTGAAAAAGGCGGTGCTGGAGAAGCAACCAGAGACGGACAAGTTCGCCATTTCGCAGGCGTTCGATTACGTGCAGAAGAAGGCGTTCCGCATCAGCGTGCTGGAGAAACAGAAGCGCATGGACGGGCGCGGTTATCAGGACTTGCGGCAGATCACGTGCGAAGTGGGTGTGCTGCCGCGCGCGCATGGCTCGGCCATTTTCCAGCGCGGCGAGACTCAGGCCCTCGCGCTGGCGACGCTGGCGCCCATCGAAGAAGCGCAGATGATTGATGCTTACGGCGGTGGCGGGCAATCGAAGCGCTTTTTGCTGCATTACAATTTCCCGCCGTTTTCCGTGGGCGAAACAGGGCGTTTCGGCGGCGCGAGCCGGCGCGAGATCGGTCACGGCGCTCTGGCCGAGCGATCGCTTGAGCCGGTCGTGCCGAGCGAAAACGATTTTCGTTACGCCATTCGCATCTCGAGTGAAGTGATGGAATCCAACGGCTCGACCTCGATGGCGAGCGTCTGCGGCGGAATGCTCGCGCTCATGGACGCCGGCGTGCCGGTAAAAGATGTGGTCGCGGGAATTTCCGTCGGCCTTGTCACCGAGTACGTCGCCGGATGGCTCAGGTCACACGAGAACATCC
>DAIRIE010000153.1:0-3372 GCA_036809705.1 Chthoniobacterales bacterium
GCCAGCGAAAGCGCGACCTCCATTATCCATGGCAAAGCTGAGCACGAAGAGACAAAGGCGACCAGCTCGCGCGCGCTCGGCAACGGCACCGGACATTATCTGGTCGTGCTGACCCTCGCTGACACCGATTATGTTTGCGATTACATCCGACGGGGCGGCGACAAGCAGCAGTTTCTGGAGCGATTTCGCGGCGCTTACTCGCAAGGGTTCGATCCCGACGTGCATCTTCGCACCATCGGCGTGGCCAACCAGACTACGATGTTGCGCGGCGAGACGGAGGAAGTGCAGCGGCGCATTCGGCAGGCGATTGCGGACCGCGATGGAGCGGAAGAAGCGGTGAGGAACTTCCGTTTCTTCGACACGATTTGCGGCGCCACTCAGGAACGCCAGGACGCATTGCGCGAGCTACTGAACGTTCCCCTAAACCTGCTCCTCGTCGTCGGCGGCTACAACAGCTCGAACACTTCGCATCTGGCCGAAATGGGTGAAGAAAAATTACCAACCTATTTCGTGCTCAATGCTTCCCGGCTTCTCTCAGCTAGCGGGAAGTCATCGCTTATGACTGGTTGCCCTCCGGTCGTATTGTCGTCGGCATCACCGCCGGCGCCTCCTGTCCGAATAATCTGATTGAAGAAACGCTGATCCGACTTTTTGAGTTGCGCGGTATCTCGCGTGAACAGCTGGAAGCAGCGGCGTAGGATTTCCCGGGCTACTCGCAGGTTGAAGGATCAGCGGTCATAGACCGCCGCTACCGGGGGGAGTTGCGAAGTTAGTTTGAAATTATGCGCGCAATTTGGAAGGGCAGTATCAGTTTCGGGTTGCTCAATATTCCTATCGCGTTGTATCCGGCGACGCGAAAAGAGGAGATGAAGTTCCGGCTTTTGCGCGGTACTGACCTGAGCCCGGTGAACTATAAACGGGTGGCGGAGAAGGATGGGAAGGAGGTTCCGTGGGACCAGATCGTGAAAGGCTACGAGTACGAGAAGGGCAAGTACGTTGTGCTCAAGGATGAGGATTTTCAGCGGGTCGATTTGGAAGCGACACAGACCGTCGATATCCAGGACTTCGTGGACCAGGACGAGATCGACCCGATGTTCTTCTACAAGCCTTATTATCTCGAGCCGCAGAAAGGTGGCGACAAAGCTTATGTGCTCTTGCGCGATACGCTGAAGAAGACTGGCAAGGTAGGTATTGCGAAAGTAGTCATAAAGACGCGGCAGTATCTCGCGGGGGTGAAGGCGGAGGATGATGTGCTGGAGCTGATGCATTTTGCCGAGGAGCTGGCGGAAGCGGACAAGCTCAACGTTCCGCGCAAGCTCGAGCCGGGAAAACGTGAGATCGATATGGCAACCGCGTTAGTTAATAGCATGTCGTCGCAATGGGACCCGAAGAAGTATCGCGACGACTATCGTGAGGCCTTGATGGAAGTGATCGAGGAGAAGGTGGAGGCTGGGGGCAAGGACATCGAAGAGAAGCCAAAGAAGAAAGCGCCGCCGTCAACCAAGGTGATCGATCTGGTCGCGGTCCTACAGGAGAGCCTGAACAAGGCGCACGGGGAGAAGAAAACGACGACGACGCGCAGAGCGAAGTCCACTCGGCACAAGAAAGCTGCGTAATGGAAAGCCACAGATTTACACAGATGGACACAGATTTGGATCTTCTGAATTCCGTGTTTCAGCCATGTTCATCCGTGGCCGATCCTTAACGGCCTGTTTACTGTCGTCGCGAACGCGATAAGTTGCGGTTCGATGCCGGAGTTCGCATACAAGGCTCGGAATGCGCAGGGCGGTTTGGTGGAAGGCGTGCTGAATTGCGCCGATCGCAGCGTCGCTATTCGCCAGATCGAACAGCAGAATTGCATCCCGATTCGGATCGAAGCGGTAGCCGCGCGCCCGAAGGTGAATGGCGCAGCGGCAAACGCGGCAACTTCCGCGCGGACATTTGTCCCGAAGATTTTCACGCGGGCGCCAGCTGAGAGCGCGGAAGCTCCTGCGAGCACGCTCAAGATTCCCCACAGCCAGCTACTCGTTCTGACCGAGCAGCTCGCGCACCTGCTCCAGGCGGGGATGACGCTCGATGAAGCGCTGGGTGTCCTTGAGAAACGGTTGAAGCATCCGCGCGTGCAGGAACTCACCCGCGCTTTGCATCGGTCGCTTATCGACGGCCGCAGTTTTTCCCAGGCCTTGCGGGAGTTCCCGCGCATTTTTACACCGCTCTACGTCAATCTCGTCGCGGCGGGCGAAGCGAGCGGCGCGCTTTCCGACATTCTCACGCGTGTCGTGAAGCATCTGATGCAGGCAAAAGATTTACGCGATCGCGTGCAGCAGGCGCTGATCTATCCGGCGTTTCTCGCGTTCGCGGGCGCGACACTCATCACCGTCTTCATTACGTTCATGGTGCCGCAACTCACGCAGTTCATGTCGCAAAATGGCGGTTCGCTGCCCCTGCCGACGCGCATTCTCATGGAGGTGCATCATCTCATCACGACCTATTGGTGGCTGGCGCTGCTGGGAGTGATCGCGGCGATCGCAGGCTGGCGTGCGTTTGTTCGGAGCGATGAAGGTCGGACGGCCTGGGACCGCTTCCGCATGACTATTCCCGGCTATGGCCGCGTCATCCGGCATCAATATTACGCCCAGTTCTCCCGCACACTCGGCACCCTGGCGGAAAACGGCATCCCGCTTTTGCGCTCGCTCGATCTCGTGACGGAGATCGCCGACAACCGGTTCGTGGAAAAGAAGCTTGCGGACGTGCGACGCGCGGTGGTCGATGGCGCGCATCTTTCGGCCGCGCTCGCCTCGGAGAAATTGTTCCCCGATTTACTCACCGATATGATGGCGGTGGGCGAACAGACGGGACATTTCGCGCAGACGATGATGACCATCGCGGACGTTTACGAGCGCGAGCTGGATCGCACCGTCACGATCACATCCTCGCTCATCGCTCCGGTGATCATCGTCGTCATCGCCATCGTGGTCGGATTCGTGGTGTATTCAATTCTCTCCGCTGTGTTTGAAATGACACACAGTTTGCAGTTTCGCGCTCGTTGATCTAGCATCCGCCTCGATGCTCCGGTGCTTGCTCCTTCTGGGAATGACCGCCGCGGTGCCGCTGTTCGGTGCGCCAAATCCGAACGGCCCTTCCCCCGCAGTTCAGAGCGCGTGGCTTGATCTCCGCCAGAACGCCAAAACCGGCGCGGTGCAAAACGCTCCGGCCTGGATAGCAGACGTTACCCTCACTCCGGGCGAAAAACGCGCCGAGCCCGATTCCGTTCACATCATCACCGCGCCCAAAGGTAAGCCGACGGTGTTCCGCATCCGGGTCAAGCCGCCGGATGAGGCTTACAAGATTTTGTTCGTGCGCGTTTTCTTC
>DAIRIE010000153.1:3382-6484 GCA_036809705.1 Chthoniobacterales bacterium
GATCAACCGGACGCGCGCCCCGCTATCTCGATGTGGGATCCGGCGCGGGAGCAGTTGCTCCGCTTCGGTCCACTTGGCGCAGGCGTGGAAGTGGAAAGCTCCGATTCATGCCTGATTCCGATCGAGGGCACGCGCAACATCGATCTCGAAGTGCCCGGCGACGGCGGCAATGTGCGCAGCGCTTTTCTCCAATGGATGACCTCGGGGGAAGTGGTGCACGAGATCGGCGCAAGCTCTGACGCCACCGTGCCGGCGCCATTCTCCCCTGCCCTGCGGCTTGGCACGCAGGCGGAAGACCTGGAACAATTCGGCACCGTGACCGCGATGTTATCGCCCGATATTATTCGGATCGGTCCGACGCTGGACGAAGCAGCGGTCTACCAATTCGGAGTTGAATCGCAGCCACTGCTGGCACTGATTTCGTTCGAGGTTGCGCAACCACGGATCAGCTCGCCGCCGGAAGTTTACGTCAACGGCAATAATGTAGGCGAGGCCGCCCTGATGTTGCCGGCACTGGCCGATCCAGGTTATCGCGGCGAGATGCGCGCGCTCATGCACGAAATGGATTTCGAGTACACCGGCTGGGTCCGCGCGCAAAAAGTGGTGCCGGTGAGTGTGCTTCAGACCGGCCATAATTCCCTCAGCGTGATGAACGGCCACGGGGCAGGCAACGCCGCCATCCGCGGGGCGCAGATCCAGCTGAAATATCTTTGGGATAAATCCGATTATATTTTGAAACCAGCGCGCTGACGTGCTGTCTAAGGTTTGATGCGCAAACGAGAACACGCTTTCACCTTACTCGAGATCATGCTCGTGGTGACGATCATCGCGCTGCTCATGAGTGCCGCGATTTACAAACTGGCGGGTAACGTGGAGGTGAGCCGCAGGGTCAAGGTGCAGGCTGACTTGCAGGCATTCAATACGCAGCTGCGACTCTATCAAAGCCTGAACGGATTTTATCCCAACACCGAGCAGGGCTTACAGGCGCTGGTCGCGCCACCGGGCAGCGACCCGAAGCCGACGCGCTGGACGCAGTTGATGACCGATGTGCCCAAGGACCCTTGGGGTCAGCCATATCAATACGTTTGTCCCGGTCGCAAGAACCCCAACGCCTACGACCTTTACTCCGACGGGCCCGATCGCACCCCTGATACGGGCGACGACGACTGGGGCCAGTAGCTCGTCATCCCGAGTAGCTGTGCTGGCTGTAGGGGAAGCTGTTAGCTTCCCGAGTCGAATTGCCTAAGGCTAGCGCGACGGGATCCCTCGACTTCGCTCGGGATGAGGATCAGTCCTGGTCGTCGGGTTGTGTGGGAACGTTCGGCGTGGGGACCGCCACAGCAGGATTGCGCTGAATGAGGCCGCGGGAGCGAAACCGATTCGTCGGCGGCGTTTGTTGCGGAATGCCTTGAGCAGCGGGCGGCAATGACGGAATTGGCGCCGGCTTAAATGCAGCGGGCGGCTGCGGGACGAACGGCTGTTGCGGCATGAATGGCTGCGGCTGGGGCAGGTTCAGCATCTGCTGCCCGGCGCCTGGCCCCGGCTGCGCCATCAACGCCTGATTGAAGCTGAGCGTGGCGTACTTTCCATCTTTGGTAATGGTGACCTTGGTTTCACCCGGCCGATCGGACCATTTGATGTCGGTGATGGCGAACCCGCTGTCGTTCGCCCCTTTCGTGTCGAGGTATTCTTTGAAGTTCCGGTCCGTGGTGGAGGCGATGGTAATAAAATCGCCGTCCTCCAGATGTCCGGCGTTAGCCACATACAAATCGCGCGCGAAATCGGGCGCAACCGCCGGAGCGGCGGCAGCGGTAGCCACTGCAAAGGGTGAATGACTCAGCATCGCATTGTAGAGAGCGAACTCGGGTCGTTTTGGAAAAACGTCATCAGCACGAATCGAGGCCGCGAACCCGAGCAGAACTGTCATCCCGAGCGCAGCGAAGCGAAGTCGAGGGATCCCGTGGAGGTTACCTTGAAGCCACCGCCACGAAAGTATCCGCTTCGCTGCTCTCACAATGATCGAAATACTGTTGCTCATCTCGTGTTCCCCCCGCCCGCCGCAGCGTACCAGCGCGCGACCTTGAATTTACCTCGCATCTGCGTCGCGTCACCCGAATCGACGGCCAAATTCACGCTCTCGAAAACGGTGAACGACTCCGGCATCTGCATATCGTAAAGGAAATGCACCAGCGGCGGCCACGGACTCTTCGTTTCGATCGAGACGGAGACTGATTGATAGGCTGGCTTGGTTTCGCCGGAACCGAACTGCGGATTCTCGATGAGCACGTTGTTCTTACCGGCGACTCCCTTGAGCTGATCGAGCAGCGCCGTCGCATCAGCCGCGCCTTTATAAACCGGCTGGTGTTCGCGCAGCCATTGATCGCGTTGCGTCCAGAGATCGCCGTCGCGGAGAAAAGCGAGCTGCTCGTTGCGCAGGAGCTTGCGTTTGGCCACGTCCGCACGCGCGCCGCGAATCGCGCCCAGAAGGCCGCTCCACAAAAACAGATTCACCAGCGCGAGGACGACAGTCGCGACAATTCCCGCCAGCACGCGCTCACGTGCGTTCATGCGCTGGATGAATGGCGGCAGCGTCATCGCGGTTTACCCTCGATTCGAAATTGCGCGTGATCGTTCGGCAAAAGACGCGGCGCGGCCATGTCGAAGACAAAACTTTGCAGCTCCGGCTGTTTCTTGAGCTTGTCGGCAAATTGGTAGGCCAGTGCGGCCGTGTTCGCCTCGCCTTCGATGGAAAGCTGCCGCGCCGACTGGTTGTATTGGGTGATGTGCACATCCGGTGACGGCAGGCTGCCGTAGAGGTGGCGCAGGATTTCGATGGGATACAAATGTGGATCGATGGCTGGAGCGAGGGTGCGCCATTTTTCCACCGTCGTCCGCACAAGGGCGGTGCGCGGCGCGTCAGCCTTGATCTGGCGGTCGAGCCGGGCGGCGGTGAATTTGAAATAAATCAGCTGAAGAACAAAGAGGCCGATGAGCCCGAGGTAAGCGAAGCCAGCCCATTTCGCGCGTTTCAGCCAATGCCCGCGCCGCTCGTGGCGCGCGCGTTGCTCGCGCCATTGCGCGGGCAGGAGATTCAGCTCTGTC
>DAIRIE010000154.1:0-2730 GCA_036809705.1 Chthoniobacterales bacterium
CCCGGGAAACGATCCGCAAAGGCGCGCTCACGGGCGGCGGCCTGCCCGGTAAGTTGGCCGATTGTTCCGAGCGCGATCCGGATTTAACCGAACTTTACATTGTCGAAGGTGACTCTGCCGGCGGCTCGGCGAAACAGGGACGGGATCGCCGTTACCAAGCGATCCTCCCGATTCGCGGCAAACTCATTAATGTCGAAAAAGCGCGCATAGATCAGTTCCTCAAGAACAACGAAATTCAGTCGATGATTACCGCCATCGGGACCGGCATCGGCAAACCGAGAGAAGAAGGCAACGGCACGAAGGACGAAGGCAACTTCGACATCAGCAAGCTGCGCTACGGCCGCATCATCATCATGACCGACGCGGACGTGGACGGCTCGCACATTCGCACCTTGCTCCTGACATTTTTCTTTCGCCAGATGACCGAGCTAGTGCGGTCCGGAAAGATTTATATCGCGCAGCCGCCGCTTTATCAGATCAAACGCAAAAAGCGCGAAGAGTACGTCGATGATGACGTGCAGCTGAACAGGATCTTGATCTCGTTAGGTGCGGAGGATGTGCGGCTGAAGAACCTGGCTGACAACAAGGAGGTTAGCGCGGCGCAATTGAAAGATATTCTGGAGTCGCTGGAGAAGCTGGCGAAATTAAGCGAAGCCATCCGCCGCCACGGTGGCGACTTTGAAACCTTTCTTGGGCAACGTGAACCGAAGTCAGGCAAATTGCCGGCTTATCTGGTGAAGGTGCGCGACGGGAATGACGAGACGGTTCACTATTTCCACGATGAAAAAGAGGTGCGGCATTTTCATCTGGAAAACACTGACCTGAACCTCTTCGACGAAGAAATGGGTCAGGAGTTGTTGCCGCTGGGGACTCCCGCGCCCAAAACGAATGGCGCCAATCGCCGTCGCGGCAAGCTCATCGAGCTGCACGAATCGACTACGATCCAGAAGATCATCGCTGAGCTGGCGCGCAAAGGACTCAAGGTGGATCATTACGCCGCGAGTGACCGGCCAATTTTCGAGCTGATCGAAGGCGAAGGTGATCGCGCGGTCTCGCATCCGTTATTCTCCATTCCGGAAATCCTGCAAAAGATTCTCGAGATTGGGCGGCGCGGTGTGCAGATCAAACGCTTCAAAGGCTTGGGCGAAATGAACGCGAAGGAACTATTCGAGACCACGATGAACCCAGAGAAGCGCAAGCTGCTCAAAGTTGATCTCAACGAAGATAACGCCGTGGATGCCGACAAGATGTTCACCATTCTCATGGGTGACGTGGTCGAGCCGCGCCGGCAATTTATCGAAGATAACGCGCTTAATGTGCGGAACCTGGATGTCTAACGCATGACTGGGATCAAATTCGTCACTAACGGAAAAGGAGTACCTGAAGCAGTGCTCATTGACCTGAAGCGCCATGGCGAGCTGTGGGAAGACTTTTACGACAACCTCGTTTGCGAGCAGCGCAAGAATGAGACGCGTGTGAAGTGGGAAACAGTCAAAAAGCGCCTCACTAGAGCAGGTCAGTCGCGTGGCTGAATATGTCGTCGTTCTCGCGCGTTCGGCCGAAAAGGAGGTTATCCGTTTACCGGTGATGGTCGCCTCACGAGTGCACCAAGCGCTTGATCGGCTCGCAGTGAATCCGCGGCCGCCTGGCTGCAAAAAGCTGAAGCACGCGCAAAATCGGTGGCGAATTCGCGTCGGCGATTACCGCGTACTCTACACGATAAACGAGACGCGATCTATCGTCGATGTTGAGGCAGTGCGACATCGGCGTGAAGCCTATCAGTGAGCGAGCACCGGGCTATGACTTCTTTGTTTCGTAAACTGCGTTACCCCCGTCGCTGCTATGCGGTTTGTGCCGTGGCGCGTTCCGGCAGCAACCTACTCACCGATGGTTTGCATGCGACCCGGCGAGCGGGACGGCCTAATCAATTTTTTTGCGAACTCTTTGAGCAGACTTACGCGGAGAGATACCGTCTCGATCCACGCAGCGATTACGCGGGTTATGTGCGCGGAATCATGGACGCGACGGTGACTTCGAACGAGGTCTTTGGATTCAAACTCATGGGCTGGTATCTCGACCTTTTCATCGAAAGGCTGCGCCGGACGCAGGCATTCGGAGATGGCGCGGAGATGGAAGTTCTGCACAATGCCTTCCCGCGTTTGCGGCTCGTTAGGATTCGCCGGCGCGATAAACTTCGGCAGGCCATCTCGAAGGCGCGCGCGTATCAGACTGGACAATGGAAGGTGCGCGAGAATGAAGAGCCTGCGAGCGAGCCACACTTCGATCCGGCGTTGATCGATCGATGCCTGCTCGAAGTGAAACGGGAGGAAGATGCCTGGTCACGATTTTTCCAGCGCACCAAAGTCGAAGCTTTCACCATCGAATACGAGGATCTCGCCGGCAACTATGAGGAGACGGTCAGCAAGGTGCTCGCGTTTCTGAAAATCCGCGTCTCGCGCCGCACGCCGCTCGCGCCTGCGACAGTGAAGCAAGCCGATGATGTTTCGGCGGAATGGGAGACACGCTATCGGGAGATGAAGGAGCCACTCGCTCTCGCCTAACGAGAAATGTACAACGCGAACGAAAAGGTAGAACCGATCAACGTTGCCGAAGAAGTATCGAGGTCATTCCTCGATTATTCGATGTCGGTCATTATCTCGCGGGCGCTGCCCGATGCGCGCGACGGACTGAAGCCGAGTCAGCGGCGCATTCTCTACGCCATGCACGACC
>DAIRIE010000154.1:2740-6484 GCA_036809705.1 Chthoniobacterales bacterium
CTGTCGCTCTTCCCGAACCGGCAGCATCGGAAATGCGCGAAGATTTGCGGCGATACCAGCGGTAACTATCACCCGCACGGTGAGGCCGTGATTTACCCCACGCTGGTGCACATGGCGCAGCCCTGGGCCATGCGCGAGCGGCTGGTCGATGGCCAGGGGAACTTTGGCAGCGTCGAAGGCGATCCTCCCGCGGCCATGCGTTACACCGAAGCGCGCATGACGCATCTCGGCGCCGCCCTCATGACCGACATGGACAAAGACACGGTCGACTTTGTCCCGAACTACGACGAGACGCGCACCGAGCCCACCGTTTTCCCAGCCGCGTTCCCGAACCTCCTCGTCAACGGCGGCACCGGCATCGCCGTCGGCATGGCCACGAATATTCCGCCGCATAATCTCGGTGAAGTCATCGATGGCATTTGCGCGCAAATTGATGACCCGGAGATCACGCTGGACGAGCTGATGAAGCACGTGAAAGGACCGGATTTCCCCACCGGCTGCGCCATTCTCGGCATGGCCGGCATTCGCCAGTATCTCGAGACCGGGCGCGGGTCGATGAAAGTGCGCGGCAAGGCCGGCATCGAGGAACTTAAGGGCGGCCGCGAGCAGATCGTGGTCACGGAAATTCCTTACAACGTGAACCGCGCCACGCTGGTCGAGCGCATCGCGCAGCTGGTGAACGACAAAGTGATTAGCGAGATCAGCGCTATTCGCGACGAGTCGGACGAGAACACGCGCGTGGTCATCGAGCTGAAGCGCGACGCCAATCCCAAAGTCGTCATCAACAATCTCTACAAGCACACGGCGATGGAGTCGTCCTTCGCCGTCATCATGCTGGCGATCGATCACGGCAAGCCGAAGCTGCTCTCACTCAAGGAAGCTAACGCCGCTTACATTGAGCATCGGCGCGAGGTGGTGTTGCGGCGGACACGCTTTGAGCTGCGTAAGGCCGAGGAACGCGCGGAGACGCTGGAAGGTTATCTCATAGCGCTGGCGAACTTGGACGAGTTCCTACGCATCATCCGGGGCTCGGCTAATCGCGAGGAAGCGCGGGTAAAATTGCTCGCCTTCGAGTTCACCCGGCGGCAGGTCGAGCAGATCGGCATTCTCATTCGCAACGAAGCGCGCCTGAGCGACGGCCGCTATGCCTTCAGCGAACATCAGGCGAATCAGATCCTCGATTTGCGCCTCTATCAGCTGACCGGGCTAGAGCGCCAGAAGATCATCGCCGAATACAAGGAGCTCATCGAGACGATTAAAGATCTGCGCGATATCCTCGCGAAAGAGCAGCGCGTTTTCACCATCATCAAACGCGAGCTGCGCGAGCTCCGCGAAAAATACGCGACGCCGCGCCTGACCCAGTTGGTGCCCGACGAAGGCGAGATGGCGATGGAGGACCTCATCGCCAACGAAGGCTGCATCATCTCGATTACACATAACGGTTTTATCAAACGAACCGCCGTGAGCGCATTTCGCGCGCAGCGGCGGGGGGGCAAAGGCGTGGTCGGGATGACGACACGCGAAGGAGCGACCCAGGAGGATGAGGGCGATTTCGTCGAGCATCTTTTCACCGCGACGACGCACGATTACCTGATGTTCTTCACCGCATCCGGCCGTTGTTACGTGGAGAAAGTTTACGAAATTCCGGAGATGGGCCGCGCCGCGAAAGGGCGGTCGATTGCCAACCTTCTCGAGTTGCGCAGCGACGAAAAGATCGCCGCGACCATACGGGTGCAATCGAAGAAAGCTGGCGCGGGACCGAACGCGACCGACAACACGTGGGACGAGAATCTGCACATCATTTTCGCGACGCGCTCAGGCATTGTCAAAAAATCGAATCTCTCCGACTACGCCAATGTGCGGAAAGGCGGAATCATCGCCATCCAAATCGAAACCGATGATTGCCTGATCGACGCGAAGCTTACCACCGGTAACGACGAGCTGGTGCTGATCACCAAAGATGGAATGAGCCTGCGTTTTCATGAAGAACAATTACGCGATCAGGGACGGAACACCGTGGGGGTTTGGGGAATTCGGCCGGCCAAGAAGGATCACGTCGTAGCCAGCGCGGTGGTCAATTCCGCGGCCATGTTGCTGGTCGCGGGGGAGAACGGAGTGGGCAAACGCACGCCGTTCGATGATTACCGCAAACAATCCCGCGGCGGCAAAGGCATTATCACGATGAAAACCGGCGACAAAACCGGCAGCGTGGTAGGCGCGCTCACCGTAACTGATTCAGATGAGTTGATGCTCATCACCACGAAGGGTCAGATGGTTCGGACGCGGGTGAAAGAGATTCGGGAGACTGGCCGCAACGCCATGGGCGTGAAGCTGCTCACTTTGCGCGAGAGCGAGAAACTTCAGGCAATCGCGCCGGTCGTGAGCCAGGCCGAAGAAGCGCAGGTAGAAGAGATAACGCCGGCGACATAGCCGCTCGCAGCATCTGTAGCGGGCGGTCTATGACCCCCGAGCTATACGCCGAATGCTGGGTAATTACTTCAGCGGGGCACAGACGGCGGCTACAGGCCGACTACGCTAAATGCTAACGGCCGGATTCGGCGCCCATAGACTGCCGCTACAGCCCTTTCCCGCGCGGTTTGCAAAAAGAGGGACGCGGCTTCTGAGCGCGCGTCCCTCTTGACAATACGCCTTAGTAGTTGCCGCTGCTGCGAGTCGTCGTCGTCTGGGTGGCACTGGTCGGTGCCACGGCGGTGGTTGACTCGCGAGCCGTCGTTGTGCTGGTGGTCGTCGGCGTAGGATTCTCGACCGTGGTGCAGGCAGCAAAGGCGAGAGCGAGTGAGGTAATGCTAATGAGTTTTTTCATAGATTTACAGGTGTAGCGGCGTTTGTGCCAAACGCCAGATGTGTTGTCTAGCAGTTAATAGCCGCCGGAATGGGTGGTCGTCGTTTGCGTGGTCGTGCTCGGCCGCGTCACGGCGGTCGTCTCATGCACGGTAGTCGTTGTCTCGGGCGTGGGTTCGTGCACGACTGTGGTGCACGAGGTTAGCGCCAGCATCACAGCGCCTGCGAAGAGAAAGATAAGTTTAGTCATAGTTGATTCGCTTTGCTCAGAAATTCGGCGCAAGTGACCCGAGCAGATGTATTTCGGCGCGATTTTTTAAGCCCTGCCAGCGATCGGCACCTCCCGGCCCAGCTCACTCGAAGCATAGATTCCGTCGATCATCTCCATTAATTCGAACGCCTGCGCCGCATTGTTGAGCGGTTCAGCTTCACCGCGAATGGCAGCGGCGAAATTGCGCAGCTGCATCTCGAAGCTGTTCTCGGTGTAGAACGATTCGAGTGGCACCGTCACCAGTTTCCCATTTTGATCTTCAAACAATGTCAGCGGCTTGAGCCGCAGCGTCGCTTTCGTGCCAAACAAAATGCAGTTGTTCGATTCGCGTCCGACCCACTCCGGTCCGACCGGCGTGTCATCGGTGAGATTGGCGGCCCAGCTCGTTTCGAGTTCGACGATCGCGCCATCGGCGAAGCGAATAAAGGCGTGCGCTTCATCTTCCACGTCAAATACGGGCGCCTGCACGAAGTGGCCGAAATTGCGGAATACTTTCGCGCTGATCGAGACCGGGCGCGGTGTGCCCATGAGAAACCAGGCGGTGTCGAGCGCGTGCACGCCGATGTCGATGAGGGCGCCGCCGCCGGAACGTTTTTTATCGGTGAACCACGAGCCGACGCCGGGCGGGATGCCGCGTGAGCGCACCCAGGTCGCGCGCGCACGGTAAATCC
>DAIRIE010000155.1:0-286 GCA_036809705.1 Chthoniobacterales bacterium
CGATTTGTTGTTCGACCGCGTCGTCGAGCTTGTAGCCGTCGTGCCGGAAAAATTTGATGCCGTTGTCTTCGTAGGAATTGTGCGAGGCGGAGAGTACGATTCCGGCGTCGGCGCGCAGCGAGCGCGTGATATACGCCACACCGGGCGTCGGCAACGGCCCGATCACGAGCACATCGACGCCGAGCGAAGTGATGCCCGCGACAAACGCATTCTCCAGCATGTAACCGCTCAACCGCGTATCTTTGCCGAGCACGATCTTTGGCCGCGTGCCCGCCGGATGCTCGCG
>DAIRIE010000155.1:296-6390 GCA_036809705.1 Chthoniobacterales bacterium
GATTGAGCCTGGTAAAAACATGCGCCGCGGCGCGTCCGAGTTTTAGCGCCGTCTCCGCCGTCACCGGCTCGACGTTAGCGACACCGCGCACCCCGTCGGTGCCGAAGAGTTTGCGGTTCTCGCTCACGTCAGCCAATCAAATGCGATTCGGGGAAGTCGTAAACAAAAACCGTCATCCCGAGCGACAGGCCGAGGATCCCGTGGAAACTGCCTCACATTTGCGCAACGGGATCCCTCGACCTCGCTCGGGATGACTATTGCGACTTCGCTCCCTTGCTGCGGTCATGGTCGCTGAAGAAAACGCACTCGCTTTCAATCCCCAGCAACGTCGCCCATTTCAGCGAGAACTTCTGCATGTCCACCGTGCGCAAAATCAGCGGAGACCAATCCTTGTATTCACCTTTGATAATGTCGCCGAGTTTGTTCTGGCTTCCGCTTACCGGCGTAAGATACAGACCGTTGACCGGTCCGCCGAGAACGCCGCAATCATTCAGCTCGGTAAAATGTTGGATCGTGTCGGGCAGCCACACGCTGCGGCGGTCGGCATACCAGGCGATCGCCGCCGGCATGTCCGAAGCGACGGCCTCGTTCGGTTTCATCCAGTCGTTCAGCACCGCAATGTAGGGCGGGACGTAGGGCGGCCAGCGAATCTGTGGCCGTGCTGCGGGTGCGAAATACGGCAGATTAAGAACCAGCGGCAAGGCGCAGACGAAGTAAAGCGCCACGATAAATCCCAACCGCGCTAGCTCAGGAAATCCAAACCGATTCCATTGCACGAGCAGCCAGGCCAGGCCGAAGCAGCTCATGATGGGGACGAACAACACCTGTAGCTCGTTAGCCGCCACGCCATCTTCCCGGGTCACGCCGTAAAGCGCCATGCCAATCAGCGCGCCGCCCCACATCGCCAGAATCATCCAGCGCAGCGCCGCCGCATCTCGGCTCTTGAATTGATGGAGCAGGCTGACGAAGAACATCAGCGCCACCACGCTCCAGCCGAGATCGCCGAAGAGGCCGCTCGTCTCGTTGAAAAAGTTTGCGATGATCTTGTCGCGGAACGCCGCTACGCCGGCGCTGCCATCACTCACGAGCATGCGCATATGGGCCGCCTCGGAGTGGCGCACTCCATCGAGCACCGCGTAGGCAGCGACGCCCGCCGGATTTCCAGTGAGGATAAAATTCCTCAGTAACCACGGAGCGTACATAACCGCGACTACGCCGAGCACGATCAACGCTGAACGCACCCGCGACCGGAAATAAAACGCAATGAAGAGGAGCGCTCCGAAAAACATCCAGAGCGTAAGCGCATGGGACAGCGCGAGCAGACCAAATCCGGCGCCGGCTGCCGCCAGCCATCGCGTCGCGGGCTGTCCGGCGTGTCGCGCCTGAATCGCGCGCACCAGCGCGTAAAGCGTGGCGTTGAAAATCAGCAGCATTAACATCTGCGGCAGCCCGCTCAGTGAGTATTGCCAGAGCAGGTCGCACAACAGCACCAGCCCGCAGGCGAGGAAGGCGAGGCGTTGATCGAATAACCGCCGCGCCACCAGAAAAAGCACCACGATCGAAAACAGAAAGAGCACGACGGCTTCCGCTGCGATGACTTTGTCGCCGGCGTAAACCAGATCGCTCGGACTCATCTTCCAATGCGATTTGATCAGGCGCAGTGCAACGGCCTCGACCAGCGGCGGCAGTGGCGCTTCGTAGGTGTCGAACTGGATATTGCGCGCGACGTTTTTGCCGTGCGCGGAAAGCTGGCCGATGGCGCGCGGCCGGATGAAATTCGTGCGCCAACCCTGGAAGCTTGCGATGTGCCGCGCGATCTGCGCCTGGTCCATGGCCGGCGCTGTGACCAGCCCGCGAAAATGATAGAGCTGATAAACCGCAAGCACGACTGCGCCGACGAGCAGGAGCGAACGCCGAATCCACAGCGCGACTGCGCCCGTCTCGAGCGTGTGCACCGCTTTCTGGATGAAATCAGCCGAACCAGGCATAGCTCAGAAATTCGAACTTCAAATTTCGAAATCCGAAACAAACAAGCACAAATGGGAATCAGAGCGCACAGATTTGCGCGGCTCTGCGTGTTTAACAATTCTGGATTTCGGAATTTGGATTTGTTTCGGGATTCGATATTCGGGTTTCGGATTTCCCCGCATTCATCTCATTCAATTTGCGATGTAATGTGCGCCGGCTGATGCCGAGCTGCTTCGCCGCCGCAGTGATATTTCCTTTCGTCGCGGCCAGAGCTTGCGCAATGAGCCGTTTCTCCGTCTGCGCCAGGTCGAGCGGGTTGATCGTTTCAGAAACGCCGAACGCTGCCGCTCCCGCGCGCTGCCGCACACTCGCGGGCAAATCGCGCAACGTCACCTTGGGTCCGTTCGCCATCACCACCCCGTGCTCGATGGCGGTGCGCAGCTCGCGCACGTTTCCCGGCCAATCGTAAACGAGCAGAGTGTTCATCGCCTCAGTGGTAATCTCGAAGACACGTTTGTCATTCGCCTTCGAGAAATGGCGCAGGAACGCGCGCACCAGCAGCGGAATGTCTTCTTTTCGCGCGCGCAATGGCGGCATGACGATGCGCACAACATTCAAGCGAAAGTACAGGTCTTCGCGAAATTTCCCTTCGCGCACGAGCTGCTCCAGGTTCTTGTTTGTCGCCGCGACAATGCGCACATCGGCGCGCAGCGTTTGCGTCCCGCCGACGCGTTCGAAGGAGCGCTCTTCGCTCATGACGCGCAACAATTTCACCTGCGTGCTGGCATCGATGTCGCCGATCTCATCGAGGAAAATCGTGCCACCGCTGGCCTGTTCGAAACGCCCCATACGCCGTTCGTGCGCGCCAGTAAACGCCCCGCGCTCATGTCCGAACAACTCGCTTTCCAGCAATGTCGGCGACAAGGCCGCGCAATGCACCGCCACGAATTTCGCTTTGTTCCGCCGGCTGAGATTGTGAAGGGCGTGCGCGGCCAATTCCTTTCCGGTGCCGCTCTCGCCCTCGATAAGCACATTCGCGGAGGACGGCGCGACCTGCCGGATCGTGTCGAGCACCTCGCGTAACGCGGCTGATTCGCCCAGAATATTCTCCAGCCCAAACCGCTGATCGATCTGCTGCTTGAGCGTGCGGTTCTCCTGTTCCATCCGCCGCGATTGCAGCGCGCGCGCGATGAGCATCTCCACCTTGTCGAGATTTAGCGGCTTGGTGACAAAATCGTAAGCGCCACATTTCATCGCTTCGACTGCGGTGTCGACTGAACCGTAAGCGGTCATCATGATGCAGATCGGCGGGTGTGCCATCTTCAGCGCGCGCTCGATGAGCTGCATGCCGTCCTCATTTCCCAGGCGCAAATCCGTGAGCAAGAGCTCCACCGACTCGCGCTCGAGTACGCTCATCGCCCCGCCAGTGTCTTCGGCGACATAGACATCATACTCATCCTCGAGCAGCCGCCGCAACCCATCGCGCGTGTGCTTCTCGTCATCGACGATGAGAATGGTGGGTTGCATGAAGGCGGAAGGATGAGGGATGAAATTCAGCTTTTCGCTTTCACCTTGCGGGTCATCGTCACGAAAATCGAGATCAGCTCTTCTGCCTCTTGCTGCAGAGGCTGAACGCGCGGCGGTCTCACCGTACGGAAATCCGCCAGTAACTCGAGCCAAAGAGCTGTTTCGTCGTGTTCCTGCAGGGCACCTTCGAGCTTATTCACGAAGTCCAAGTTGGATTTCGCTAGGCATGCCTCACGGTAATGTGCAGCAACGGAAGTACCCGATCGAGCGATCTGTCTGCCCAGTACCTGAGCGACCCCGTTCCGCTTATTCAGTGCCTGATAAAGGCGGATAATGCGAAGCGCGAAATCTCTCGTGCGCGCCCGCAGGTCCCGCACCGCCTTTCCGCCTTCATCCTTCATCCTTCATCCTTCCAGAGCCCGCCTCCAGCATCCGCACCCGCTGATCCGCCAGCGGCAACCGGATCGTCAAGGTCAATCCCTTTCCTTCCGTGCTTTCGATCGCGAGCTCCCCACCGTGTTCGCGCACGATGCGCCGCACGATGAGCAAGCCTAAGCCTGAGCCTTCCGCTTTTGTCGTGTAATACGGCTCGAATACCCGGCTGAGCGAATCCGCTGACATGCCGCCGCCATTATCGGTGAAACTGACGCGCACATGGGTATCGCTGGCATCGGTGCGGATGCGCAAAATGCCGCGGCTCTTCATCGCTTCGAACGAGTTTTTGATAATGTTATAAAACGCCTGTTTCATCTGGTCGCGATCCAGCTCCAGCAATGGCAAATCCGGCCGCAACTCCGTTTCCACCACGATGTCGCGCGCCTGGATTTCCGGCCCGAAGAATTGGACTGTTTCTTCCACCAGCGCGTTGATGCTCTCGGGCCGCAGTTGCGGTCTCGAGGGGCGGATCGCGCGCAGAAATTGTGTGACGATGGAATCCAGGCGGCTGATCTCGCCTCGCGCGATATCGATCGACTCCTGAAGCTGCTCGCCCGTTTTGCCTTTCAGCTTGCGTGTCTCGCGCTCCATCAGCTGGAGATGAATGTTGAGCGAGTTGAGCGGGTTCCCGATCTCGTGCGCGACTCCGGCAGCCAGCAGCGTGAGGGCATTGAGCCGCTCACCTTCCATCACCTTCTCCGCTGTGCGCCGGCTCTCAGTGATGTCGCGGAGGATAATCGCGTAACCAACCTGTCCGCCCGCCCCGTCCGCCTCGCTTTCGCGATGTTCGATAATCAGCGGCACGATGTAGAAATTGATAAAACGATTGGCCGGATAAAAAATTTCGAGATCACGCGTCACCGGCCCACCGCTGCGGGTGAACGATTGCCAGTCCAGCCCCCGCACCCGTTCATCCAGCGGCTTGCCGATCGAGTCCTCCCCATCGAGACCGAACAACCCGCACGCGGCCTCATTGAGATAAGTAATCCGCCCGCCGGAATCAGTGACGATAATACCTTCCTGGATGGCGTTGAAAACTGTCTCGAGAAAACCCTTCTCCTGGGCCAACCGCAGCAGGTAGTTCTGCACATCCTCGGGCCCGATCTTGCCGAGGCGCGAGATCAGTTTTTCAAGAAAGCCCGATTTCATAACGGCAGCAAAATGCGGATCGGCTTCGCATAGCTTCCGATTCGGCAACCGTGGCGCTGATGCGCACCCGGTTCATCGATGAGAATGCTCGCGAACGATTGCGTCGCTAACAACGGCTGCCTCTTCCGCGTGCACGTGGTCACAAAGTAGATCGCCGGCTCGAGCCATGCCCGCTCTACACGCCGCAGGTGTTTGTGCACACGTTCCTGTAGCCGAGGTCGCTGGCCTCGGCTAGTACCACACGGGGACGTGAATTGAACGCGGCTACAGCTACCGCGCGCCGTCGTGCGCCGGCTCGGGCACCTGCCCAGTCTCAGCTTCGGCGCGATCTTTCAGCGCCGCTTTTCGCGAGAGTTTCACGCGTCCTTTGTCGTCAATCCCGATGCATTTTACCCAGACGACGTCGCCGATTTTCGCCACGTCTTCCGTCTTGCGCACGCGGAAGTCAGCCAGCTCGGAAATGTGCACGAGACCATCTTTGCCGGGAAAAACCTCCACAAACGCACCGAACTCCTTCGTCGAGACCACACGTCCCTGATAAGTTTGCCCGACCTCGATCTCCTTAGTCATGCCGCCGATAATTTCCTTCGCGCGTTGCATCGACTCGCCGCTCGTGGCGTAGATGTGCACCGAACCATCATCTTCGATGTTAATCTCCGCGCCGGTCTCAGCCACGATGCCCTTGATCGTCTTGCCGCCGGGTCCGATAAGCGCGCCGATTTTCTCCGGATTAATTTTGACCGTCTCGATTCTCGGTGCGTACTTTGATAACTCCGGTCGCGGTTGATCAAGCGCGCCGCGCATGATCTCCAAAATCTTCAGCCGCGCTTCCTTCGCGCGGAAGATCGCTTCCGTAAGAATCTGCAGGCTGACGCCTGGCAATTTCAAATCGAGCTGATACCCCGTGACGCCGCTCGCAGTGCCGCAAAGCTTGAAGTCCATGTCGCCGAAGTGGTCTTCGGAACCAATAATGTCAGTAAGCAATTCGTAGCGCTTGAGCTGTTCGCCTTCGTAT
>DAIRIE010000156.1:0-6380 GCA_036809705.1 Chthoniobacterales bacterium
GCAACTGCGCGTGCTCGGAAAACGCGGCGAGAAGCGCCGTCATCAACGCGAGCGCGGCAAGAAATTGCCCGGCCATGAAGACGATGACGAAGATGGTCGAGTACCACTCCGGATCGAGCGACATGACCCAGTCGGTCGATGCGAAGTTCATGCAGAGGACGTAAGCGATCAGGCCGCCGGCACTGAGACTCGTGACGTGACGCGCGGCCGTGCGGCGTGGCGATTCATCCTGCTCGATGGACCAGTGACGCAACCGTACCGCGAATGCAATCAGCACCGCGAAGTAGAAAAACGAGCGCGCGGCGAAGAAAGTGGAATTGAGATAAGCGTGTTTATGGAGATGGCCATGCGTCGGCGGCGCATTCGGCGATGACCAACTGTAAAGATCGTGCAGGCCGAGAAGCACCGGGATGAAGAGAATCGCCATCATCGGCAGGGTCATGAACGCGGCTTCGGATATGCGCCGGATTGACCAACCCCAGACGCCGCCGGTGAGGTATTGCATCATTACGATCACGAGCGCGCCTAACGATAAGCCGACCCAGAAAAGCCATGCGAAAAGATAGGAATGAAAAAACTGCGGGCGGTCTATGAACGCGCCGGAGATTGATAGGATCGCGCCGATGATTCCAACAAAGAGAGCGCGGAATTGCCAACGACCGAACTGCGATTCGAGATCGAGGTCGCTCATTTCTGCGCCGTTTCCAGTTGTTTCAACGCTGCGGGATCGGCGTCGTTAGGCATGGCGTGCTGGCTGAGTTGCAGGGCGCGGATGTACGCGATGATAGCCCAGCGGTCCTCCGGCGAGACGCGCGCCTTGTACGGATACATCACGCCGTAACCGTTCGTGATCACATCGAAGAAATGGCCGACCGGCGCCTCGCGCAGACGCTGCTCGTGCAGGGACGGCGGCTTCGGAAATCCGCGCTGCACGATCATTCCGTTGCCTTCGCCGGAGCGGTCGTGGCAGACGGCGCAGTAGATGTCAAAGCGCTCGCGACCATGTGCGATCATCTGGCGCGTGACCGGCGCCGGAAATGTCGCGACAAGCTGGTCGCCGAGTTTTCCAGTGAAGAACTGCTCGTCCTCGTTCAACTGCCCGCGCGCTACGGTATGCGCCGGCATCACGCGCGAGCCGCGGCCATCCTTGAAAAAATCGTTTTCCGCGAGCGGCTTGAGGTGTTGTTGATCGACCATGCCTTTGCGACAGCCGACGGCGAACGCGCAGATGAGGAGTAGTGTCAGGACCCGTTTCATTTCTCCACCTCCCGAACTGAAAGCGGGCCTAACGAAAGGAAGAACTCGCGGACTTCATTCGCATTGAAAACGTGATCGTCTGACTGAATGCAAAGGAAGAAACGCGTCTGGCTCGCAAGTTTGAACTCGGGGACGTTGAACACCGGGTGGTACGGCTTCGGCAGTCGATTCATGGCCAGCATCCCGAGCACCGCGGCGAACGCGGCGAAGAGCACCGTCAATTCAAACGTGATCGGCACAAACGCCGGCCAGCTATGGAGCGGACGTCCTCCGACATTCAGCGGATAATCGATGACCGCGGAGTACCATTGCATTCCGTACGCAGTCAGACCGCCGACGATTCCGCCGATCAGGACTACGAGCGGCACGCGCGTCTTCGTGAAACCGATCGCTTCGGCCACGCCCTCGACTGCGAACGGACTGTAGGCATCCATCTTGCGATAGCCGGCTTTGTGAGCGGCGCGGGCGGCAGCGAGTAACTGTTCCGGCGTCCCAAATTCCGCCATGATGCCGTAGAGCTTCTCGCTCATTTCGGCGGCTCCCGTTTTTCCCTAACGAGTCCTCGCATTTCGCTGATCGAAATTGCCGGCAGCAATCGCAGAAAAAGAAAGAAGAGCGACGCGAACAAGCCGAACGAGCCGATCAAGGTCATCCAATCCCAGCGCGTGCCGTGAAAAATTCCCCACGATGAAGGCAGAAAATCGCGATGGGTGCTGGTGATGACGATGACGTAGCGCTCCGTCCACATCCCGACGTTGACGAGCAGCGCGATGATGAAGAGAGCGGTCGGATTCGTGCGGATGCGCTTAAACCACACCGCTTGGGGCACCGCGATGTTGCAGAATATCAGCAGCCAGTAGGCCGGCGCATACGGGCCGAACATCCGGTTCAGCGTCATATAAATTTCAAACTTGTCGTCGCTATACCACGACATGAACCCTTCGGTGATGTAGCCGTGTGCGACCATGAGACCTGTCGCGAGCATGATCTTCGCGCAGTTCTCCAAGTGCCGGATCGTGATAAAATCCTGCAGCCCGTAAAACTTCCGGATCGGGATCGCGAGCGTGAGCACCATGGCGAAGCCGGAAAAAATCGCGCCTGCGACGAAATACGGCGGGAAGATTGTGGAGTGCCATCCGGGGACAATCGCGACGGCGAAATCAAGCGAGACGACGCTATGCACTGAGAGCACAAGCGGCGTCGCGAGCCCGGCGAGGAGCAGATAGGCCATGTGAAAGCGCTTCCAATGTTTTGCCGATCCGCGCCAGCCGAGCGCCATGATTCCGTAGATAAGCTGAACCGGCCGGCTCGCCGCCCGATCGCGCATGGTGGCGACATCCGGGATCAAACCGATGTACCAAAACATCAGCGACACGAGCAGATAGGTGCTGACCGCGAAGACGTCCCAGACGAGCGGGCTGCGCCATTGCGGCCAGAGATCCATCGTGTCGGGATAAGGCAAAAGCCAGTAGAACACCCAAGGCCGGCCTAAGTGAAGCAACGGAAATATTCCGGCGCAGGCGACCGCGAAAAGCGTCATCGCTTCGGCGAAGCGGTTGATCGACGTGCGCCAATCTTGCTGCAGCAAAAGAAGGATCGCGGAGATGAACGTGCCCGCGTGACCGATCCCGATCCACCAGACGAAGTTCACGATCGCAAATCCCCAAGCGACAGGGATGTTCACTCCCCAGATGCCGATGCCTTTGATCAGCAACCAGCCGATCGCGAAATTCATCATCATTAGCAGCGCGAACGCGAGGGCCAATCCGCCGAGCCAGCCGCGGCGGACGGGCCGCTTGAGCACGACGTCGGCGATCTTTTCGGTGACCGACGCGCTGTCGTATCCCGGCGCGACAACTGGTTCTTCGACAGCCACGCTCATGCTTTCTCCAGCTCCGGGTTCGGGTTGCGCAGCTTCGCGAGATATGTCGTCCGCGGGCGCGTATTCAGTTCTTCGAGCAAGCCATAGTTCAACGGCGTTGCCTTCAACTTTGCGACGCGGCTATTCGGATCGTTGATGTCGCCGAAAACGATCGCCTCCGCTGGACACGCCTGAGCGCACGCCGGCGTGATCTCGCCGTCGCGGATCGCGCGGTTTGCTTTCTGCGCGTCAATCTTCACCGCGTTGATTCGCTGCACGCAGTAGGTGCATTTTTCCATCACGCCACGACTGCGCACGGAGACGTCGGGATTGCGCATCAGCTTGCGGATGCGCGGCGCTTCGAATTGGTTCGCGTCGTATTCGAGGAAGTTGAACCGGCGAACCTTGTAAGGGCAGTTGTTCGAACAATACCGCGTCCCGATGCAGCGGTTGTAAACCATCTGGTTCAGCCCTTCTTCGCTGTGAACTGTCGCCGCGACGGGACAGACCAGTTCGCAGGGCGCGTTCTCGCAATGCATGCAGGGAACCGGCTGGTGGAATGTCTCCGGATTCGCGGTGTCGCCCTGGTAGTAGCGATCAACACGGATCCAATGCATCTCGCGTCCAGCCGCGACCTGTTCTTTTCCGACGACGGGAATGTTGTTCTCCGCCTGGCAGGCAATCGTGCACGCGCCGCAGCCAATGCAGGTGTTGAGGTCGATTGCCATGCCCCACGCGTGGCCTTTGTAGTTGACGTTCTTATATAGGGTCTCGTCGTCCGGCGGTGCAGGCTCCTCTGTTTTGGTGATCGCACTCGGCTGATTCTGGAACGCCGCCAGAGTTCCAACACGCACCTGATTCCGACCTTCCATGTTCCAATGGTGCTGGGTCGTTACGAGTTCGTGATGGTTGCCGGTCTTTTCGATTTCCAAGCCAGGTCCGCCCCACGGCGCATCTGAAGTACGCAACGCGTACGCATCAAAGCCAATTCCGGTCCCGACGTTACCGGCCCGCGTGCGGCCGAAACCGAGATGCACCGTCACGCAGTCGTTCGCCTGGCCGGGCAATATCCAGATGGGCGCGCAAACGGACCGGCCACGGAATTTCAAGTTCACAACATCGCCGTTCTCGAACTTCATCCGCTCGGCGGTAGAGGGGCTAATCAGCGCCGCATTATCCCAGACAATTTTCGTCAGCGGATTAGGGAATTCCTGCAGCCATGCATTGTTCGCGAAACGGCCGTCGTAGATCTGCGCGTCGCCGCGGATAACGAGGCGAAGGGCATTGCCAATTGCCGATTGCGAATTGCCAATTGGAGAAGCTGGCCGCGTTGCTTCGGGAGAATTGGAAATTGGAAATTGGAAATTGGAAATCCCATCGTGCAGCGATTTGCGCCAGGTCTTTTCGAAATCAGGAGCAGGACGCTGCGTTTGCCAGAACGCACGAACAATTTCGTAATCGCTCGCAAACGCTTCTTCGAGCAAAGCAGCGAGCAACTCATGTCGCGATCTGCCAGCGAAGAGCGGCTCGATCATCGGCTGCATGATCGTCGCGGTGCCGTCGAACGCGCGCGCATCGCTCCAACTCTCCAGCGCGTGCGCTTCCGGAATGTGCCACTGACAAAGCTCCGCGGTTTCGTCGTGATAAAGCCCGATGTGAATCGAACGTGGAACTTTTGCGATAAGCTTCTCGCATTCGAGATCGACCGGTGCGTCGTATACTGGATTGCCGCCGACTATCAGCAGCGTGTCGACTGCCCCTGCGTTAATGTCCGCGGCTAGTTCGCGCAGATCACCACGCTGGGCTGCTGCGTCCGAAACGTATTCAACTGTCGAGCCGACATTTCCCAACGTTTGATTGACGCTCCGCGCGAGGTCGTGAACGGCAGCGGACTGGCTCTCGCCCGCGATGACCAGACACTTGCCGGAATGTTTGCGTAGATCGTTCGCGACCGCGGCTGCAAACTTCCCATTCTGCCGTGAGGCAGCGCCCCCTGAGCCGAGCGAATCCGCAATACTTTGTGCGAAGGACTCGATCTCGTTTGGATTGAGTGCGAGCCGGTGATCTGCCATCGCGCCGGTCAGGCTCGGGGTCGGCTCAAGCACGTAGAGCCGGTTCATGGTGCCGCCGTTCGCTCCCGCGCGCCGCGCAGCCGCGAACTCGCGCGCGTGTCTCAGGTTCGCTGGACCGACTGAAAGGAAATCGGCATCGAGAGAGAGAATGACTTCGGCCTTGTCAAAGTGGCAGCGCGCGCTCGAACTGCTCGCGGCAAGCGGTTCGTACTCGTGCCACTTGGCGGCAGGATACTTCGCGAGCAGCCGTTGCATCTGATCCAGAAACGTGGGCGACGTTTCGTGCCGGGTGAGCAAGCGAAGGCCTGCTCCGCCATCTGTCTTCCATTTCTGTGACGCGACGGTCAGATCGCCCATGAGCAGATCCCAAGTGCTGATCTGCCCCTTGTTCGTCACCGCCTGCGACCGATCAGGATCGTAAAGCGTGAGCAGTTCCGCCTGCATAAAGGCGTCGCTCGCGCCGAGACTCGCCGGATGCTCCGGGTTTCCTTCGATCTTTGTTGGCCGGCCTTCGTGAGTCTCGACCAGAATGCCGCGCGCGTAGCCGCCGAGGGTCAGCGCGGTGGCGAAGAACAGCGGTTTGCCCGGGATCAGCTCTTCCGGCTGGCGCACGTACGGAACGATCTTTTCCAGCGGCTGTCGCGTGCAACCGGTGACGCCAGCGAGCGCAAATGATGCGCCCATTATTTTCAAGAAATGGCGCCGGCTCCACTCGTTAGGCCACTCCGACGCGGCGCTCGGAAATTCGCGATGCAGCATTTCCTCGAACGCATCGGTTCGGGCCAATTCCTCCAAGCTGCGCCACTGCTGCGGCTGAGTCACGCGTGGCGATTTGCTGTTCATCAGCGGTGACATGTGTAGCAGTCCGTCAGGCCTTCCTTGTGGACGTTATTCTGCTGTAGGAGCTGCCCACCGAAGGCGAGCTGCTTCTCGGGCGTTTTGTATTGCATATCGAACACCTCGTTAGGCGAACGCAAATGCTGCTCCGGATGCCGGTGACAATCGAGACACCAGCGCATCTCGAGCGACTTCGTTTTCCACGTGAGCGGCATTTGATCCACCTGTCCGTGGCAGCTCGCGCATCCAACGCCCTTGTTCACGTGGATGCTATGATCGAAGTAGACGTAATCCGGCAAGTCGTGGACGCGCGTCCACTTGATCGGTTTGCCGGTTTGTAAACTATCGCGCAC
>DAIRIE010000157.1:0-5861 GCA_036809705.1 Chthoniobacterales bacterium
GCATTCCGCGATGAAGACCTGCGCGCCGATCGCCAGCCAGAGTTCTCGCAGATCGATATCGAAGTCTCGTTCGTCACGCCGGAAGACATTTTCGCGCTGACCGAGGGAATGCTCGCCGCGATCTGGCGCGAGGCGACCGATGTCAAATTTCCAACGCCGTTTCCGCGCATGACTTATCGCGTAGCCATCGAGACTTTCGGCAGCGACAAACCCGATCGGCGTTTCGGAATGCAGATCATCGATCTCGCTGAAGTGTTTCGCGCGAGCGAGTTCAAGCTCTTCCGCAGCGCGCTCGAAGACGGCGGAGTGGTCAAAGCGATCAACGCAAAAAATTTCGCCGGCATCACCATCGGTCAGGTCGATGAGCTGACGAATATCGCAAAAACATTCGGCGCGAAAGGCCTCGCCTTCATCAAAGTGGAAGACGGCGAATGGAAATCGCCCATTGTGAAGTTTTTCTCCGAAGCGGAGAAATCAGCGCTGCAAACGAAGCTGCAAATCGAAGGAGGCGATCTCATTTTGTTTGGCGCCGGCAAGTGGGAGATCGCGTGCGAAGTGCTTGGCCGCATCCGCCTGCGCATCGCCGAAATTCAGAAGCTCACCGCGAACTCGCAGCAGCTCGATTGGCTTTGGGTGACCGATTTTCCTCTCGTGCAATTTGATCCGACCGAGAACAAATGGAATGCGGTGCATCATCCGTTCACGCGGCCGAAAACCGAAGACCTGCCGCTGCTGGAGGACAAACGTTACGGCGAGGTCCGCGCGGAAGCCTAT
Source organism: Chthoniobacterales bacterium (assembly GCA_036809705.1). Lineage (GTDB taxonomy): Bacteria > Verrucomicrobiota > Verrucomicrobiia > Chthoniobacterales > UBA10450 > AV69. Next base: position 775 of record DAIRIE010000157.1, read on the forward strand.
GATGTGGTGCTGAACGGCGTCGAAATAGGAGGCGGCAGCATCCGCATTCACGAGCAGGAATTGCAGGCGAAAATGTTCAGCGCTCTCGGCATCAGCGCCGAAGAGCAGCAGGCCAAATTCGGACACATGCTGCGCGCCTTTCGCCTCGGCGCGCCACCGCACGGCGGCATCGCGCTCGGCCTCGATCGCATCATTATGCTGCTCTGCGGCGAGCATTCCATCCGCGACGTGATGGCATTCCCGAAAAATAATCGCGGCCAGGAATTGATGACCGGAGCGCCCGCGGAGGTGGACGAACGCCAGCTGCGCGAGCTCGGGATCAAACTGGCACGCGAAGCAAAGACCGGCTAAACTTCGATATGTTCGTCGAAGGCGGACTTCATCCCGAGCAGGTAAAAGGCTGCGCAAGATGTCGCTCGACCGCCGCGCTGCCATTGCGCTGGCATTTGTGCGTTCGATGCGGCAACTCAAGTTGTCCGCACTGCGCAGCCAGCATCCCGATTGGACCGAAGAACAATTTGATGCCGCGCTCCGGCAGTCCGTTTCGCATGGCGGATAGCGATCCGGCTTCAATTTTCGTCCCGCGTTTCAATGCACTTGATATCCCGTGGGCGGCGACTGGGTCAGTCGCTTCCATGCTTTACGCCGAGATACAGCACCCATAAGGGCCATCGGCGGTCTGTGGACTGGGCCGGCGAGAGACTGTGGCTGGTGCCTCCTGAGTATGTCATCGATTACTCGGCGCGGTCTAGCCGAGCAGTGGCGCCAGGTTGCCGGCTGAACGGGCTTTCGTTCGCGGCAACATGGGCGGCGGCGGCCGCGATCTGATTTTCCGGCGTGCGGAAAACGATGCTGATCGCGAGCGTCACCACGCAGCCGACGAAGACGAACCAGGGCCAGGAGATGCTTGGCCACCATGCAGGCATGATTGCGCCGAAGTTTATACCGGTGCCGGGAATTGAGACTTTGCACAACACGAGCACGGCGATGATGCCGCAGATCATGGCGATCACGTTTGTGCCATCGCGGCCCCGGGTGCGCGTGAGCATGCCGAGGAGAAATACGGCCACGAGGGCGCCGTAGGTGTAACCAAGAATGCCGATGGCGATCGGGATGATGGTGAGCTTCGCGTCGTGCAGAACGGCGTTCGCGGCCACGGTGGCGACGATGATCATTAACAAACCAAAGACAGCGGTGGCGATGCGCGCACTGCGGATCGCGTCGCGATCCGACGCGCCGGGTCGGATGTAGGGCAGATAAAAATCTTTGGTGAAACTGGTGGCGAGCGCGTTGAGCGCGGCGGAGGTCGAGCCCATCATGGTGGCGAACACGCCGGCGATGATCAGGCCGCGCATCACCACCGGCATTTCGTGTACGATGTAATGGCCGAAGATCTCGTTATCAGCGGCGGGCAAGGTCGGGTCGGGCACGACCGCGTAGTAAACCGAAAGCAGAATGCCGACGGTGAGAAACGCCGCCGCGATCGGCAGGTCCATCACGCCGCTGAGAATGAGCGAGAGCTGCGACTTGCGCGGATTCGGCGCGGTCAACATTCGCTGCACCATGTCCTGGTCGGTGCCGTGCGTGGCCATGGTGAGCAGCGTGGAACCGATGAACGCTGCGAAGATCGTGTACGGCTCCTCCAGCATGGCCTTGAATGCCGCACCGAATGGCAGCGCGCTGTTCCAGCCCGTTTGGAAGAGTTTCACATTGGAAAATCCGCCGAGATTCGTTTTCACCGTTTCCATTCCCCCCGGAATGCTCCGCAACAGCAAAGCGATCGCGAACAGGACCGAGCTGAACATCAACACCGCCTGGATGAGGTCAGTCCAGACGACGGCTTTGATTCCGCCGACAGCGGTGTAGATCGTCGTCACCACAGTGACAAAAATGATGCCCCAGATGTAGGTATTGAGATTGACCGGCAGCGTCGGAAAAAGATATCGCCAGATCACCACCATGATGGCGCCGCCGAGATAAAGCCGGACGCCGATACCGAGCACGCGCGTGAAGAGAAATATGCCGCTCGCCATGTTTTTCGTTTTCGTGCCGAAGCGGACGGTGAGGAATTCGTAAACGCTCTGCACTCGGTAGGCGTAGTAAGGTTTGATGAAGGTGAACGCGATGATGATGCGGGCGAGCACGGTGCCGATGGCGAGCTGGCCGTAGAAATAGCCGCGCGTTTTGAATCCTTCTGCCGGGGTGCCGAGGAATGTGGCCGCGCTAGTCTCGGCCGCGATGATTGAGGCGAGCACGGCCCACCAGGGGATCGAGCGCGAGCCGAGGGAGAAATCTTCCAGGTTGCGATTGCGCCGTCCGGCCCAGAGGCCGAGCGCAACGATGCCGGCGAAATAGACGACGAGAACGATGCCGTCGATGAGCAGGCGCGCGTTCACCGGCGGTATTTACCCACGGATGACCCACGGATGAAACACGGATTTACAGCTCGCGCTGGCAGGCGGATGACATTGCTGGGCGCGGAGTTAAGCCACAGATGCACACAGATTCTCTTTTCCCTAATCTGTGTTTCATCCGTGTTAATCTGTGGCTAATGAAGCTCTGCCGCATTCGCGCGCCGGATTTTGATTTGGAGAAGACGCTGAACTCCGGCCAGGTCTTTCATTGGGAGAAATGGGAAGAGGGGTTTGTCGGGGCGATTGGTGAGTTGCCCGTGCATGTGGAGCAGTGCGGTGACGTTTTGAAAGTCCGCGAAGCCGGGACGGCTTCGCCAGCACGCGGGACGCCCGCGCTACCCGGAACTGTCGCGCGCTACTTTGCGCTGGATCATCCGCTGGCGGACATTTGCGCGTCGTTTCCGGATGATGCGATCATGAACGCGGCGCAAAGTTTTTGTCGCGGGCTGCGCATCATTCGCCAGCCGAAATGGGAATGCCTCGCCACCTTCATCTGTTCGTCCATGAAACAGGTGGCGCACATCCGGCAGATTTCTCACGCATTGCGAAAGCGTTACGGACGCAAACTGATGATATGTGGCATAGCCACATATGATTTCCCTCGCCCGCAGCGGCTGGCCCGGGCGACGGAAAGAGAGTTGCGCGAGTGTGCGCTTGGTTATCGAGCAAAAAATCTGCAAGCGACGGCGGAATGGGTTGCGTCTGGCGAAGCGGACCTTGAGGCGTGGAGCGTGCTTTCGGACGAAGAGCTGCGCGCGCGGTTGCGCGGGCTGCCTGGAGTGGGCGCGAAAGTGGCGAATTGCGTCATGCTCTTTGCCTATGAACGCATCGGGGCGTTCCCGATCGATGTGTGGATCGAGCGCGTGCTGCGGCAGAATTACTTTAAAGAGAAAAAGGTGACGCCGCGCGCGCTGACGCAATTCGCCGCCGATTATTTCGGTGAACACGGCGGCTACGCGCAGCAGTACCTGTTTCACCACGCGCGCAGCTTTAAAAGGCGGAGGTTGGTGTCCGCTGCCTAAAGTGAGCGCGCTAAACAGTTTTGAGTTCTCATCCCGAGCGGCGGAGACGGCGAGGAACCTCACTTCGATTGAGGCTCAGCCGCAAGAATAACATGGTCCCACGCGAGGTCCTTCGCTTCGCTCAGGATGACAAACCCAAGCGCGATTTGTTGGGTATCCGACGTCTCGCCCGCCGCACAAGTTGAGCCGGCCACATTCGACAGCTAACTTTCTCTCATGCGCTTTCGCACTTTCAAGAACACGGACCTGACGGTGAGCGAAGTCGGGTTGGGGATGTGGACGATTTCAACCGGCTGGTGGGGCAAGTACACGGAAGGCGAAGCGCTCGCTCTCATGCACAAGGCGTTCGATCTCGGCGTCACGCTTTTCGATGCGGCCGACACTTACGGCAACGGCTTGAGCGAGGAATACATCGCGAAAGCTTTCCCGAAGCAGCGCGACGAAATCGTGATCGCGACGAAAGTTGGCTACGACTTTGTCACGCATGGCGAAGCGCGCGGGCGCGGCCAACGCGAGATTCCGCAGGACTTTTCGCCGGAAGCTATCACTCGTGCGACGGATGCGGCGTTGAAGCGACTGAAAACCGATCGCATTGACCTGCTTCAGCTGCATAACATTCGGATGGAGCAGGTGGAAGACGACGCTCTGTGGCGCACGCTCGCGCAGCTACAGGGCGCGGGAAAGATTCGCTACTACGGCATTGCTCTCGGACCGGCGATTGGTTGGATGTATGAAGGCATCAACGCGATTCGTCAACGCGACTTCACCGTCGTCCAGCACATCTACAACATGCTCGAGCAACACCCGGGCGGCGCCATGCATGACAATGTGCGTGAAACCGGCAAGGAGACGATGTTCCTCATTCGGGTGCCGCATTCGAGCGGTATGCTTGAAGGGAACTACACGGCCGAGACGGTGTTCGCGCCGGGGGATCATCGCGCGCATCGACCACGCAGTTGGCTGCTCAACGGCGTGCAGAAAGTGGAGCAATTGCGTTTTCTGGCGAATGCGGAGCGCACGCTGGGTCAGGCGGCGCTGCAATGGTTGCTCGCGGATGATCTTGTCGCTTCGACTCTGCCGAACATCTACAATCAAGAGCAGTTGATCGAGTTTGCCAAAGCGCCGGAGGCGCCGCTGCTAACGAGGGATGAGATGGAACGAATCGCGGAACTTTACGCTGATAACTTCGGACTAGAAAAAGAAGCGCCGAAGTTTAAAGGAACGATGGAGCTGCCGGCGGAAACGACCCCGGTGTAGTCTGGTACTTCTCGAGCGTACGGAGGGACTCACAGTGTGGAGAGCGCGACAAAACGTTTGAGAGGTTCCTCGCCGTCTTCGCGGCTCGGAATGACAAAGAGGTTAATCGCCCGAATCTTCGTCCGTCACGGGCTGGGCGCGCCGAACTTCCGGCTCCGGTTGCTCTTCGTCTGGTGCAGCCCGGCGTTTCCGTTTTCCGCTCGCGAGCATCTCGCCTTTATAAACGTCTTTAAAAATCGACGCGATCAATGGCGCGGCCACTGTGCCCCCGTGTGACTTAACGCCCACATCCCCCTCGTAAAGCGCGGCGAAGGCGTACTTCGGTTTGTCCGCCGGCAAATATCCGGCGAACCATGCCGCGGTTCGTTCCTTGTTTTTCGGTCCCCATTGCGCC
>DAIRIE010000157.1:5887-6372 GCA_036809705.1 Chthoniobacterales bacterium
ATCGAGACTCGCGGCATGCGCCGTCCCCGCCCCGCCGTTGACCGCGTCAATCATTCCGGTGCGCAATTCCCCGATCGTCGTCTCCGAGAGATTAAGGTTTCGTTTCTCGCGCACGTTGTAAGCGGTAACGATGCCGCCATCCACGGTCTGCACCTGCTGCACCAATCGCGTCTGATAAAACGTGCCGCCATTCGCGACGATGCCCATCGCCTGCGCCATCTGCAATGGCGTCACCAGCACGTCGCCCTGCCCGATGGAAAAATTGGCGATGTCGCCGTTGAGCAACTTCCGCCCGTGCGTCGCGCGCATGTAGGCATCCGTCGGCACGCGTCCCTCCATTTCGCCGCGAATGGGGATGCCGCACTTCGCGCCAAAGCCGAGCTTCTGCGCCCAATCGATGATCGGCTGCGCACCGACTTTGATGCCGACCTGATAAAACCAGGTGTCGCACGACTCGGTTAACGCCTGCACGAAATTAAGAAAAC
>DAIRIE010000158.1:0-2125 GCA_036809705.1 Chthoniobacterales bacterium
TTTCAAAATATTGGCATCCACACCTGCCGCTACTGCGGATGTATCACCGCCGGCCTTTGTAGGTTAGCTGATGCGCTGTGAATTAAGTTGAATTCAAGATTTTCACGCGGCACGCAGACCACTCGAATCAGCATTATTGTTCCGTGCTGGCGCGAGGCGTATATCGCGGTCCGACGCGCCGCTGACTGGGCAGGGTTCGATAGTGCCAAGGAAGTCGTACTTGCGGGCTTAGCTGGCTGCGGACCGCCGCTTGATTTTCCGCAGTCGGCTAAGCTGCATTGGTGCGCGTCGCTGCGTGCCAGCCGCGGTGAACAGATGAATCTCGGTGCTTCAAAAGCCAACGGCGAGATTCTCCTGTTTCATCACGTCGATTCGGAGCTTACGCCAGAACACATCGACGCCATCGTTCAAGTGATGAGCGATCGGGCGGTGATAGGCGGCGGTTTTTACCGCAAGTTCGATCAACGGCATCCGGCGCTGCGCTGGCTCGAGCCGCTCGAGCGCATACATAACCGAGCTTTTGGGACAATTTACGGCGATCAAAGCGTCTTTGTTCGCCGCGCAGTCTTTGAACAGCTTGGCGGATTCGCGCCGATTCCATTGATGGAAGATGTGGAGTTCTCGAAGCGACTTCGGCGCGCCGGCAAGGTTGTGTTGCTTGATCCGGCGATGCGCAGCTCGCCGCAATCGCAAATCGAACAAGGCGTCTGGCGCGTGACGCTTCGCAATTTGCTTTTTCTCATCGCATTCCGTTGCGGAATTTCCGCCGACCGACTGCACTGCTGGTATTATGGACGAGAGTTGGTGCAACCGGCAGCCTCGAGCTCGCGTATTACTTCGGAGATTTCTGCCGCCGAATGAACAGCTCGCATACCTGGAAAGCACGCTGGCGCGCATTCCGGGAGCCGATCGATGCGGAGAAAACGCGCGCGCTGCGCGAGCGGTGGAATTCGCTGCCGGCGGAATTGCAAACGCCCAATCAAATCTCCGGGCGGCATCTCACGCATTGCGGTTTTATTCTCGGCGCGAGTTACTGTTCGTTTCATTGCACCCATTGTTATCTGCCGAAGAACGCGAACCGTGTTCCCATTCCGTCTCTTGCTGAGGTGAAGGAGCAAATCGATGCGAACCGCCGATTCCAAGGGCCAGGCGGTGGATTGCAAATCACCGGCGGCGATGTGGCGGATGCGTATTGGAAATCAGGTCGCGCTGATGAATTGGTCGAGATCGTCCGTTACGCCTACGCGGTGGGGCTGATGCCGATGTTGATGACGCACGGCCAAACGTTGTTAGAACACCCTGATTTTTTCGAACGGCTCGTCGTCCAGGGCGGCTTGCGTCAGGTTTCGGTGCATGTGGATTCCACACAAGCCGGTCGCCACGGATTCCCGATCAACCGCGTCGCCAGTGAGCGCGACCTTCATCCCGTGCGCGACGCGTTCACGCGGCTCGCGCCAGGACATCCGCGAACGCACCGGCTGCCCGATCGAATACGCGCTGAGTTTCACCGTGACTGAGAAAAACGTGGACGATGTTCCCGAACTCATCCGCTGGTATCTGGCCGACCCGCAGCGAACACGCATCTGGCGCATGATCAGTCTTCAGCCGGAGGCGGACACCGGACGCACGATTTTCTCGCGCACGCGCGCGCTGCCCGAACGCGTCTGGGAGAAAATCTGCGACGGAACAGGGTTGCCGCTGGAAAAAGGCGGAACGCATTTTGGTCATCCCGATTGCAACAGCTGGGCCTCGCTTTTGATCTCCCGCCGCACGGGCAAATACATCCCGCTCCTGCCAACCGACGCGGTGACGAAGCGTTTGCTCGGCGAGATTCTCGAAAAAATCGGCGGCTTGTCGCTCGTGACCGACGACGCAGGGACCGCACCGTGGCGCATCGCAGGTGTGCTGGCGCAAAATCCATTGCTGGCATTTCGCTCAGCAATCCACCTCGTGCGGCTGCTTGTGACTGGCTCGTTCCCTCCCGGCATGTTCATCGACCTGATTTCAGGAAATGCGCACACGCTCGGCCTCGGCACCCACAATTTCATGGATGCGGCGCAGGTCGCGCGCGCGGAGTCGGACCCGATCATCAAAGCGCGACTCGATTCCTGCGTCTTCAAGGGCG
>DAIRIE010000158.1:2135-6295 GCA_036809705.1 Chthoniobacterales bacterium
AAGGAAAATGGCGAATGGCACGCGGTGCCGATGTGTTCGATGCACGAACGCAAGTGGGCTGAGATTTACGACGAGCGATTGCGCGGCGCAGCCCTATTGCGCCAGCCGCAGGTATCCAACACGGCCGTGGAAGACGCGGCGGTGACGGAGCACGTTCCGCGGTAAAGCGGCAAGCCAGGGCAACGGAACGCCGCGCGCATAAAGCGTGGCAATTAATCCGTAGACGGTATTCGTTCGTTCCTGATTCATCTGCGCGACGCAGTCTACTTGAAGATGTTGTCGAAGATCAAATTCGTCCTCGTGTAGTTTCGACCGTGCGGGCCCTGATCATTCAGCCCCCAGTTGTAGGCCAGATATCGAATCTCGTAGCCTCCGCTGGCCGCGAAAGCACGCGCGTTCTGCGGCGCGTACATCCCGAGCACCTTCGGCACACCGCCGCCTTTGTCGAAGTCGCCTTTAAACCATTTGAAAATGCTGGAAATCTCGAGCCGCTTTTCGTTCGGCAAAAATTTGTTTAGGTCGTCCGCGCGAGCCAGGCGCGAAACGCGGCGGCATCTTGATCTTCGAAATTCTCCGCAGTGTAGGCATCGCGCTGCAAGGGCGGGCAACTCCCCGCCGCGCACATTAGCACCGCATGCGCGCGCCAGCCGATCATGGGCCGCAGCGCGCCGTTTTCGATGTCATTCAGTGCATACTTGCCCCCGCTAATCTCTGGCTTTATCGCTCGGATTGGCATCGGCAATCCGGCGAAGGCGCCTTCGTCATTTGCAGTTTCTGGTGGATCGGTCATTTGATTCGCGAGGGGCAGCTTTCCGGCGCTCAGGAGTTGCTCGACAAGACCATTCAGGCGGCGAGCCCGCTCGGGCTATACTCGGAGGAGATCGATCCCGGGACGCGAGTTCCTCGGCAATTTTCCGCAGGCATTTTCCCATCTCGGCTTGATCGCTGCGATTATCGACTTGGAAGAGGCGAAGCGCGATCCGGATTTCGCTCGCTTAGCCGATCACCAGAAGTTCCAGCGCAGCGTCGGCGCTACGGTGGGCGTGAGAGCAGTAGTGACCGGCTTTTTTCGCGTTCCTCGAACGCTCAAGCTGCTGGTGTCGGATAAGTCGAAATGGCGCTAAGTCGGACGCCGAATGCAGCGGCAAATGTGTAGCGGATGCGGGAATAAATTATCGTTCTCTGCATCTCATCATCATGAGAATATTTGCAGCCGCGCTCGCGATTGTCGCGTTGACATCGTGCACGCGCGCGCAAGAGCCAGCGCAGCAATCTATGCAAGACACGACCGATAAAATCGTCAAGACCGATGCCGAATGGAAACAACAGCTTACGCCGATGCAGTATCGCGTGCTGCGCGAGAAAGGAACCGAAGGCGCGGGCACCGGTGAGTATGCTTACAATCACGATCACGGCATCTACAAATGCGCCGGTTGCGGAAAGGAACTTTTCAACTCAGAGACGAAGTTCGAGTCGGGCACGGGTTGGCCCAGTTTTTACCAGCCAATCGCAAACGATGCCGTCGCGACTGAAAATAGATCGTTCCTGGCTCGGCCTCGCGCGCACCGAGGTGCATTGCCCGCGCTGCGGCGGGCATCTTGGTCACGTTTTCGAAGATGGACCGAAGCCCACGGCGGCGCTAAAGTTTGAAAAACAGCCGTAGCGCGCCTGTGGCGCAAGAGTTGAGGTCGGAGCCGTTGCGGTCTTTGAAGCGCTGCCGACACAACTCTGTCATCCCAAACGGACCTTCGCTGCGCTCAGGATGAGACAGGCGTTTCGACAGCTCGCCTAGTATCGATTGCGCAGATGAAGACTACTGCCGAGGCGCGAAGATGAGGAAGTAGTCCATGCCGTCACCTTTCACGAAATCGTATTGCTCTACGAGCTTGAGTCCGGCGCGGCCCGCTTCCTTGATCACGACGTCCGCGTTCAGACCGTGATTGGCGCCGTTGCCGTTGCGGTCGATGATGCCCAGGCGCGCTCCCGGACGCATGGCCGCGCGCACATGTTCGAGTAGCGCGATCGGCTGGGCGACTTCGTGATACGTCTTCAGTAGCAGAACGGCGTCAACGCAGTTGTCCGGAAGCAACGGATCGTCTGGTTTCCCGAGGAGCGTGCGAATGTTCGGAAGCGACTCCTTCATTGCGCGCTCCTGGATGTAACGGATGTAATCAGGATTAATCTCGACCGCATAAACCACGCCTTTGTTTCCCACGCGCCGCGCCGCGCGCACCGTGAACCATCCTGAGCCCGCGCCGATATCGGCCACGCGCGCTCCCGGTTTGATGCGAAGCAAATCCATCACCCGGCCGACCTGCAATTTCTTGTCGCGACCGGGATATTCGAAAATGGAGAGATCGCCTTTGTAAGGCTCGCTCGTCGGGCGATCGAGCGTCTGGGCAAGTGCGTTAGTAACCGCGATGCAGAATAACGCGAGCAACAATGGCTCAAGTGACTTACGCGGGTCCACGCGACAATATACCCGCCCGGTCGACCGACGGGAATCCCACCGCGTGTGTCGTTCGCGCAACCGGAGATCGCCCGCGTTCACAATTAAATTTTCGAACATGAAATAAAGCGCCGAGTTCTCGCTCTCACGCTCAACATGAACCCAATGAGAGCAGATCAATGCAGTAAGTTCAGGGCATCGTTCCTGAAGAGTGTCGTTTCCATTTTCACCCTGACGCTAACAGCTCATTTCTCGTTAGCGCAATCGCCTCCCAGCACCGGCGCCGTTTTCGCCATGACGAACCGCGCCGATAACAATGAAGTAGTCAGCTTCGCGCGCGCGGCTAATGGCACCCTGAGCGAAGTGAATCGGTATTCCACCGGCGGCAACGGCATCGGCGTCGATTTCGATACTCAACACGGGTTGAGACTGAGCAAGGATCACCGTTTTCTCTATGCCTGTAATCCTGGAAGTGACAACGTCACCGTCTTCGCCGTCAACGGCACGCAGTTGGGCATGATCCAGAAAGTGTACGCCGGCGATCAGCCGCTGAGCATTACTCTGTCGGGAAATATCGCGTATATCATGGATGGTTCAGTCGCGGGCAATGGTGTCACCGGCTTCACCGTCGCGAGTGATGGCAGACTCACGCCAATACCGGATTCGTTCCGCGCCTTGAGCTCGCCCATTGCCGTGCCGGGCGACGTTGAATTTAGCCCAGACGGCAACTCGCTCGTCGTAACTGGGAAAGTAGGAAATTTCATCGATGTTTTCCAGGTTCGGGATAACGGGCTGCTTAGCATGCCCAAGCACAATCCCGCCGCTCCCGACGGCAGGCGGACATTCGCCGCGGCATTCCGCGATGACGGCGTTTTGTTCACGGTGGAATCCGGCCTTCCGATCCTGAACAACGCCGGCGTTTCCTCCTACAAGCTGGATCGAGCTACTCGCTCACTTTCGGTCATAACTAATTCAGCCAAGAATCACCAGACTGACGGCTGCTGGATCGTGATAACCGATGACCAGCAATATGCCTACACCGCAAATTTTGTCAGCGGCAGCGTCTCGAGCTATCGCCTGGGCAGCAACGGCACGGCTACACTCATTGACGGACACGACATCTTCTTCGGCGACAAAAGTGAACCGACTGATCTGGCCTTCAGCAGGGGCAGCCATTATCTCTACAATCTTTTGCGCGGCACAGGTGGCGTAGCTGCGTTCGAGCTGCGACGGGACGGCACCTTGAAAAATCTCGGCGTCTTCGGCGTGGGCGGAGCGCTGCCCATCGCCAACGGTGCATCAGGTCTGGCGGCGTATTAGAAAGCGAGTTCCGCGAAACCGCACGCATCCGCGCGACGCCATGCTGCATGCCGGCGTGGTGTCGCGTCTCGCGCTCGAGCGCGAATTCTCCAACACTACCGAAGAGGCTTCCTTTCCGCTGGAGGCGACAAGGGAATTTCGCGCGCGTGCGGTGGAGAAGCGATGATTTAATGTTCTGGTGAGAAGAATTTATGAACCCCAAAGAACTTAGCGATCATCTCCGGAACGCCTCCGGTGAATACCTTGATCAGCGTCGTGGCATCGCTCACTGCGGTGGGCTGCATGGGATTGATCGCGCTTTATCAAATAGGCGTGATCAAGCACCTGCCGGAACCGCCGTTGCCAGGGCTCGACGCCGACGAGGTGGACGCATCGACGGAAGCCTATTCAC
>DAIRIE010000159.1:0-750 GCA_036809705.1 Chthoniobacterales bacterium
CACCAGCACCGGTGACGATATTCACCACGCCATCAGGTAGCTCCGCCTGCTGAAAAATTTCCGCCAAATGCAGCGCGGTGATACTCGTTGTTTCCGCCGGCTTGAGCACGCAGGTGTTCCCGCAAGCAAGCGCGGGAGCGAGTTTCCAGGCCGCCATCAAAAGTGGGAAATTCCAGGGGACTATCTGCCCCGCGACTCCCAGCGGTCGCGGTTTCCTTCCTGGAAATGCGTAATCCAGTTTATCCGCCCAGCCGGCGTAGTAAAAGAAATGCGCCGCAACCAGCGGCAGATCGACGTCGCGCGATTCCTTGATCGTCTTGCCGCCGTCCATCGTTTCGAGCACAGCCAACTCGCGCGCTTTTTCCTGGAGAATGCGCGCAATGCGGAAGAGGTATTTGCCGCGTTCGCGGCCGGGAAGCTTGCTCCAGCTTTTGAAAGCGCGGGCGGCGGCTGACACAGCCGCCTCTACATCGGCGGCGTTTGCCTCCGCGATTTCGGCCAGCTTTTCTTCGGTCGCCGGGTTGACCGAGTCGAAATATTTCCCCGCTTTTGGCGCGACGAATTTCCCGTTGATGAAAAGCGGATAGCGCTCGCGCAGTTTGATGTAGTTGCTGGCCTCAGGCGCGGGCGCGTAGCTCCAGCGCTCCCCGAAGTTGAGCCGTCTCTCGTTCGCGGGAACGCTAACGCGCCGGTCCGATTTCTCGCCGTTGCCGGCGATGAGCGTCCATGGCGATTTCCCCAGTCTTATTG
>DAIRIE010000159.1:761-6274 GCA_036809705.1 Chthoniobacterales bacterium
CTGCATGAGCACATCATTGACCAGCGTGCTGGCGCCGAAGCGGAAGAGGTCGGGCGTGAGCCAATCGTCGCCTAATGTTTCCTTCACCATGACGAGGTAGTGCAGCGCCTGCTTGGCGTTGCGTATGCCGCCGGATGGTTTCATTCCGATCCGAATGCCAGTCTCGACGAAATAGTCGCGAATCGCTTCCAGCATAACCAGAGTCACGGGCATGGTCGCGGCCGGTGAAACTTTGCCGGTGGAAGTTTTGATGAAATCAGCGCCGGCGCGCATCGCGATTTCGCTGGCGACACGCACATTGTCGTAAGTCTGAAGCTCGCCCGTTTCCAGGATGACTTTTAGATGCGCCTCCCCGCATGCTTCTTTGCTGGCGGCGATTTCATCGAAGACGCGGCCGTCTTCGCCCGCCAGAAACACTCCGCGGTTAATGACCATGTCGATCTCATCGGCGCCATCGCGCGCCGCGCTGCGCACTTCCTGGAGCTTCAGTTTCACTGGCATGAGTCCGCTAGGAAATGCGGTGGCGACACTTGCTACTTTGACTTTGCTGCTGCCCACGAACTTCCTCGCCATCCTAACGAGGTTTGGATAAACGCAAACCGCCGCACAGCTCGGCACCTCATACCGCGAATCGAGCGGCTGCATGGCTTTGCGGCAAAGAAACGCGATCTTACCCGGAGTATCTTTTCCCTCCAGGGTCGTCAGGTCGATCATTGAAATGGCCAGCTTCAAACCTTCCAGCTTGGTCGTCGTTTTTATACTCCTTTTGGTGAAGGCCGCGGCGCGTTCCTCCACCATGACTTGGTCGACGGTTGGCACGCCGCGGCCGGCACCGCTACGAGCTTTGCCGTTCTGAATGCGTGGAGAACTAAGCGTGTTCACTATTTTCCACTTTACGGCAGGCAATACTCACCCACCAGCATTTCGAGTCGCGAGCAACGCCGGCGCGAGCGCGGTGAAAAAGCGAACGATATAACGAAGGTAGCCGGTGAAGGCAATAAGCTGCGCGACAATCAGCAAGACGTGGCCGCCGCGCTGGATGAAAAAGCCGGGGTGCGCCTGAATCGCGATCGCGCAGACCAGGTTGAAAAAGAATAATAGCGGGACAAGGATTCGGATGTTAAGTAGTTGGTCGGCGTAGGTGCGGCAGTAGAAGTCACGCTCAACGTTTGTCCGCGCCTCGTTAACTCGGGCGCGGATGAGTCGCATGTCGTAGATGAATAGCAGCCAGACGAAGGCTGCGTAGATTGCGCTTAGCCCAAACCACGCCAGCGGCCGCCCCAAACGTGTAAATAAGACCGCTTCTCCCAGGGCGCAGGCGATATAGAAGAAGTTATGGCCGAACTCGAGCGGCCACTTCATCAGGGTCAGGGTGTGGATGATCGAACGCGACCAGAAGATGAAGATGACGCACAGGCCGGCGCCGACATAAAGGAAAGCGGTCCAGTTCCGAAGCGAAAGGATGGCGCGCGCGTTATCAGTAAGAAAGTATAGAGCAACGCCCTGGATGATGCTGGCCAGGGTAAGCTCGATATTAACTACGATGGTATCGAGCTCGTGCCGGCCACTCACTGAGCGCGAGCTTAACTATCGCGGTAAGCCTTAGCAATCCTGAACTAACAACTCCGGCGCGCGCACCCGCGTTGTAGCTGCCGTCCGTCCCTGGCGGCAGAAACGTCGCACTTCAAGAAAGCACGGCGCCACAGCGTGCCTGGAGGGATTCGAACCCCCAACCTTCTGATCCGAAGTCAGAAGCTCTATCCGGTTGAGCTACAGGCACGGGTGCTGGTAGATAGTGACTGGTGACTGGTGATTAGTGATTGGTGAACAGAGCGAGCGTGAGACCATTTCACCGTTCACCATTCACGCTTCCGAAACGGGTGGCCAACGGGACTCGAACCCGCAACAGCCAGAACCACAATCTGGAGCTCTACCATTGAGCTATGGCCACCAGCTGAAGCGGCATTTTAGTCGACGGGCGCAGATTGTAAAACAGCGAGCTGCCCGGCGCTGGCACGCTCTGGGCTGTGAGGCTAAGCATGCTTCTCCAAAGCATTGCATCGCCCGGCCACTTCGCTATCGTTGTCGGCTGCTTTCGCATGAACAGGATCGCTATCGTTCTGATGGCCGGGCTACTTGCTCTCGCGCCTGTTCTTCGCGCGCAAGGTGACGATCCGAGCGAAATATTCCTTAAAGCTTACATGACGGCGCAGCAGGGTGAGAAGCTCGAGCGCGAGAGCCAGTTCAGCGGGGCGCTGGCAAAGTACCGGTTTGCCGGGAGTCTGCTCGAGGAGCTGAAGAAGAGCCATGACGGCTGGCAGCCGGCGATTGTCGAGTATCGCGGGCGCAAGATTTCGGAAGCTATTCTGCGGGTGCAAAGCAAAGCTGGCACGCAGAAAGACCTGGTGGCGACCAATCCACCTCCGCCCGCTGAAACGCCAGCGCCTCCACCTCGGCGGCAAAGCGGCGAACCGACGGTGGAGATCGGCACAGCGAAATCGCGGCCGAAAAATACGGCGAGCGCAACGCCGGCCGCTACGCCGGAGAGTTCTCCGGTCGCGCCCGCCCCGGCGCGGGCGAACAACGACGCGGCGATCAAAAGCGCAACTCAGAAGTTGCGCGACAAGGTGGATCAGTTGCAGGCCGAGCTGCAACATTCGCGCACCAAGATCACCGAAGTGCAGGAGGAGAAGGAGCAGCTTAATTCGAGATTGCGGGATTCGAACTCGAAGCTGGATCAGGCGCAGCACGAGCTCGAACGCACAAAAACGGCGGAAAAGGATGTGCACGACCAGCTCGTGCAGGCGCAGACTTCGTTGGAAAAAATCAAGGCGAACAACGGGCAGGATGCGAACGCGCAGGCCGCGTTGCAGCAGGAAGTGACGCAATTGAAGCAGGCGCTGGCGTCCGCCGAACAGGGACGGGCGGCCGCGGAGAAGGAACGCGACGCGCAAAGCGCCAGGCTGGCTGATGCCAGTGCGCAGATCGCGAAGGTGACGAAAGAGCGCGACGAAGCGGTCGGCCAACTGGCAGGTCTGCGGGAAACCGAACTGCGCGTAACTGCACTTGTAGCTGAGAATACTGATTTGAAACAGAAACTCGCCAGCGCGGAGAAGACAGTGCGCGAGATCGGAGAGGACAAACCGAAGAGGGAACAGGAGCTGGTCGAGGTAAGGAAGCAACTCGAAGATTTGCGCGGTCAGCTCGCCGTGAGCCAGAAGCAGAACAAGGACTTCGAAGCAACAGTAGCTTCACTTCGCTCGCAACTGGATGAGGCATCGAGTCAGCTGGAGAAAGCGAAGCTAACCGGAGCTAACGCGGAAGAGACGGCGAAGCTCACGCGCGAGAACCAAATCCTGCGCAATATCGTCGTGCGCGAGCGGCAAGAAGAAGCCAGGCGCGACCAGGCGCGCAAGTTGATGCTGGCAGAGTTCGATAAGCTCAAGATCAAATCGGATACGTTGAATGAGCAGATGGCGCTTCTGGCACAGCCGGTGACGAAGTTAACTGATGAAGAACTGGCCCTGCTTCGCCAGCCGGTCATCTCGATTTCCGATGACACACCAGCAACAGTCAAAGCGAGCTTCACTTACGCGAAACCGAACCAGGAACAAAAGCCCGCGACAGGCAATGCCACGGAAAAGGAGGAACAGGCGCCGCCGGATGCCAGCTTGCAATCTGGCTTTAAACCGGACGTGCCGAGCGATCTTGTCTCCGTCGCACGACAGGCGAAGGAGAACTTTGATAAGGGTAAGTATCACGCGGCGGAGCGGCAGTACCAGGAGTTGCTGACGAAAAGTCCTAACAATCTCTATTCACTCTCCAACCTCGGAGTCGTTTACTTCCGCACGGGCAAGCTCAAGGCGGCGGAGTTAACTCTCAAGAAAGCGATAACTATCGCGCCGAAGGATGAGTTTGCCCATACTACTCTGGGCATCGTTTATTATCGCCAGAGTAAGTTCGATGATGCGCTGAATGAGTTAACGAAGTCACTGGCCATCAACCCGAAGAGCGCCACCGCACATAACTATCTCGGGATAACCGCCAGTCAGAAAGGCTGGCAGGAAGCGGCTGAAAAGGAGATGCTCGCGGCCATCGCGGCCAAGCCAGACTATGCCGATGCGCACTTCAATCTCGCTGTGATCTACGCGACGGCTTCGCCGCCATCGAAGGAGCTGGCCAAGCGCCACTACCAGCAAGCCACCGAGCTGGGAGCCGACCCGGATGCTTCCTTAGAGAAGCTGCTGCGATAGCTGGCAAGTGCAGAAGCCGTTTCTGACCGCTAACTGGCGGTACCTGGCGATGCTGACTTATCGCATCGATCCGGCTTTACTGGCGAGGTACGTTCCACCAGGTGTTGAGCTGGATTTCTACAACGGTGAGACCTTCGTTAGCGTAGTTGGTTTTCTTTTTCTCGAGACACGGCTGCTCGGGGTCGCCATTCCGCGCCACCGCAACTTCGAAGAAGTTAACTTGCGGTTCTATGTGCGGAAAAGGTCGGCTGATACGTGGCGCCGCGGCGTCTGCTTCATACGGGAGATTGTTCCGCGCCAGGCTATCGCGATTGTCGCCCGCGTCTTTTACGGCGAACCTTATATGGCTTTGCCGATGAAGTCGGATGTGGTCCACCGGGATGGGGAACTTAAGGTGGAATATGGCTGGCGGCGCGGCACGAAGTGGGAAGGTCTCGCGATGTCAGCCATAGGCGAGCCGGTAAGTACTGGAGCGGGAACGCTGGAGGAGTTTATCGCCGAACATTACTGGGGCTATACCAAGGTGCGGGCCGGACTTAGTGAATACCGCGTAGAACACCCGCGCTGGAGAATCTGGCCCGCGACATCGGCAACGTTGAAGGGCAGCGTCGCTGAGCTATACGGACAGGAATTCATTGCGCCGCTGACTTCGCCGCTGGCATCGAAGTTCATCGCCGAAGGATCTCATGTTCAGGTATGGCGTAAGTCGGACGATTGGGTTCTCGCTGAAGCAATGGCGGCGCAGGTGAATTAGATACGCGATCCTGCGCGATCTTGCTATTAAGTCGAACGCTACAGGGTAGTTCCCTGCTTTCGGAGTAGTTGACGCAAGACAAACGGAAGAATGCCGCCGTGGCGGTAGTAATCTACTTCAATCGCGGTATCGATGCGCAGTTTCACCGGCAGCTCTTCGCGCCGGCCTCCTCGTTCGATTTCCAGGACGACAGACTGACCGGGCTCGAGTTTGTCCGATAATCCGGAGATGGAGAAACGCTCCGAGCCATCCAGCCCGAGCGTTTGAGGAGTGGTTCCGTCGAGAAATTGCAAAGGCAGCACGCCCATGCCGACAAGGTTCGAGCGATGAATGCGCTCGAAGCTTGCGGCAATGACTGCGCGCACACCGAGCAGCCGCGTTCCTTTGGCTGCCCAATCGCGCGACGAGCCGGTGCCATATTCATGTCCGGCAAAGATGACGAGCGGTGTGTTCGTCTCGCGGTATCTCGTAGCCGCGTCGTAAATCGACATAGTCTCAGGCGCGTT
>DAIRIE010000160.1:0-6267 GCA_036809705.1 Chthoniobacterales bacterium
ATGTTGATGCGGCAATCGCGCAGGAACCTCTCCACCGGAATGGCTGGCTCACCGCGCCCTTGCAGCGACTGCGCGGTTTCGTAGCCCCGGCCACCGCGCACCTGCATCGCTTCATCGGCGATGCGCCAGGTCGCTTCCGTCGCCCACATTTTGCACATCGCCGTTTCGATGCGCAGATCGCCCGCCTTGCGATCGACCAGTGCGCTCGTCAGGAACGTGATCGCTTCCATGGCGAAGACCTGGCCAGCCATCTCCGCGACCTTTCCGGCGATGGCATAATGATTGCCGATGGGCGCGCCCCACTGCACGCGTTCGCTCGCCCATTTGCGGCAAATATCGAGCAGCCGTTTCGATAATCCCACGCACGCGGCGGGAATCGTCAGGCGGCCTGTGTTCAAAGTCGTAAGCGCCACCTTCAATCCCTGGCCTTCCTTCGCGATGAGGTTCTCCCGCGGCACGCGCACGTCTTTGAATTTCACGATGCCGTTGTAGAGCGCGCGCAGGCCCATGAAGTGGCAGCGATACGCGATTTCCAATCCGGGCGAGTTCACCTCAACAATGAACGCGCTGATTTGCTTGCGCTCTTTGCCATTCACAATTTTGGGAGCGGTGCGCGCCATCACCACCAGCACACCGGCCTTGATCAAATTCGTGCACCACAGCTTCTCGCCATTCAGGATGTAAGCCGATCCATCCGGCGAGAGATCAGCGCGCAAACTCATGTTCGCCGGATCGGAACCCGCGTTCCATTCCGTGAGCGCGAAGGCGGAGATTTCCTTGCGAGCGACGCGCGGCAGATATTTCTCCTTTTGCTCGTCGGTGCCGAAGAGAAGCAGCGGCTGCGGGACGCCGATTGATTGGTGCGCGGAAACGAGCGCGGTGAGATTTGCGTCCCAGCTCCCGAGTAACATCGCGGCGCGACCGTAGTTTACTTGTGACAGACCGAGGCCGCCGTATTGCGTCGGGATCTTCACACCGAACGCACCCATCGCGAAAAGATCGTCGATGTTCTTCTGCGGAATTTCGCCGGTGCGATCGATCTCGTCTGCGTCCACGTTCGCGGCGAGATACTCGCGCAACTGCTTCAGGAAGGGCTCGCCCTTGGCGCAATCTTCCTCGCTCTGCGCCGGGTATGGGAAGATGCGCTCGAAATCGTAGCGGCCGATGAACAGGTTACTGGCGAAACTGCCGCGCTCATCGAGCGGATCGCGCGATGCTTCCGCGAGCTCGAGCGCCTCGCGTTGACCCTTCGACATTTTCGACGTGTCAATGAGCGGCGCCGGTGCTTCCTTCACGCCGGTTTCAGCTTTGACTTGTTCAGGCGGCGCTTCCAGCGGTGTCTTCATATATTTGTCATGTCGACCGAAGTGGAGACATCTCTGATCCTTTCCAGAGAATAGCTAGAGATCCCTCGGCTCCGCTCCGCTGCCCTCGGGGTGACAGGCCGCTGATGGCGTTCACTCGGCATAAAACTTTGTTCCATTCTGCGCGTGCTGCCGCAAGAGATCGCACGCCGCGAACTTCTCGCCCGCGCGCGAGTGAATGCCGTCCATTTCCGTCACCAGTTTCTTGATTCCGTAGCTCTCGGCGAACCTCAGCGGTCCGCCGCGGACCGTCGGAAAACCGGTTCCCAAGACCATGCCGTAATCGACGTCCTCTGGTGTGGCCACGACTTTTTCCTCCAGGCACCGCGCAGCTTCATTCACCATCAAAAACACCAGCCGATTCGTAATTCCTTCCGCGCCGAAATTTTCTCCCGACGACATCTGCCATTCCTTGACCGCTTCGTTCGGCGCCTGTGTCTTGCCCTCGTAACGATAGAACCCGCCGGCTGATTTCCGGCCAAGCATTCCCGCCGCCAGCATTTCGCGCAAGATTTTCGCGGCCTGATCGCGCCGCCCGTAGGCACGCTCGAGGCTGTCCGCAATATCGACGGTGATATCGACGCCGATCTCATCGATCAACCGCAGCGGGCCCATCGGCATGCCCCATTTCAGAAGCGGCTCGTCGATCTCCGATGCCGCGACACCATTTTCGAAAAGCTCGGCGGCATCCAGCAAATAAGGGAAGAGAACGCGGTTGACCAGGAATCCCGGGCTATCGCGCACGATCACCGGCACCTTGGCAACCTGCCTGACAAAGGCGAGCCCACGCTCGATTGTTTCGTCCGCTGTTCCTTCACCGACGACGACCTCGATCAATTTCATCCGGCTCACCGGATTAAAAAAATGCAACCCGATAACGCGGCCCGGCGACGTAGTTTCCGCGGCAAGATCAGAAATCGGCAGCGCGGAAGTGTTTGTGGCGAGCATCAGCGCCTTGGGTGCCTTCTCGTCAAGATCGCGGAAGATGCGTTTCTTGATTTCCAATTTCTCCGAGGCGGCCTCGATCACCACCTGCACGTCACGCATCTCGGCTGGCGCAGTGGAAGCGACGATGCGCGCCCGACCCTGCTTAGCTTTCTCTTCTGGCATGAGCCCGCGCTTGACCGCATCGGCATAGGTTTTTTCGATCAGCGAAATACCGCGGTTGAGCTGCTCGCTCGCGACATCGCGCAGAATGACTGACACGCCGCGCGAGCTAAGCCATTGCGCAATGCCGCTGCCCATGACGCCGGCGCCGATGACGGCAGCATGGGCGATTTTTTCCGCCGGCGTTTTCGCGCTGCTCTTTTTGTATTTTTCGGCGAGGAAAAAATTGCGGATCAAATTCTGCGTCGCTTCCGTTTCGCCAAGGGCAACGATTCCATCCAACTCCGCAGCTAACGACTCCTCGACGGAGGAGCCGCTAGAAATGATCTCGAATGCGCGAGCAGGCGCCGCGTTCGGCGAAGGTTTTGGAGGGGCGAGTTCGCGCGAGCCCGGCGTCGCGGCCGCTCCGTCCTTCAATTCAGATTTGCGTTTCCCATCACGCAACTTGCGCCTGGCCGCATCGAGCAACTGCTCAGGGCCGACGAGTTCATCCACCAGGCCAAGCTCCTTCGCTTCGACCGCGGAGTAGAGCTTCCCTTTGAGAATAACTTCAGCCGCTTTCTCGGCGCCGATCAATCGCGGCAAACGTGTGCAGCCGCCCCACGCGGGAATCAAACCGAGCGTCGTTTCCGGCAGGCCAATGCGCGTGGCCGGATCATCGCTTGCCACTCGCCAATCGCACGCCAGCGTGATCTCATAACCGCCGCCGGCGCACGCGCCGTGAATGGCCGCGCAGGTGGGAATTTTCAGCGCGGCGATCCGGTTGAAAATGCGCTGGCCTTCGGCAATGAATGCACGCAGCTCGCCCGTTTGCGCCTGGCGCAGCAACGTCTTCAAATCCGCGCCCGCGATGAAAATGGATTTCTTCGACGACGTGATGACCAGACCGCTGAGCGAGGCGTCTGATTCAATTGCGTCCAGTTGCGCATTGAGATCGCGCAGTGTGGCGGCATCGAAGATATTCGCGCCAGATTCAGGCCGGTCGAACGCCAGCAGGCAAACGTCGTCCTCGACCTTGCGTTGAATCATCGCAGCACTGGCGTTCATCGGGAAAATCATTTTGCCGCGTTTCCGCCGGTTGCCAAGTGTAGAGGCGTTTCTGCCCAACGCCCAACCTACCTCCGAGATTGGCTCCGCGATTGGAGTGGAGAAGAAGATGGCGCACGCATCGTGCTTGCGCGTAAAGTCCGGGCGCTTCCGCTCACGTCTATGGTCGGCAACATTTTACTTCCGGAAATCCAGGGCTTGATCCGCGAGCGGAACTTCGCCGCGCTGCGCGAGATTTTCTGCGACTGGCCGCCGGCCGACGTGGCCGAAGTCATCCAGGACATGCCGGAGGACGAGCAGGTCATTATCTTCCGCGTTTTGCCCGCGGCGCTCGCCGCGGATGTTTTTGAATATCTCGACATCGACGCGCAGCAAAAACTTCTGCGGGCGATGGCGCACGAACAGGTGGTCGCCATTCTCAACGAAATGGCGCCGGACGATCGCACTGCGCTGCTCGAGGAAATGCCGAGCGCGGCCGCGCGCCAGCTGATCAAAGTGCTGACGCCGGAAGAACGCCACGTCGCCACTGCGCTTCTCGGTTATCCCGAAGGCAGTGTCGGGCGGTTGATGACGCCGGATTTCGTCGACGTCCGTGACAATTGGACGGTGAAAGAAGTGCTCGATTACGTGCGCGAACACGGGCGCGACAGCGAAACGCTCAATGTCATCTACGTGCTCGACGATCGCGGCAAGCTCATCGATGACGTGCGCATCCGCGAGTTCCTGCTCAAGCCGCTCGACGCCTGCGTGCGCGACATTCGCGATGAGGCTTTCGTGGCGCTGAAAGTTAACGATTCGCAGCAGGACGCGCTGAATCTTTTTCGGAAATACGATCGCACGGTGCTGCCCGTGATCGATTCCAGCGGCGTTCTCGTCGGCATCGTTACTGTCGATGACATGCTCGACGTGGCCGAGCAGGAAGCGACGGAAGACATTCAGAAAATCGGCGGCATGGAAGCGCTGGACGAGCCTTACACGACCATTCCGCTCGCGCGCATGGTGAAGAAACGCGCCAGTTGGCTCATCATTCTGTTCCTGGGCGAAATGCTCACCGCCACCGCCATGCAGGGCTACAATGGTGAGATCGAGAAGGCCGCGATCCTAGCCATGTTTTTGCCGCTCATTATTTCTAGCGGCGGCAACTCCGGTTCGCAGGCGACAACGCTGGTCATTCGGGCCATGGCGGTGGGCGAGCTGAAATTGCGCGACTGGTTTCGCGTCGCCGGCCGGGAGCTCCGGTCGGGAATTCTGCTTGGGCTAATCCTCGGCGTCATCGGATTCATCCGCATTTCGCTTTGGCAGGAATTGCACATTTTTAATTACGGGCCATACCACTGGCTAGTGGCGGTGACTGTTGGCGTCGCGCTTATCGGTGTCGTTCTCTGGGGTTCGCTCGCCGGCGCCATGCTGCCGTTTTTGTTGCGACGGTGCGGGCTGGATCCAGCCACCGCTTCAGCCCCAGCTGTGGCCACATTGGTAGATGTGACCGGGCTGTTGATTTATTTCAATGTCGCACTGTTTGTCTTGCGCGGTACGATGCTATGAATTGTCATCCCGAGCGCAGTCGAGGGATCCCGCGGCGTTACCTTTAAGATGACTTCCACGGGATCCCTCGACTTCGCTGCGCTCCGCTCGGAATGACGGAATTAAACGCGCCAACCTCGACCATGTTCTCCATCGGTAAATTTCTCGGACACGACGAAACGTTCTTCGATCTTCTCGAAGCGAGCGCGCAGCAAGCCGACAGCAGCGTTCATCATCTCATCGATTTACTCGCCAAGCTGGAGAAGAGCGAATCCGCCAGCGATCTTGCCGCCTTTGCGGAGAGCCGGCGCGAAGACAAACGCATTACCCAGCAGCTCACGGAACAGCTTTCCAAGACGTTCATCACGCCGCTCGAGCGCGAGGACATTCAGGCGCTGGCCAGCGCGCTCTACAAAATCCCGAAGACCGTCGAGAAAATCGGCGAGCGAATCCTCATTTGCCCGGAAGATTTACATGGGCGCAATTTTCGCCGTCAGGTCGAGCTGCTCGATCGCGCCGCGGAGGTCGTTTTGAAAATGGTGAAGCAATTGCGCAAAGGCACCGAGATCGAGACCGCGCGCGAGATGAACAATGAGTTGCAAACAATTGAAGGCGACGCCGACAAACTCGAGCTCGAGCTATTGCGCGATCTTTACCACGGCGATTACTCGACCAAACACGTCATCTTTCTGCGCGATCTCTACGAGCTGCTGGAGAAGGTGATCGACCGCTGCCGCGACACCGGCAACATCATCCTGCAAATCGTCCTGAAATACGCTTGATAGAACCGCGCCAAATGCGTGTCATTCTGAGCGGAGCGAAGCGCAGTCGAAGAATCCCGCGGAAGTTACCCTTCCGGTTCGCCACGGGATCCCTCGGCTACCGCTCGGGATGACGCAGCGATGATCACCTTCTTCATCGTCATCTTCGCGGCGGTCGTCTTCGAGTACAGCAACGGCTTTCACGACGCGGCTAATGCTATTGCCACCGTCGTTTCGACCAAGGTTCTCACGCCGCGCCAGGCCATTGGGATGGCTGCGATTTTTAATCTCACCGGCGCGCTCCTCGGCGGCGCGGTCGCGTCCACCATCGGCAAAGGTTTAGTTGATACCGAGGTCGTGACAATGGCGACGATACTTTGCGCGCTCATCGCGGCGTTCGCCTGGAACATCATCACCTGGGCCGTCGGTCTGCCCTCCAGCTCCAGTCACGCGCTCATCGGCGG
>DAIRIE010000161.1:0-5151 GCA_036809705.1 Chthoniobacterales bacterium
AAGCGCGGAACGCTGCGGTGTTGCTGGCGACCGAAATCACCTCAGTCGGATCAGTCACGCTGACGTTGGTGCCGCCGCCGAGAATGGCGAGGTTAGTGTCGACCAGCTGGCCATTCGACTTCTGCGCCAATTGCGCTTGCATGGCCATGGCGATGAGGTCCTCGCTCCCCATGGGCCCGAAATCGGTAATCAGAAGCGAGCTTTGCATGATGCGCTTCACGTCCACATCCACCGGCTCGGGCAACTTTTTCGCGTCGGGTTTTACAATCAGCATCTGCCCCGCTTTGATTAAGACGGACTCGCCGATGTGCCCGGGCAGATACATGCGGCCAGTGCCTTCGAGCACAATGAACTTCACATACGAACGGGGGTGATACTCGAGCATCACCGTGGTGCCGGTGATGGCGGCGGTGATGGCGGCGGTCTTGATCTTGGCGCCGCCCGCATTCTTCGGGACGCGCAGGAGCATGGCGCCGTCCTTCAGGTCAAGGTTCCGCGTTCCTTCGGCGAAGGTGAAAATGGTGTTGGCGCCGAGCCGGGCGAGGGTCTGGTCGGTAAAGGTGAGCTCGGTGCGTGATTCCGTGCCGGTGCGTACGGCGGTGCCATCGCGCACTTCATCGTTCACCGTGGCCGGGCGCGGCGCGGCTTGCTCCGGCAACAGTTTGACGTCTTTCACCACCTGCGTGACGCGGGCCTGCTTTAACTGCTCAGCGCAAACGCGCGGCGGTGTGGCAACACTTACGAGGACCGCAGCGCAAATTGCCCAAAGACCTGCCTGCGTTCGCCAGAACCGCGCCAAAGAATATGATGTTCCCGCTCGCATTCTCAAAACCGCATCGTCACGGCAAGCGTGCCCCCGAGGTTCGCGACCGAATACTCGAATACGTCCTCGTCTGATTGATTCCAGGCGAAGGTGGCGATCGCGCTCAGCGCCAGCCATTCGCGCACGCGGTAAATTGCGGTCAACGCCAAAATCTCGCTCACATCGGTCCGATCCTGCTCGAATTGTTTTAACACAGCGCGGACGGTGGCATCCACACTGAAGGCGCGGCTAAGCTGCAAATCGTAGCTGAGATGGACATCGTACTCATTGCGCCGAGGCGATTCCGGCTCGGCGGCGAGGCTGAAGTTTACGCCAACGCCGGTGCTCAATTGCATGGCGCGCCCGATTCGAAACGGCATTTCCGCCGTGAGCAAGAGCTGATGATTGGAGAAGAGCCGGTCGCCACCGTCGCTGGTGAGTCGGTTGTAATCGTAGTGGAGCCCGAGTGAGAGATCGTGCAGCTGCGGCAGGTAATAGGCGAGGCCGAGGCTGGCATCGAAGCTGGAGAAATCGAGCTCGCCGAAGCGATCGTAGATAAACCATTGCTGCGAGAGTCCGACGGTAACGTAGAAGGTCTGGCTCACCCGCGGCGAGTAGCCGATACTGATTCCGGGCGTAAAGACGAAATCGGACTGCTCGTTCTCGCGGGCGAGCGCGACATTTGAGGTAAAGTAAAAGGGAACGCCAACAGAGACGCTGAAAGGGCGATATTGGTCCTGCCGTTTCAGGATGGCTTGAATTCCGAGGTCCTCGTCGTTCGGCGTGGCCGCGGCGTAACCCTGTGAAGTGCCGCTCTCGTCCACGTTTTCCGCAGGGGTGCTGACGCCGGGATTAGCACGAAAGAGCTGGGAGCGATCGACCACGTCGCTGGTCTGGGCGAAAACGCTCGCCAGCGTGAGAAGCGCTGACAGGCAACAAAAGAATGCAGTTCTCACGCTCGTATGATGATGTCATGGTCGACCGACCGCGCTCGTTTTGAACCATTTGCGCAGCAGAGTCAAGCCAATTGCCGCAGGCGAATGTTGCGCCTTTCCTGCTTTGGCGCGCGTATTCCGCGATTTTTTAAAACCCCCACCAGCCACGAACGAAGTGGGCGGCGCACAGGGCGTAGA
Source organism: Chthoniobacterales bacterium (assembly GCA_036809705.1). GTDB lineage: Bacteria > Verrucomicrobiota > Verrucomicrobiia > Chthoniobacterales > UBA10450 > AV69. The sequence goes on from DAIRIE010000161.1 coordinate 1,936, forward strand.
AGAGCGTGAAAAGAAAACTCAGTGCGTCGCGACGAACGGAGGAGGTCGTGGCCCGACCCAGCAACAGGAACAATGGGAAAACGACGCCAACGTATCGAGGCGAGGAAACGGGAAAATTATTGCAGAAGATGACGATCCAGCTCAGCGCGAGATAGGTGGTGTAACAGGGCCGCAGAAAAAAAACGGCCGCGATGAGCGCGGCGCTTAAAAGGATGAAAGCGGCGAACGGTCCGCCGTACTGGATGACGCGTTCATCGGCGTGCGAGTGAAGAATCCCGTACCAGGAATCGGCCACGGACGGGAATGGCCAGCGCAGAAAAGCGCCCCAGACCTGTCTCTGCGCAGCAAGAAAATGGAGCGGATCGCCGAAGCAACTGTAGTTAAGCCAAAGGAAAGAGACTGTCCCCAGCGGCACCAGCAACAGCGCGGCCATGTCCCAACGCAGCGCGCGCAGACTAAACTTCCGCTGCTGCAAATACTCGATCAGGAGAGCTGGGAAAATGGCGGCGCCAGGCAGCCGAGTCGCAGTCGCAAGCACGCCGCAAAGACTGCCGGCGACCCATTTGCCCCGGCGCGCATAGTAAAAAGCCGCCACGCTCAGAAACAGGAAAAGACTTTCCGAGTAGGCGATGTGCAAAAAATACGCGGTCGGGAAAATTGCGCAGAAGAGGACCGCGCGGCGTGCGACGACTCCGCCGTATTCAAGACGCGCGAGCCGGAAGAGGTAAACGAATGCGAGCAGCGAACAGGCGTTGGAAACGGCGACAGCCGCGAAATGCCAGTCTGGAATAAGAAAATGCGCGAAACGAATGGCCAGCGGATAGAGCGGCAGGAGAACGATCAAATGCTCGCGCTCGCCGGTTTCGTGCGGGTAGCCGTTTCGGGCGAGATCGAGAAAGGAAGACGCGTCCCAGCGGTTCCAGGTCGAGAGCCAGTTTTCTCCGGGAATCTCGTGCCCGAAGGCGAAGGCCGCACAGATGCCGAAGGCAAAGGTGATGACCGTAACGGAAAGGCCGAGCCCGACGGGATAACGGACGCGGCGCAAAGATGCGCTGATCGATTCCCACCAAACGCTTGCTCGCGTCCTTACCTCTGGCATGGCGCGGCGGCGTTTTGCAGGATTTACGCGGCAGCGTCAAGCTGTTCGCGCAAATCCCTTACACGCCTAGCAACTCGCGCTGCCACGGCACCAGCAGCGCCTCGGCCCGGCGCGCCTCTTGCGCAATGGCGTCGATGACTGCGCGCGGCGCGATAAAGGAAGCCTCAATCCCGAGCTTTGTCGCGACTTCATCGCGTCGCGCCCGCAACTCGTCCGAGCGCCGCAACACCTCGGGAGACGGCCGGACTCCGCGGCGTCGTTCTGTGTCGGGCCAACCTGTTTGATCAAGCGCGAAGGCTTCGGCAAGAGCAGCATTGAAAGTGCGCGTGCGCCGCTCGGAGAAATGGCGAAAGGCGAAGTTCGCGCCGGGCGCGGCCGTGCGCGCGACGTGGAGCAACTGGTCGTTGCGCAAAATATGAAAAGCGGGGCGATCAGCCCGTTCCGCTTCCTTGTCCCGCCAATACCAGACCGCGCGCAGAATCGCCGCCTGCTGTCCGTGGATCAAACCCGACCCGCGGATGCGCCAGGCTTCGTCCCCGTCACGCTCGCGATCGGTCGCGGCCAACTCGATGGCACGCGCGCACAATTGCCGGAACCATTCCAGGCGATGACGCGCGACCAGTTCCGCTTCCAATTTTTCCGCCAACGGCAACAGATAATGCGTGTCGTTCCGCGCGTACTTTTCCATCTGCGGCGAGAGCGGACGCAGGGCCCAGTTCGCTTTCTGTGAGCCTTTGGTCAGTTGCACGCCGAAGAATTTCTCCACCAAGGCGGCATAGCTGAACTCGCGCTGCCCGAGCAGTCGCGTCGCAATCATCGTGTCGAATAATCGCACCGGCTGAAAATTAAGACCACGCCGCAGGAGACGCAGATCGTAGTCCGCGCCATGCAAAACAATCTCCTTACTCGTTAGCAAGCTAACGAGTCGCGAGAGATCGTTAGCGGCCAAAGGATCAACCACAAAGTCGCCTTCGGGTAAACCGATCTGGAGCAGGCAAAGCTTTTCGCGGTAGCAATGCAGACTGTCCGCTTCGGTATCGAGCGCTACGCGGTCGTTGCCTTCGATCAACGGCAGCAGTTCTGCCAGTTGCGCAGCAGTCGCGATCACCGCAATCCCGCCAGGAGCAGCTCGGCGTTGGTCTTGGTCGCCTGGAGATTGGAGATGAGCATCTCCATCGCTTCCATCGGCGGCAGCGCGGCCATGGTTTTACGGAGCACCTGCACGCGCTCCCATTCGTCCGGATGGTAAAGCAGGTCCTCGCGTCGGGTGGCGGTTTGCAGCACATGGATCGCCGGATACATCCGCTTCTCCACCAGCCCGCGGTCGAGGTGGAGCTCCATATTGCCCGTGCCTTTGAATTCCTCGAAAATGACTTCGTCCATGCGGCTGCCGGTATCGATCAGCGCCGTCGCCACGATAGTAAGACTGCCGCCTTCCTCGACATTGCGCGCCGCGCCGAAGAACTTCTTCGGTTTCATCAGCGCCTTGGATTCGACACCGCCTGACATGATGCGGCCGCGACTCGGTTGCAGATTGTTATAACCGCGGGCCAAACGCGTAATCGAGTCCAGGAGAATGACGACGTCTTTCTTCAACTCGACCAGCCGTTTCGCGCGCTCCAGCACGAGCTCCGCCACCTGCACATGGCGGTGAGTGTCCTCATCAAACGTGGAGGAGTAAATCTGGCAATCGACTTCGCGTTCCAGATCGGTCACTTCCTCCGGCCGCTCGTCCACGAGGAGAATGATGAGCTCGATCTCGGGATGATTTACGCGAATGGCTTTGGCTATTTCCTTGAGCAAAATGGTTTTGCCCACACGCGGCGGCGCCACGATCAAACCGCGCTGACCGCGCCCGAGCGGCGCGAGCAAATCGACCGCGCGCGCTTCGAGCGATTTCGTCTTGTCGTTCTCGAGCATGATGCGGCCCTGCGGATACTGCGGCGTGAGCTGCTCGAAATCGGTCTTCGGCGTCCAATCGGTTAGGGGCGCGTTCTCCACCGTGTTCAGCTCGTTCAGCACGAGGCGCGAATGGTTCTGCCGCAATTTGACGACGCCGCCGATGCGTTGGCCGAGACGGAGCTGGAATTCCTGCATCATCCCACGCGGCACGGAGA
>DAIRIE010000161.1:5161-6263 GCA_036809705.1 Chthoniobacterales bacterium
GAGACGTCCTCCGGCACCGGCAGGAAATTCAATTCCGGACAACGCAGAACGAAGCCATCGGAGGACTGGTCGACAAAACCCTGCGCGGTCACGGTGGCGCCGGCGTCGAGAGCGGCGCGGACGAGATCGACAATGAGATAATGGCGTGAGCGCGCCGGATGTAAATAGACGCCAGACTTCTCACCAAGGCCGACCAGCTCGCCCGGCGAAAGCTTATGCAGCTCGTTGATGTCGAGCGGCGGCCAGTTGCGCGCGGGAATAGGTTCGGCCTGCGAAATACCGGCCCGATTTTCCTCCGAGGACGGCTGCTGGCGCAGATCGTCCGCTTGCTCTTTCGACGCTTCGTCGCCGCACTCAGCACCCGCGGCTACTGGATCTGACTCCATAAACTCACCAGTAGTCGCCCCTGCTCCATCAGCCCCGTCTCGGGCCCGTTATTCCAAACGACGTGATCGGCCCGCTTCACTTTTTCCTCCAGCGGCATTTGCGCGGCAACGATCGCCGCCGCCGCCTCGCGCTCCATTCCGGTTCGTTGCATCAGGCGCTGCATCTGCGTTTCCTCGGAGCAGGCCACGACCACGATGCGGTCGCAAAAGCGTTCGCCGCCGGTTTCATAAAGAAGTGGAATGTCTGCAATGAAAAATCGAGTCGAGCCACGGTGTTTGTTCGCTTCGCCCGTCCAATGCTCGCGAATGCGCGGATGAAGAATCTGTTCCAGCGCCCGCCGTTTCTCCGGCGCGCCGAACACCATCGCGCGAAGTGCGGCGCGATTCAACTCTCCGCTCGCATGAAAAACTTGCTGGCCAAATTGCTGACGGATTCGAACCAGAGATTGCGCATCGGAACGCGTTAGCTCACGAGCCATCTCATCGGCGTCGAAGAAAACTGCGCCGGGTAGAAGTTCTCCCAGAGCTTTTACGAAACTTGTTTTCCCGGTCCCGATTCCGCCGGTCACGCCGATAGCTGGCACGCAACTCCCCTACTCTGCTGCGCGAACACCGACAATCTCAAACGACCCCATTCTGTCCATTAGCTGACAACAATTAACCGATAACCGGCGTAACGCTCGTGGCACAACGTAAGCTGAGCCATGATCCATGAC
>DAIRIE010000162.1:0-4871 GCA_036809705.1 Chthoniobacterales bacterium
ACGCTGCGCTACTCACGCAAAGCTTCACCTCACTCACTGCGGCGAATAGCTTCTTCCACGATCACACAATTGATTTTGGCGCGGTCGGCAACGGCGTCCCCGCCGGCAGCACGCTCGATCTCCAGTTCCAACTCGACGTCACCGCGCACGATCCCAGCCAGGGCTTTTCGCTCGATATGATTTTCGGAAATGCCACGCTTGACTTCGGCATCGCTGCCGTGCCCGAGCCGGCCAGCGCCTATCTGCTGCTGGCGGCCGGAGCCGCTTTCGCGCTGGTGCGGCGTGCGCGTTCGAGGCGCTGAAGTGCAAGCGCGCGGCAGGTCCGTTTACGCGAACACGTGCACCGCGACCTTGTGAAAACCGGTGATACCTGACGTAAATTCCCGGTCTTCTTCAAATTCCTGCACGTCGCCTTCTCCGTCGGTTGCCCGAACTACCAGAGTGTAGTCACCGGCCTCATCTGGCTTCCAATCAAAGCTCCACAAGACCCAGGTTAGTTTAGTTCCGGGATAGGTAATCTTCGCTTCCTCCCAGCTATCCCCATCATCGAAGCTTAGTTCCACCCGCGAGATGCCGCGGTCGCCGCCGAAAGCGACACCTTTCACCGGCACTCCTTTGTTTGCCTCGCCAAGCTTCAACCACGCCTCGTTAGCTGGGACATCAATGCGGGATCGCGTCGGCACGATGAAGTCCGGCCCCCAGCCCTGTTTTTCGTAAAAGCCTTTCACATTATCGCGCGCGACTTCGATGCGCGTAATCCACTTCACATGTTTCTCGCCGAAGTAACCGGGCACAACCGCGCGGGCCGGAAAGCCGTGACGATGCGGCAGCGTTTCCCCATTCATGTGAAAAGCGACCATCGTGCTCGGCTCCATCGCTTTCTCCAGCGGGATGGTGTCGGTGTAGTTATCGACGCCGTGCATTCTGACTCGGGCGGCGCCGGGAAGTGGCGCGGCGGCATTGAGCAAATCGGCCATGGGAATGCCGCGCCAAACGGCATTACTCATCAGGCCCGCGTCCAATCCGTTTGAAATACACATCAGCGTCGTCTCCTGGTCGACCATGGCCATGGCTCGGAAATCATGCATTCGATAAGTGCGCGGGTTCTGCACCAGGCCACTGACTTCCAGGTGCCACAGGCCTTCGTTCACGCGCGGATCGACGACATTCTTGGTCACACAATAGAACTGATCGTTCGGCGTGATGGGCCGAACACCCGCGCCCTTATACTGGGTGCCATCATAGCTAAAGGTGGCGATGCGGAATAGCCTGCGGCCGATCGCGAAGATGCCGCCGGTAAGGAGAAGTCCTGTTGTTCCGAGGAGAAAAGCCCTTCGCCCGATCTCAGGCGAGAACTCGTTAGCTTCGCATTTGTTTCTCGTTAGAAATGCAAAGCTAAGGACAAGGACTCGTTCAAAGACAAGGAATGACAAGGCCAGGCCCAGGAGAGTGACAATGCGAGCAGCCTCAATCGGCAACCCAGCGTAGTGCGTGCCGAGCACGGGCCAAAGCAAAGCCGCGCTGACGGCAAGCGGCAGGACGACGAATACCAGAAGGGTGGTGCGATATGGAACGCGTTCGCGTTTGCGCGCGACGATTCCGTAAAACACTCCGCCCAGCGCGCCGACAATGATTTGGCCAAAGCCGCTCGAGCTAACGCCGAGTTGCTTGAGGTGATTGTAACCGCCAACCCGGCCCATGATCCAAAAGAATGGCTTGGGCGAGATGAAGACGCTCAACCGGTCACCGAGAATAACCAGCGGAGTCGCGAGGCGCAGCTTCCACGCGAGAAGCAACATGACGAGAGTCATGGCGAGCGCGGCGATGCCGCCGGCGAGAAGGCCGCACAGCGCAGCTTTGCTCTTGCTGTGCGAATGAGTCGTCGCCGCCACCGTTGACCGGTTTAGCGTCCCGGCCCGTTTCTGGCTAGTGCGATTCGCACAAAGGTCGCGAGAATCTTCATGCCAGCGACAAACGTTCCGCGAAAAGTTCCCGACACTTTGGACACTCCGCCGGCGCGACAGCGATGATTCACGGGGACCTCCAAAATTCGGACACCGGCACGCGCGGCTTTCATCTGCATCTCGAGGTTCCAGCCGTAGGTCTGCTCACGCATGTCGAGCTCGGTTAAGCAATCGCGGCGGATCGCGCGGAATGGACACATGTCGGTGTAGCGCACGCCGTAGAGCAGACGGATGAGCCAGCCCGCGAGTCGCCCGGCGAAAATTTGTTGCGTGTTCATGCTGCCGCGCTCGCGCTCGCCGCGCGTGCGCGAGCCGATGACGAAATCGTACTCGCCACGCGCGATCGGATCGACCAGCGCGTTCATGAACTCCGGGCAATCACTGCCGTCGCCATCGAGAAAGACGATGATCTGTGTCTCGTTAGAAACAGCGACGACACCAGCGGCACACGCACGCCCATAACCGCGCGGCGCCGACACGACGCGCGCACCGGCGCCACGAGCGCGTTTCGCCGTCTCATCCGTGCTCTCGTTATCAACCACCAAAACTTCCCAAGGAATGCCCGTCGCGATCACCTCGCTCACCACTCCAGCAATCGGCTCGTCCTCGTTAAGGGCTGGAATCACCACCGAAGTTTTCACGGCCCAGCGATCCGGTGCACGATCCCTTTGCTGCGCAGGATGTCCTCCGCTTCGCTGAAGTAATCGCGCACGTCAGCCTGCGAGCGAATCCAGTCGAGATAGCGACCGATTCCTTCACTCAACTCAACCTGCGGCGCGTACCCAGCTGAGCGCGCCCGCTCGGTTCCACTGGTGAGATGGCGCATTTCACCGGGACGAAATTCGCCGTTAATCTCCGGCTCGATGTGAATGCCGAGCGCGTCAGAGATTTGCGCGGCGATTTCGCGAATGGGCACGCCTTTGCCGCTGCCGATATTTACGGGCAAACCGTCGAGTTTATCGCTTTCAGCGGCGAGGAGATTGGCGCGGGCGATGTCTTCGACGAAGGAGAAATCGCGCGTCTGTTCGCCGTCTTCGTAGAGCACCGGCGGCAGATTGTTAAGCAAACGGGTACAAAAGATGGCGATGACCCCGGTGTAGGGATTGAAGATCGATTGCCGTGGCCCATAGGTGCAGGAGTAACGCAGCGCGACGGTCGGGATGCCCGCCTGTTTACCCCAGAGGAGCACGAGCTTTTCCTGGTCCACTTTGGTCAGCCCGTAAACGGTCTCGCCACCGACCGGCGCGGATTCGGGCGTGGGCGCACTCGTCGTCGCCTGGTCACAAATGGGACAATGCACTGACCAGTCGCCGCCCCGCAATTGTTCCACCGGACGCACCCCCGGGAAAACCAGACCGTGTTCCGGACACTCGCCCGCGCCTTCGCTGTAAACGGCTTGTGAGCTAGCGACGATGACTTTCCGAATCGGGAGACTCTTTTCGCGCATGACCTCCAGCATTTGCGCGGTGCCGAAGGAATTGATGTGCACATATTTTGCGATCTCCGGCATGTAACCGCCGTAGGCGGCCTGGTGAAATACGACGTCTATGTCGCGCATTGCTGCTTCGATGGTGTCGCGGTCGCGCAAGTCGCCGTGCACGAACTCGGCGCCATCGTTGATCCAATCCGGCCGGCCGCGCTTGTGCGTGTTCGGCTCGAGATTATCGAGCAGGCGCACGCGCCAGCCTTCGCGCACGAGCAGATCGGTAAGGTGCGAGCCGATAAGGCCCGCTCCGCCGGTGACGAGCGCCCGTTTGCCGTGGGTCATTGCGGCCAGATTCTTTCGCGGCCTGCGCGCGCGATCAATTGCTGGAGGAATGCTTTTGTGGCGGGCGCGCTTTGATTCTCGCCATCCAAAAGCTCGTGGCACAAACGACGCAAGCTCTCCCGATCATCCACATCGGAGAACATTGGCAGCATCTCGACTGACAGACCGACTTCTCTCGCCCGCTCAATGGTCTGTGCGCAGACGCGTTCCGTGCTCCAGTCGATCTCTTCGAAAACGCGGCGATGGAGTTTCTGCATTCCGATTAGATAATAACCACCGTCGTTGGCTGGACCGAGGACGAGTTGCTCGGCATTTCTACGCAAGTATTCCACCGCCGTGCGGAACGCCTCCGCGGTCACCGTCGGGCTATCCGAGTCAATGAGACAACACGATTCGTAGCCGACGCGCAGCAAATCCTCGACGGCGTGCGCGAGTCGGTCACCGAAGGCACTTCCCCGTTGAACAATCAGGTTGAAGTGTGCCGGCAGAATCTCGGCGTAATCTCGTTCGCTGCCCGCTGGAGTGAAAACGGCGACGCCCCGCGCGCGCTCATCTGCTTGCGAGATAGTGGCGGCGGTATCGCGCAGGAAACAAATGTTGAGGGCAGCGGCTTCTTTAGCCGTGAGCGGCGGCTGCAATCGCGTTTTCACCGCGCCGGCACGCGGCGCTTTCGTCATGATGGCGAGTGCGCAGAGACCCGGCGCAACCTGGGCGCCGCGGGCAGGATCGAGAACGCGATGCATGCGCGCGTGCTCTCCCCCGGACAACGGGGGCCGTCAACGCTTTTCGCCGAGTGCGTATTGATAACGCCCCGCACGCCATGTCTCGAGGCTGGCCCAAGGTTGGGTGGCGAAAAGCGCGCGAAATTCGTCCGGAGCTAACGCGGTAGCTTTTGTCGGTTCACAATATTCGCCGGCGTATCCGCTGAGCCGCGCCAGCAAGCGCATGACGAGCAAGGGAATCGAAGCGGAAAAAGCGAAGCGCGGCTCGGCAATGAAACATTTTCCGCCGGGACGCAGCACGCGACGGCACTCGCGCAGGACCGCGACGGGGTTGGCCAAGAAGAAGAACACGATCGACATCGCGACCGCGCTGAAGCTCGCATCGGCGAACGGCAGATCCTCAGCGCTTGCGAGCAC
>DAIRIE010000162.1:4881-5167 GCA_036809705.1 Chthoniobacterales bacterium
AAGCACGCGAAAGATCTCCGCTACCGCACGCTCGCGCTCCGGCAAAACGCTGAACAAGCGCGAAGCGATGACGGCGTCGAAAGATTCGTCGGTTTGCGAAAGATCGAGAACGTTTCCGCGTTCGAAACGACAATTGCCGACGATGCACTTCATCGCTTTTTCACGCGCGAACTCCAGTTGGCGTTTGCTGTTATCCACGCCCAGAACTGCTGCGTCTGGAAAAAGCGCTGCCAGTTTGCGCGAATAAAATCCTGGCCCGCAGCCTAGCTCGAGAATCTCTGAACCC
>DAIRIE010000162.1:5177-6170 GCA_036809705.1 Chthoniobacterales bacterium
CCCGCCGGTGGTTTACCGTGCGCCCAAAGCCGGCGAATGATGCGCTGCGTATCGTCGCGAAAGACTTTTTCGCGGCAGAAAATGTAGATCCAGGCAAAGCGTTCGAAGAGGCTTTCCGGAACCACGGTGGCGTTCGGCACGGTGAGTGGCGCGGGTACGGCCGCGGCGGGCGGGACGAGCGGTTTGGCCAAGTGGTTCATGTTGCTGGCGGCAAGGTTGTACACAGGCTTTTGAAGATTTTAATTATCACTTTAAATCAATTCTTCACCTTCAGCCGGCAAATAACTTAAGGATTAGCTGACATTTACCTGCGCAAATCTGTTCTTTATCGCTGTGAATAAACACGGCACGAGCACCCACGAACAACGCTTCGCCCAAAGCGAGACGCGTCTTGTTGCAACTTATTCGAAGTTGTTCGCTTCTTTTTGCGCGATCGGTTAACACGGTCTGCGTGAAAGCTTCGTCAGCGGTGTGCGCGTTGGCCGTCGCGCTAACGACAGGCATAATCGCTCTTCCAAAGCTGGTTGCCAAAGAGCCGCGCACCTTGCTCGAGGTGCAACGCTTCCTTGCGGCAAGAAAGTTTGTCGATCTCACTCACGATTTCGCGCCCGGCATTCCGCGCTGGCCCGGCTTTCCGGATGAGCAGCGCAAGACGATTTACTGGTACGACAAACAGCCGGGAATGATGGGCGACGGTTTTTTCTCCGAGGTGTTCACTCACGTTGGTCAATGGGGCACACACGTCGATCCGCCGGCCCATTTTCATAAGGGATTGCGCACGGTGGATCAGATCGAGCCGAAGGAAATGATCCTGCCGCTGGTCTGTATCGACGTTCATGAGGAGTGCGCGGGGAATCCCGACTACACGCTCTCGGTCGAGCGTGTGAAGAAATGGGAAAGCGATTATGGCGAGATCCCAGCCGGTGCGTTTGTGGCAATGCGCACCGATTGGTCGAAGCGCTGGCCCGATGCAGATAAAATGGCGAACAAAGA
>DAIRIE010000163.1:0-4717 GCA_036809705.1 Chthoniobacterales bacterium
GCCCGATACGACTGATGTTGCGGAGAGTGCGTTGCGCAGCGCCCCTTCCACCAATTGGGCGCAATGAATCTTCACCGGCGGCAGCGCACCCAATGGCGCGGCCAGTTCTTCGCCGCTCATGGTGCGCGCTTCCTCGGGCGTTTTGCCTTTGAGTAACCCCGTCGCGACGCTCGCAACCGCGATCGCAGTCTGACAACCAAATGATTGAAACGTTGCGCGATCAATCACCTTGCGCCCGTTCTCTTCTTTGAACTTGATCCACATCCGCAGCATGTCGCCGCAATCAGAGCTACCGACGGTGCCGACGGCGTCGGCATCGCTCATTTCGCCGAGGTTTTGGGGATGGCTGATTGCGGCGGCGATTTTAGATTCAATGTCGTTGTTCATAGGTCATTACACACCATTGTCATGTCGAGCGGAGTCGAGACATCTCTAATCATTTGTCTTTGCAGACAAGTCGGAGAGCCCTCGACGTCTCGGGATGACAAAGGCAAGCTCATGCGCGCTCCAGTTGATACCTTGGCAGTTTCGGGTCAACCTCGGCGCTCCACGCATCGATTCCACCTCGCAGCACTTTTACTTGTTCAAAGCCGTGACCTTGGAACCAAGCCGCGGCGTCGAGCGCGCGCTCGCCGGTGTGATCGTAAATGACCAGCAGTTGCTCGCGCGGCCAGTTGCTCGTGATTTCCTGCATTAAATCCTGTGTGAAAAATTGTGCGCCGTTGATCTTTACCGCGTCGAATTCTTCACGGGTGCGGATGTCGAGAACGTTGATCCGGTCGCCGCTGTTCATCCGTTGCGCTAACTCCCGCGGCTCGATCTGCATCGCGCGCTCCGCGGCATCAGCCGACATGATTTCATCGATCACTCCCTCGACCGGCAGATTCTCATTTCGGGCGCAGACGCCGGCGAGCGTTTCATCTGGGGAAAAGCCGCAGGAGCTGCAACCGCCGATGTGATATTTGCGAAAGAGCGCGCGCTGCGCTCCGGGAAATTGCCGGAGCAATTCACCCATGGTGATGTCGTGAGCTAACGCGGTTTGCATTTCACTTAAGCTAAAGTCGCCGGCCCCTGCTGCAAGCGGCGAAGGAGAAGGGCAAAAAAGCCGAACCTCGTTAGCTGCGAAGCGCGACGGTGAACGGCGGGGCCGTCTTCGCCCGCACCGTCTCGACATCGACGCCGGGATGCAGCTCGCTCAGCACCAGGCCGCCACCTTTCTTGACCTCGAACACACACAGATCGGTGATGATGAGATTGACCACGCCTTTGCCGGTGATGGGCAGCGTGCATTGTTTCAGAATCTTCGGGCTGCCGTCCTTCGAGGTGTGCTCCATCACTGCCACCACGCGCTTCACTCCGGCCACGAGGTCCATCGCGCCGCCCGGGCCTTTCACCATTTTGCCGGGGATCATCCAGTTCGCGATGTCGCCGTTATCAGCTACTTCGAAGGCGCCGAGAATTGCGAGATCGATATGGCCGCCGCGGATCATAGCGAAGGAATCGGCGCTGGAGAAAAATGCCGAGCCCGGCATTTCAGTGATGGTCTGTTTGCCGGCGTTAATGAGGTCCGGGTCTTCTTGGCCCGGCTGCGGAAATGGCCCGATGCCGAGCAATCCATTCTCCGATTGCAGTGTGACGTTCATCCCTTCGGGAATGTAGTTGGCGACCAGCGTGGGAATGCCGATGCCAAGATTGACGTAGTAACCTTCGCGCAATTCCTGCGCGGCGCGTTTCGCCAGCAGGTCGCGCACGCCTGATCCAGCCTTCGCGACCGCAGCGCCCTGCACTGTTCGGAACTCGATGCGCTTTTCGTATTTTTCGCCCTGAACGATCCGGTCAACGAAAATGCCGGGCGTGTGAATCTGGTCGGGGTCAAGCTCGCCGATCTCGACGAGTTGCTCCACTTCGGCGACGCAAACCTTACCGCAGGTGGCGATCATTGGGTTGAAGTTCCGCGACGTTTTCCGGTAAATAAGATTCCCGGATTTGTCGCCTTTCCAGGCTTTGACGAGCGAGACTTCAGCGTTGATTCCTGGCTCGAGCACATATTCGGCGCCGTTGAACGACTTCGTCTCCTTGCCTTCGGTCAGCTTCGTGCTGAAGCCAGTGCGCGTGTAAAAACCGGGAATGCCAGCGCCCCCCGCGCGCAATCGCTCCGCCAGAGTGCCCTGCGGGATCAGCTCGAGCTCGAGCTCGCCATTCAAGACCTGGCGCTCGAACTCCTTGTTCTCGCCGACGTACGAGGCCATTACTTTTTTCACCTGTCGCGTGGTGAGCAGAACGCCCATGCCGAAGCCATCCACGCCGGCGTTGTTACCCACGATGGTGAGCCCTCTCACGCCGCTGTCGTGCAACGCTGCGATGAGATTCTCTGGTATCCCGCACAAACCGAATCCGCCGGCAGCGATGGTCATATTGTCGTGGAGGAGACCGGCGAGCGCGGTGGTGGCGTCAGGATAAACTTTGCTCATGCCCGATATTTAGCCACGGATTGACGCGGATGAAACACGGATTCGGCAGCAACGCATGCCTCGCGTAGGGTGGGCGTCCCGCGAAGTTGCCGCAGTGACATTCATCGTCACATTAGCTGCTCCGAACTTTATGACGACCACACTCGCCCACCGTCTCGCCAACTTCGCTTGTTCTCTCAATTACGAAGATTTGTCGTCGAACGTTGTGCACGAAGTGAAACGCCGGCTGGTCGACTCCCTCGGTTGCGCGCTCGGAGCCTGGAATGAAGAACCGTGCCGCATTGCGCGCGAAGTCGTATCCGATTTCTCGGCGAAACACGGCGCCACGGTTATCGGCACGGCGCACCAGGCGCCGCCGGACTGGGCCGCCTTCGCGAATGGCTGCTGCATTCGCTATTTCGATTACAACGACACTTATCTCTCGAAAGAGCCGGCGCATCCGAGCGATAACTTTTCCGCGGTGCTTGCGGTCGGTGAGAGCGTCGGCGCGACAGGCAAGGAGATGATTCTGGCCGCGGCCATCGCCTACGAAGTGCAGTGCCGGTTTTGCGATGCCGCGAGTATTCGCGCGCGCGGGTGGGACCATCCCACTTACGGCGCGTTCTCGACGGCGCTGGCGTGTGCGAAATTGATGAAGCTCGATCCCGAACGCACCCGGCACGCCATCAACATCGCCGGTGTGCATTGCGCGGCCTTTCGCCAGGCGCGGGTGGGGGAGTTGTCGCACTGGAAAGGCGTGGCGTTTGCGAATGCGGCGCGCCTCGGTGTTTATGCCGCATTGCTGGCGCGGGGCGGGATGACAGGGCCGGCGCCGATTTTCGAAGGCGCGATGGGGTTCGAGAAGGAGCTTGGCGTCTCGCTGGGAAATGTCGGCGAGGTGTTCGACAAAACGAAGGAAGCGGTGGCGGGCGAGGGGCCGGCCTCAATGATTCTCAAGACCAGCATCAAGTATTGGCCGGCGGAATATCACAGCCAGAGCGCAATCGAGGCGGCGCTACATTTGCGCAATCAGATTGCCGATTGTCGCAGGTGAAGTCGATGGTGATCGAGAGCCACGATGCGTCCGTGGATATCATCGGGAGCGAGCCGGAGAAGTGGCGGCCGCAAAATCGCGAGACGGCCGATCACAGCTTGCCCTACATTACGGCGGTGGCGCTGTTCGATGGTGAGATCACCGACAAACAATTCGAGCCAAAGCGTTTTACCAAGCCAGAGATCGTTAGCTTTTTGCAGGAGGTGAAAGTCGAGCGCAATGCCGAGCTGAGCGCCATTTATGCCGAAGCCGTGGCGAACATCGTGCATGTGACGCTGGCGGACGGGCGCACGTTGAGCAAGCGCGTGGATTATCCGCTGGGGAACGCGAAGAACCGGCTGAAAGATTCGGAGCTGGAAGGGAAGTTTCTGAATCTCGCCGCGCCCAAGATTGGCAAAGAGCAATGCAACGAAGTGCTGGAGCTTTGCTGGAATTTCGAGGAGCAACCAAGCGCGGAGGGCCTGATGAAACTACTTCAGCTGCCTGACTGATTTCGCCACAGATTCACACAGATGAAACAGATACAGAAGGGCTGCTCACCATCTGTGTGAATCTGTGTTCATCTGTGGCGAAGATCTTCTCCCATAAGCATGAGTGGACAGCAAATGACGAAGGTCGGCCGTCTCCGGGAGCTGATCGCCAGCAGCTGTCTCGCGATGCCTGGCGTGCCGAACGCGGCGTTTGCCCGGCAGGTGGAACGCGCCGGTTTCAGCGCGGTTTACATCAGCGGCGCCGGGTTGTGCAACATGACGGCGGGTCTGCCGGACATCGGATTGCTGACGTTAACCGAAGTGACGCGACTTGCCGGCTGGATCGCGCAAGCGGTGAAGATTCCCGCGATCGTCGATGCGGACACCGGCTTTGGTGGCGCGGAAAACGCGGCGCGCACAGTGCGCGAGCTGGAAGCGGCCGGGCTGGCCGGCTGTCACGTCGAAGACCAGGAGTTTCCGAAACGCTGCGGTCATCTCGCCGGCAAGTCATTGATCGCGGTGGAGGAAATGAACGCTAAACTTCAGGCGGCCGCATCCGCGAAACGCGATTCAAAATTTCTGCTCATCGCGCGCACCGATGCGCGCGCGGTGGAGAGCTTCGACGGCGCGGTCAAGCGCGCGCAGCAATATGTCGCCGCGGGCGCGGACGCCATTTTTCCCGAAGCCTTGCAAACCGCTGACGAGTTCCGCGATTTCGCGCGCGAAGTGAACGCCCCGCTGCT
>DAIRIE010000163.1:4738-5365 GCA_036809705.1 Chthoniobacterales bacterium
GGAGTTCGGCAAAAGCCCGCTGCTCGATTTGAAACAGCTGGAGGATTTCGGTTACCGCATGGTGATTTACCCGCAGAGCGCGCTGCGTGTTGCATTGAAAGTAACGGAGGAATTGTTTGCCGCGCTCAAATCAAGCGGCACGCAGCGTGAATGGCTCGATCGCATGCAGACGCGCCAGGAGCTCTACGAACTGCTCGAGTACGAGCCATGATTTTCACCGCGAGCGAAACTCGAACGGGCCCATGGCGCAAGCTATCAGGTATCGCCACGGGATTCCTCGACTGCGCTGCGCTTCGCTCGGAATGACACGCGCGGCCATGCCGACGAATCGGCTGGAAGCATTCAGCGATGGCGTGCTCGCCATTATCATCACCATCATGGTGCTGGAGCTGCGCGCGCCGCATGAAGCATCAGCCGCTGCGCTCCGGCCATTACTGCCATCGTTGTGCAGCTATGTGCTCAGCTTCGTTTATCTCGGCATCTACTGGAACAATCATCACCACATGTTTCAGGCGACGGAGAAAATCAGCGGCGGCGTGCTTTGGGCAAATCTGCATCTGCTTTTCTGGCTCTCGCTTTTTCCTTTCGTCACCGATTGGATGGGCGAGACGCGGCTGGCCCTGGCGC
>DAIRIE010000163.1:5375-6168 GCA_036809705.1 Chthoniobacterales bacterium
GACTGTTTGCTACGGATTCGTGCTGCTGATGGCGGCGATTGCCTATTACATTTTGCAAAGCGTGCTCATCCGCGGGCAGGGACCGCAGTCGCGTCTGGCGCGAGCCATCGGTTCGGATTTGAAGGGCAAATCGTCGCCGGTCTTGTATGCGGTGGCGATTGCAATGGCGTTCATCAAGCCGACCATTTCAGCGGCGCTTTACGTGTTCGTGGCTTTGATGTGGCTGGTGCCCGACCGGCGGATTGAGCGCACAATGCCGACGTGTTAGCCGCAGACTCGTCCTAATGTCATGTTGAGCGAAGTCGAAACATCTCTAATTATTCAGGAATGACAAAATCAAACCAACGCGGGCCTGAGAATCACGATGAGCACAAGCACTGAATCCAAACCGGCCTACAGCCCCGGGCTCGCGGGCGTGATCGCTGGCGAAACGCAAATCTGCTGGGTCGATCCCAACGCGGGATTGATGTATCGCGGTTACGACATCCATGAAATGGCGGAGAAAGCCAGCTTCGAGGAGGTGGCCTATCTGCTCCTCAATGGCGAGCTGCCGACTTTCGAACAGCTGGGCACGTTCTCCCGTGAAATCGCGCAGGAGCGCAGTCTGCCGAAGGAGGTGCTGGAGACGCTGCGGCTGATGCCGAAGAACACTCATCCCATGGACATGCTGCGCACAGGCGTTTCGATGCTCGCGCCGTTTGATCCGGAACTGAACGATAACTCACACGCGGCGAACGTTCGCAAAGCCATTCGCCTCATCGCGAAGGTTTCGACTTTGATCACCGATGGCTAT
>DAIRIE010000164.1:0-3278 GCA_036809705.1 Chthoniobacterales bacterium
CCCACATAGATGGAGACAAAGTCAAAGCGGTCGCCGCTCAGGTACGAGCACCGCGCGATTAATCGCGCGCGCGCGATTGAACGAATCGCGCGCGCGCGAGCGTTGTCTCGAGGACAAAATCAACCGCGGCACTGAAGCCGCGCGCGCCGCCATCAGCATTGCCAATGTCATGCTGGAATTGCGCGGCCGGCTTCCCGTTCCCTGATGGGCCGGCGGCGCGAAGCGCGCCAGGCGGCGCTGCAATATCATTTCTGGCGCGACTTGCAGCGTGGCGCCGGACCGGAGCGGATGGAGCATTTTTGGGAATTTCTCCCGGCAAAACCTCGCGTGCGCGAATTCGCCCAGCCGCTCATCGATGGAATGAACGCGCACTTGGGGGAGATCGACGAGCGCATCGGCCGATACGCGCAGAATTACCAGGTGCGCCGCATCTCCGCCGTCGATCGCAACGTCTTGCGCCTGGCCATTTATGAAATGCTTTTTCGGGACGACATTCCGCCGGTCGTTTCCATCAATGAAGCGATCGAGCTGGCGAAAAAATTTGGCGGCGCGGAGTCGGGACGTTTTGTAAACGGCATACTCGATCGGGTGAAGGATGATTTGAAACGGCCGCTGCGGGAGGCGCTGAAGCAGGCGGCCGGGAGCAGCGCGCGAGAAACATCTTCAAACGGTCATCCCGAGCGGAGCGAAGCGTAGGCGAGGGATCCCGCGGAAGTTATCATAAAGATAGCGCCACGCGATCCCTCGACTTCGCTCGGGATGGCGCTTTTGCGAACCAATGAAATTTTTCCGCAACATTATCGAGCGATTCACCGGTAAGCCGGTTGATTGGGACGAGCTGGAGGAGTCACTTATTCGCTCGGACATCGGCGTGCCAATGACGCTGCGCATGATCAAAGCGTTGCAGGAACGCGACGCGCGCTCGCGCATTTCATCAGCGGATATCGCTGAAGTCGCGCGCGAGGAAATCGGGCGGGTGTTGCCGATCAAGCCCGCGCCCATTCGGCCGCTGCCGGCGAAACCGAAGGGGATTTTGATCGTGGGCGTGAACGGTACTGGGAAGACGACTTCGACCGCGAAGCTGGCGTATTTACTGAAACGACGACGGCATACTGTGCTGCTGGCGGCGGCGGATACATTTCGCGCGGCTGCCATCGAGCAGCTCGGGGTTTGGGCGGAACGTGTCGGGGTCGAAATGATCCGCGGGCAGTATAATGCCGACCCGGCCGCGCTCTGTTTCGAAGCGTATGCGGCGGCGGACAAACGCAACATCGAGTTTCTGCTCTGCGACACGGCGGGACGTTTGCACACCAAGTCGAACTTGATGGCTGAGCTCGGGAAAATAAAACGCAGCCTGGCCAAACAGGATGAGAAAGCGCCGCACGAAACGCTGCTCGTGGTCGATGCCACGACCGGCAGCAACGCGCTCGCGCAAGCGCGACAGTTTCATGAGGCGGTCGGGTTGACCGGGCTCATCGTGACCAAGCTCGACGGCAGCGGCAAAGGTGGCGTGGTGGTGGCGATTCAGGATGAACTTGGCATTCCGACTCGGTTTGTAGGCACCGGTGAAAAGCTGGAGGATTTCGCTGAGTTCGACGGCCGCGAGTTCATCGCCAACATGGTCTAGGGAGACGTCACCATTACATACGATTCGGGGGAATCGCGTTGTCACTGTTATCTCGAGCGCAAGTCGAGGAACCCGTGGCGCTAGTTTAAAGGTTTGCGACGGGATCCCTCGACTTCGCTCCGCTTCGCTCGGGATGACAGGAGAGCGGTTCGAGATACATTCCATCATGCTCATCGTGCCGAAGAGACCGGCGCCGAAAGCGCGCCCGATGCTGGTATTTTGTTTCATCGTCTTCGTTGGATTGATTGGCGCTGAAGTTTTTCTAAACCGCGCCGGAGCACAAAAACAGGAGGAGAAAACAATGACCACGCCCATTCCGCAATCGAGCGCCTCGCCGGCCTCGAAACCGTCCGATGAAGAGCTGAAGAAAAAGCTAACGCCGGAGCAGTATGACGTGACGCAGAAATGCGGGACGGAGCCGGCGTTCAACAACGCTTATTGGAATAATCACAAGCCCGGGATTTACGTGGACGTTGTCACGGGCGAACCGCTCTTCACGTCTCTGGACAAATTCGACAGCGGCACGGGCTGGCCGAGTTTCACCAAACCGATCGCCAAAGAAAAAGTGACGGAGAAAACGGACCGCGGTTTCGGCATGGAGCGAACAGAAGTTCGCGGGAGCAAAAGTGACGCGCATCTCGGCCATCTTTTCGATGACGGACCGGCGGACAAAGGCGGAATGCGTTACTGCATCAACTCGGCGTCGCTGCGGTTCATTCCGGTCGAGAAGCTGAAGGAAGAAGGCTACGGCCAATTTCTGCCGCTGTTCGAGAAGGAGAAGGCGGCAAAGTAGCTGCGAGTCAGCCTGGGGTCAGCGCAGCAATTTTTTCAAACCGCGCATCACCGCGAAGAGTCTCCCACTGCGGCTCGATCCGAAGTGTTCCCGGCGTTGGGCCATTTGGAATGCCAATCAAGCTTTCCAGCTCGCCGATGGCGCGGTCCCGCTCGCCAATGCGCGCGAGAACAGCTGCGCGGGCGGTGGCAATGAACGGCCCATCGAAGGCATCACGCGCAATCGGGAGCAACTCGACTGCGCGATCGGCGTGTTGCACGGCATCAGCCGCCTGTTCTAGCTCGGCGTAAACGAGCGCGAGCATCGCCACGCTTTTTGCGTGATCCGGTGATTGAGCCAAGTCATTGGTCAGACTCGCCTTGGCCGAGTCGAGCGCGGCGCGCGCAGCGATGTCATTCCCCTGCCCGCGCGCGATCAGAGCCGCATACCAGGATTTCGGGACTGTGTAATCGTCGATCGCTCCCGCAGTCCCAGCCAGGCCAAGGTCGTTGAGCATTTCGCGTGAACAGTCGGCCAGAGTTCGTGCCGCAAGTTCGAAGTCTCGATCCATCAATGCGACTCGGACACGGATGACGGTGACGGCGCCGCCGGGATCGAAGTCCGGCGGAATGCGCGAAAGAGCAAGCCGCAGCGGCGCGGTGTCGCCGCGTTGGAACAGGGGCAAGGCAGCGCGAGCCAGCGCGAAGAGATGCGCACTTGACGAAACCTGGAGCGCGGCAGCGACCGCCTCTTCCGCTTCCGCGTAGCGATGCAGCGCGAGATACGTCTCGAGCAGGTTCCAGAAGACGGAGAGATTGCGCGGGTCGAGCTGACGCGCCTTTTCCAGATTCGCCACCGTCTCTTGCCAGTTACCCTGGC
>DAIRIE010000164.1:3288-6164 GCA_036809705.1 Chthoniobacterales bacterium
GTATTGAGCACTTCGGCGTCATTCGGAAGCGCGCGCATGGCCGCGATGATGTGCGTTCGCGCGAGATCGTAATGCCGGAAGCCGTAGAAATGATAGAAAGCCGTGGCCAGATGCGCTTCGCCCAGATCCGGCTGAAGTTTCAACGCGGTGTCGGCGGCTGCTTTCGCTCGCTCCAGCCGGCTGACGCGTTTGTCGTAGCCAAACCAGAAGAGTTCGGCGTGCAGGCGCGAACCGAGCGCATAAGCGAGGGCGAAGTTCGGATCGCGCTCGATCGCTTCGTTGATCAAACGCAGCGCCTGCGCGCCACTATCGTGCGAATCACCGCTGCCGGCCCAGTGAAACAGCTCCCGCGCACGAAGGAAAAGTTCGTAAGCCATGACATCGCGCGTGGGATGCGTGTGAAGATTCGTCCGTTCGGCCGGCGACAAGTTCGCGCGAAGCGCATGGGTGATGCGCTCCGCCAGCTCGCTCTGCAGCGCGAATAGATCAGTGATCTCCCGATCGAATGTCTCGGACCAGACGTGCGCGTCGGTCCGGGCGTCGATCAACTGCGCATTGACGCGGACGCGATTTCCGGCGCGCCGGGCCGTGCCTTCGAGAATGTGAGCCACGCCCAGGGCGCGACCGATTTCGCGCAAGTTTCGCGCGCTGCTTTTAAATTGCTGCACGGAAGTGCGGCTGATCACTTTGAGGTCGGACACCTTGGCCAGGTTGGAGAGAACATCGTCGTGCACTCCCGCGGCGAAGTAATCGTTCTGCTTGTCCTCGCTCAGATTTTCGAACGGAAGCACTGCGATGCTTTTCTCCGGAACCGCGCCGGGAGATCGCGCTTCGAGTTTAACCTCACCTTCAAGCTCGGCCGTGCGCCGAATGCCACGCGGCGTTAGATCGAAAATCCAGGAGAGAACGAGGGCGATGGGAAAGCCGATGGCCAGGAGAACGATGACCAGACGCACGGCCCACGACGGAATATCGAAGAAGGGAAAAACCTGCGTGGCGATCTGGACGAGCAGCCAGACGGCGACGGCGTAGGCGACCGCGACGCGAAAGACTTTCCGTCGTTTCAGCTCTGCCAGAAACCACTTCACGGTCGCTTCGTGGTTGGTGAATCCATGTCAAAGAAGCAAGCCTAGCGCGGTTGCGAATCAATCCGATTTCGTGAAATAGCGAACGGCCATGGCGAAGCCGGACGAATCGGATCACGCGCGCGGCGCACTGCTCGCCGGCATCGCCGCTTTCGTCACCTGGGGATTGGTTCCGGTTTACTGGAAATTACTGAGAGAAATCCCCGCGCCGGAGATTCTCGCTCACAGATTTGTTTGGACGGTGTTGTTTCTTGGTGCGGCGCTGACCTGGCAGGGGCGCTGGCCGGAAGTCATGGCGAATGCGTTTACCGCACGTCCGGCGCTCTTCTGCCTGGGCAGTGGCGTGATGGTCGGCTTGAATTGGCTGCTCTTCATCTGGGCGGTCAACATTGGACGAGTGCTTGAAACCAGCCTTGGCTATTTCATGACGCCGATCGTCAACGTCGCGCTCGGTGCGCTCATCTTGCGCGAGCGGCTTACGCCCGCGCAGCTCGCCTCGATTTTAATCGCAGCCGCGGGCGTGCTCATTCTCACATCGAGCCGAGCATTTGAGATTCTCTCACACAAAGTCCACGAAGTTCACAACGGTCATGTAAGCCTGTGTCCTTGGTGACCATTGCGGACTTTGTGTGAGACAACAGCGCACGCGCCTCGTATCTTTCGCGGTCAAATTTGAAACCGGACGACATCGAGTACGCGCTTGAGAACACCGAGGTGATCCTCGCGCCCGACCGCCAGATCGCCACCTTCGGAAACACCAGCTTCGAGTTTCATCTCATCTCTGAGCTGATGGACACCGTCGGACAAGTGCGTGTTCGTACTGGCCGCATCGACGCGGAACGGCCGCAGATTCTCAGTCCGGAATACTTCTCGCGCCTGCTGCTGGAAGGTTTCGGCGAGCAGGCGCAGCGTTACGCGGAACGATTGCGCGAACGGGCGGCGCAGATCGCGGTGCTGCGCTACGGTTTTCAGTTTCGCAAATCGAATGTCACGGAAATGACGGTGAACGCATCGCTTGATGATGTGATCGAGCGGACACGTCGCAACGTCGAGAACTCGGATGATCCGCGCGGCGCCATCATTCAAGGCGTGGATGAAGCGTGGGAAGTTTGCCTGCTCAAGTTCACGGTCGAGCTGATCGAACGCTCTGCCGGCGAAAATCTCGGGGATCTGAAACGGCGCGGGTTAATCTGATGCGAGGCGTCACCCGCGATAGCGCCGCATCAATTGGAAAAAACGCAGCGTGTCGCGCACGGGATTGATGCTGCTCACTTCATCCGAATAGACCGTCGTGATCGGCACCGCGAGAATTCGATGTCCCAGCCGGCTCGCGACTAAAAGCATCTCGGTTTCATAATCGAATCGATCAGCGCCACCGAGTACCTGGGGCACGACGTCGCGATGCAGCATGCGGAAGCCGCATTGCGTGTCAGGGATCACCTGCCCGGCCGCGCGGCTGATGCGCCGGCTCATGTAGCCATTCACCGCCCGGCGGACGAGCGGCATCGAAGCCACATCGTTCATGCGCGAGCCAAGGAAGATTTTGAGGTCGGGATTCTGTTCGGCGGCGTCAAGAAAACGCGGAATTTCTTCGGGCAAATGCTGACCATCCGCGTCGAGCAACACGATGTATTCCGTGTCGCGCTCCAGCCAATAGCGCAGCCCCGTTTTAATCGATTCGCCTTTGCCGCGGTTCTGCGGGTGCACGATGACTTCAGCGCCGGCAGCGCGCGCTTCTTCCGCGGTGGCATCGCTCGAGCCGTCGTCCACCACCAGCACATGCCCGAGTTG
>DAIRIE010000165.1:0-6135 GCA_036809705.1 Chthoniobacterales bacterium
GTGATACTCGACGCGTTCTCACAGCTTTGCTTGGGCATTTCGGTCATTCCATTTCCGCGGCCGACACTGTCGAAAGCGCAATGGCTTTTCTCAAAGCGAAACGCTTCGACGCCATCGTGAGCGATCTCGGTTTACCCGATGGCAGCGGCTACGATGTCATCCGCGAGGCCAAACGCCGGCAGCAACTGACCGGCGTGGCATTGACCGCGCGAGGCGAATGGAAAGATATCCAGGAAGGCCGAGAAGCAGGCTTTGATTATCATCTGACCAAACCGGTGGACTTCTCGCAGCTCCGCGGGGTGCTCGCGCACATCGGGCCGGCGCCGGAGACATCGGCGGCTTAGAAGCTGCGGCTCGTTAGCTCAGCTCGCGCTGCTGGCCAGTTCAGCGCACAGCACTTCTACCTGAGTAGTTAACTCATTCAACACTTCAGCGCTGCGCTCGAGCTCGAAAGATTTGCGTTAGCCGCGCTCGACGTGGACAGGGTCTGGGGAGACCGCAGAGCACAAACGCGGGTTGTGCTGCCCTGCGGCTTGCCCGCAATCCTTGTGTGCGAGAGCTGCTGCGAGGAATTCAAAGGACGTAAACTTCTTTGCGGGAATCCCGCAGCCGCCCTTCAAGTGTGTCTTGTATTCTCTCCAGCAGCTCCGTCGTCGGGCATGGTTTCTGGAAAAAATCAACTGCGCCCAGAGCACCAGCTCTTTCCTGCAGGCCGGGACCAGTGCCGCCGGTGAGAAAGAAGAGATGCACGGGTCGCGGAACCAGCTTCTGGATTTTTTCTGCGACGGTGAAGCCATTCCCACCCGGAATGGAAATGTCGAGAATAACGAGGTCCGGCTCGAACCGGAGCGCGCATTCCAAAGCGCCAATCGCGTCCGCGGCGGCTTTCACCTCGTAGCCACGATGCTTCAGCAGCCGGCCAAGGGTGAGCGCAGTCGTTTCGTTATCTTCAACGATCAGGATTTTTTTCACAAGACAGGGTGTCTGTCATATCCTCGAAGCAGCAACCTTGCCAAAGCCCGTCGCGGAGCTCCATTTTGGATGGTGTCGATCTCTTTGGCAGAGTAATTCGCGCGACGAGTGTGAGCGGCGATCAGGGAGTGCCAGCGTAAGGCGCGCTGCGGCCATTATTTATTCGGGAAGCTCATTAACTTCCTCGGTCACGACGCTAAAGGTAACGAGCTTCGCGCTTCCAAAGTTAGTGGTCAGCGCCACATCGGCCGCGTCGCGACCAACGGCCATGAGCACGCGACCGATGCGCCGCTGATTATGCCGCGCATCGAAGGTGTGCCATTTGCCGGCGAGAAACACTTCGTACCAGGCGCTGAAATCCATCGGATACGGTGCGGCCGGGACGCCGATGTCACCGAGGTACCCGGTGACATAACGCGCCGGGATGTTCATGCAGCGCGAGAAGGTGACGGCGAGATGCATGAAATCGCGGCAAACACCTTTGCCGTCGCGGTAAACTTCCAGCGCACTCTTTTGCGAGTCGGCGAAATGATAGCCGAAGCTAATGTGGTTATGCACCCAGTCGCAGATCGCCTGCGCGCGCGCCCATCCCGGCGCGATCGCGCCAAAGAGCTGCCAGGCGATGTCGCTTAAGCGGTCGACTTCGCAATAGCGACTCGGCAGCAGAAAGCGCAGCGTATCGTCGGGCAAATCTTCCACCGGGTGTTGCGGCGCGTCTGGCGCTTCACGATCAGGTTCGCCGCTGTCGCGAATGGTGGTGTCGACTGTAAAACGAACTTTGCCGGCGGGCGCGACGAGGCGGCCGCAGATGTTGCCGAAGCTATCGCTGTAAGTGTGAATAGGAACTTCCGGTTCAACCTTCAGTGTTTCGGGCTGGAGCAAATCGTCGCGACGTAAAGGGTGGACGTAAAGCATCGCGATGATCGGAGTCGCGTGTGTGAGTTCAAAGGCGATGTCGTAGCCGAGTCTGATAAGCATGGCTCAGATGATAGGAGAGACAGGATTTACGGGATTATGCAGGATTAGCGGACAGAGTTTGAGTTAATTAAATCCTGTTAATCCCGTTAATCCTGTCTAGTTAAAGAGAGGCGCCGATTTCAGGCGCTGGCAGATCGCTCCCCGAATTTGGCCGCGATGCTGATCCGGTCCCCAATGAGATCGAGCGTAACATCGCGCAACTGAATTTCGCCCAAGGGCAGAGCCGAGAGTGGGAATGGCCGCGCTTCGATCCGGGCGAACTGCGGCGTAATGGCAGCGCAGGCGAGCGACGCGATAGGTCCGTCGCCAGTGCAAGTGAGGTTGGAGATTGTGGCGACGAGATCGTCGTTGATCGTGACACTGCCGGCGAGTTTGAGCACGGGGCGAAAGAGCAGCTTGCGTGCGGCGACTGTGACGATGGCGTCGAGCACCCGCGGTTGCGGCTGGGCGAGCTGGAGATTTACGCTTTCGATCGTGACACCCTGTTTCTGCGCCAGCTTGCCGGCGACGCGTTTGATTAAATGCTCCAGCTCCGCGCGCCCAGTTTCGAGGCGGAGATCGCCGGCTTGCGCGCGATGCAGGATGAGGAGTGATTTGTCATCGGGCTGCGGCGCCTGCTGAAGCTGGACCTCGTTAGCTTTCAATTGGAAGTTAACTGCGGCGCCGAAAAGTGAGATCGGTTCCGCGGTGACTGATAATTCAGTGGCGGAGATGGCCGGTCGAAGATTGTCCAGCCGCGGCCGCGGGGGCAGGCGCGCCGATTCTGCCCTCGCACCGGAGAGATCGACCGCGATGGATTTGAGCGCCGAAACTTTGTCGCCAGCGATGCTCACCATCGGCGCCGGACGCGAGACGAAGGCACGCAATCCTTCGTCCAGGGCTGCGGCGAGCGCCTCTGGTGTTTGCGGGAGATCGTGGCGAAGAAGAAGGAACATGCTTTCGATTCGTGCGGCGGAAGACGAAAAGTCGTAGCTGCGGTCCGTCCCCGGCGGCAGAACGCATGCAGGTTATGCGTTGCGCCAATGAACCACCACACCATCTGCGCAGAGGACAGCGGCCGCTACAACGCGCAACGCGCCAACGCGGCAGCTACAATTTGCTGCTCTGGCGTGGCCACAAATCGGTTGCCTCGGGCGCGTTTTGCGCTAGTTTGCGCGCTTTCCTTATGGCGAAAACCTCCTGGATCAATCGCAACGAACGCAAGCGCGCGACGGTCAAGAAGTACGCCGCGCTGCGGGCGGAGCTTAAAGCGAAAAAGGATTACGCCGGGCTCAACCAGCTCCCGCGCGATGCCAGCCCCACCCGCGTGGTGAATCGCTGCCAGATTTCGGGCCGGCGGCGCGCGTTCATCCGGCGTTTCAAGATCTCGCGGCTCACCTTCCGCGAACTGGCGTCGAGCGGCCTTATCCCCGGCGTCACGAAATCAAGCTGGTAGCCGTTTCAGGCACGGGCTCGGATGCCAGGTCGCATCCGGTCGATGAGCATCTGCTTTTCACTCTTTAATCTCACCGCACTCATGGCCGTGGCACTGCCGGCGACGTGGGATTCGCCGGGCCCGGTCGTGCTCAAGCTTCTGGCCATCGCCACGCTGGTGGCGCTGAACGGCTTTTTCGTGGCATGCGAATTCGCCATCGTCAAAGTGCGCGCCAGCCAGCTCGATGCTCTGGCGGAGGAAGGGAACCGCCGAGCCGCCTTCGCCAAACACATTCGGGCGCATCTCGATGCTTACCTTTCGGCTACGCAGCTCGGCGTCACGCTGGCCAGTCTCGCCCTCGGCTATGTCGGCGAACAGTTCCTGGCGCAAATGCTGTCACCCTTCTTCGCCCTCGCCGGTGTGCACTCGCATGCCGTGGTCAATTCCGTCTGCATCGCGCTTGCCTTTATCGGGATCACATTTCTACACATCGTCTTCGGCGAGCTGGCGCCGAAATACATCGCCATTGGCAATCCGTTGCGCGTGGCGCTGGCGCTGGTGCGTCCGCTCGGCGGCTTTTACCTGCTCTTTCGCCCGATCATCTGGCTCCTGCACAAATCCTCAAACCTGCTGCTCAATCGCATGCTCCGCATCGCGCCCGTCGCCGATACCGAGCTGGCCCACAGCGAGGAAGAGCTGCGTCTGATTTTAGACGAAAGCGAAAAATCCGATGAAGTCTCCGAGCTTGGCCGCGACCTGCTCGTGAACGCGCTCGACCTTCGCCGACGCGTCGTGCGCGATATCATGACTCCGCGCGGCCAGGTCGTGTTTCTCGACATCGAAGAGAGCTTCGAGGACAACCTCAAGAAAGCGCTCGCCTCAGGCCACACCCGCTTCCCGCTTTGCCGCGGCCGCCGTGATAACACCATCGGCCTTATTCATATCAAGGATCTCGCGCCGCTCATGCGCGATCCGCATCCCGATTTGCTGCGCATCAAACGCGAGCTGATCCCGGTACCGGAGATGATGCCGCTGGAAAAATTGCTCAACCTATTCCTGACCAAACACATTCACTTCGCCATCGTGGTGGACGAGTTCGGCGGGACAGTCGGGATCGTGACGCTGGAGAACATTTTGGAGGAATTGGTGGGCGACATTCAAGATGAGTTCGATGCGGAGAAGGAAGAGTTCCGGCAGATCAGCGAGAACGAGTTCACCGTCGATGGCACGCTCGGTCTTTATGAATTGCGTGATCTTGCCGGGATCGAGCTGGAGAGCGCGGACGTGAGCACCATCGGCGGCTACGTCACGCATCTGCTGGGACATTTGCCCAAGCAAGGGGAACAGGTGCAGATCGAGAATTATCTCGTCACCGTCGTGCAAAGTGATGGTCGCCGGATTAACCAGCTTAACTTCCGCAAGCTGGAGGAACAACCGAGCGCGACTGAAAAATCGGACGTCGCTGGATAGGTGCGCTGCGCCCCCCTGCACGCTGTGGCGGAAATACGCTGCACGATTGGAGGGACGAGCTCCGTCTCGTCTCCATCTTTACTCCGAGCGCCGGCCCCAGCGCAGGCACGCCTTCAAAAGTTTGGGACGACACAGCGGTGGTCCCTCCAGAAATTGGACAGCGGTGTCGCCCCTCTTGCCAAGTCTCAGCGAGGTGCGGAAGCGATCTCGCGCAAGGCGGCCTGAAGCCGGTCGACGTTCACCGGTTTGATGAGGTGATCGACGAAGCCGACGGCGCGGCTTTTCTCGAGGTCTTCCTCCATGCCGAAGCCGCTGAGCGCGATGCCGGGGATGGATTGACGCGCGTGAATGTCGCGCATGAGATCGTGGCCGCTGGCGTCGGGCAAACCGATGTCGGTGACAAGAAGATCGAACTTAGTGTCCTGCGCGAGACGGCGCGCTTCCTCCGCGCTTTCGGCGCAGACAACTTCGTAGCCCAGGCGGCGCAAAAGCGCACTGAGGGTCGTGACGGTATCGGTGTGATCGTCGACCAGAAGAATGCGAAAACGTGCTTGGCTCGCCGGGGTGGAAGAATGAGCCGGTGCGCTCGGCTGATCGGCGACGTCGGGCGCGAGCACAATGTCTAACGAGATGCGGATGACGGTGCCGCGATTGCGCCCGGCGCTTTTCGCCTCCATGCGACCGTGGTGCGCTTCGACAATCGCGCGCGAGATGGCGAGACCGAGGCCCAGACCGCCATGCCCGGACTGAACGCGACGCACTCCCTGTTCGAAAGAATTAAAGATGCGCGGCATGAACTCCGGCTCGATGCCGATGCCGTTGTCGCTCACTTCGATGACAACATGTGAGTCCTCGTTGAGCGAGCGGATGTGAATGGCGCCGCCTTCGGGAGTGAACTTGATCGCATTCTTGATGACGTTCCAAAAGACTTGCATGAGCCGCGAACCATCGGCGCGCGCGAAGTGATCGGATGCGCCGAGATCGAGGTGAAGACGCATTTGTTTGGCGGCGAACTCGGAACGCAAAATATCGAGCGAGCTCATGATGGTGGCGAAGTCGAGGTTGATCTTGCCTTTGGCGATGGCGGAGAGATCGAGGATGTCGTCGATAAGGCGCGCTTCGAGCTCGACGTTGCGGCGGATGATGTCGAGCGTGCTTCGTAACTCGCCGTTGCCATTGACCTGTTGATCCAGCAACTCGACGCCGGCCAGCACTGGCGTCAGCGGTGTGCGCAGCTCGTGACCAAGCATGGCGAGGAATTTATCCTTGGCGCTGTTCGCTGCTTCGGCCTCGGCGCGAGC
>DAIRIE010000166.1:0-6131 GCA_036809705.1 Chthoniobacterales bacterium
TCGAGAAACCGATCGCCGAGAACACCGCGGACGCGCGTGAGCTGGCGGCGCTCGCGGCGGAGAAGGGGCTGGTTTTGCAGGTCGGACATGTCGAGCGTTTCAACCCGATCCTGAGCGCGCTCGAACAGCATCTGACGCATCCCCGTTTCATCGAAGCACATCGCCTTTCGCCCTACCCAAATCGCAGCACTGACATCGGCGTCGTGCTCGACCTTATGATTCACGATCTCGAAATCATCCTGCATCTTGTGCGTGCGCCAGTGGAGAGCATCGACGCGGTCGGCGTGCCGGTGTTGAGCCGCGGCGAAGACATCGCCAACGCGCGGCTGCGTTTCACCGGCGGCTGCATTGCGAATATCACATCGAGCCGCATCAGCCCGGAGCGGATGCGCAAGATTCGCGTCTTTCAGGAAGACGCTTATCTCTCGCTCGATTACCAGGCGCAAACCGGTGAGATTTACCGCCGCGCCGACGGGCAGATCACGCGCGAACCGGTCGCGATCCAAAAGGAGGAGCCGTTGCGGCAACAGCTCGCCGCCTTTATCGAGTGCGCCATCACCGGCGGCGAGCCGAAGGTGTCTGGCTCACACGCTGCGGCAGCTTTGGAGCTTGCGGTGGAAATCACGAAACGGATCGGCGCGCAGTGAGCCGCATCTATTTCGTCGCCGGCGAAACCAGCGGCGACAATCACGGCGCGGAGCTCTTGCGCGAGTTGCGCCGGCGCGATGCGCGGCTGCAATTCTTCGGCCGCGGCGGCCCCAAGATGCGCGCAGTCGCAGGGGAGAAATTTCGCGATTGGATCGACCAGGCGGCGGTGATTGGCTTGTGGGAAGTGTTGAAGCGCTACCGTTTTTTCCGGCGCGAATTTCACGGCACCCTCCGCGATATCGCGGCGTTGCGACCGGACGCAGTGCTGCTGATTGATTATCCTGGATTCAATCTACGTCTGGCGCGTGAGCTTCGAAAAAGGCAGCGCGGTCTTAAGATCATCTATTACATCAGCCCGCAGATCTGGGCGTGGAATCAGCGACGTGTTAGCTCCATGGCGCGCTCGATGGACTTGATGCTCTGCATTTTCCCGTTTGAACCGCATTTTTATGCGCAAGCTGGGCTCCGCGCGGATTTTGTGGGGCATCCGGCTGTCATCGCGAGCCGAGTCGAGGCAGCCCGTTGCGATTGCTCTGACAGTGAGCGTGATCCGCAGCTTGTTGCGCTCTTTCCCGGCAGCCGCGGACGCGAGGTAAAGAAAATTTTGCCCGTGATGCTGGATGCTGCCCACCAGCTTTTACGCAGTCATCCCCGTTTACATTTTGAAATTGCCGCCGCGTCGGAGTCGCTTCGGCGAGTCATAGAATCAATCGTGGGCGCCGACGATAGATTCGTTGTCAACGTGGGGCGCGGTCGCGAACTGATGGAGCGCGCTTCGGCGGCAATGGTAGCTTCCGGGACAGCGACGCTGGAAGCCGCGCTCGCGCAGTTGCCTTTCGTGCTCGTCTATCGCGTGGCGTGGCTGACTTATCTCGCGGCGCGCCTGGTGGTGAAGGTGCGCTGGCTGGGCATGCCGAATGTGCTGGCCAATCACGAGATCGTGCCCGAGTTCATCCAGCACAAGGCGCGACCGGGCGCGATCGCAAGAGCCGTCGCGCGGTTGCTTGATGATGCCGGCGCCCGCGGCGCGATGCTTCAAGCCTTCGCCACAGTTCGCGCACAATTGAGCGCCGATGCCGCCGAAGCCGATGCCGCCGACGCCATCCTGACCGAGCTACGCGCTCCCTCCCGCACTTCCGAAAGCGGAGCGGCTCCAGACGCAGCGGGCGCATCCACGTGAGCGAGCCGGTCGCCCAATCCGCTTACTCGATCCGACGATCCCGATTCGGTCCATTCGTGCCGGCGGCGCGGCTGCTGGAGAACAGCGCCACGCTCATGATCGTTAGCGTGCTAACGATCATGCTATTTGCCGCGGGCAATTTGCCGTGGCAGCTCGAAGATTATGACCAGGCGAAGCAGGCTTTCACTTCGTGGCAAATCGTGACTGCGCCACATTTGCTCTACCAACAGACGCCGAGCGGGAAGGTCGCGACCAAGCCGCCGCTGGTGGCATGGATCTCGGCCTTTCTCTATCGGGTGACGCGATCGTGGGAGATCGCATGGCGCGCGCCGTCGTTCGCTGCGGCTCTGGCTCTCGGCACGCTTTTGTGGCGACGCGCTGCGGTCATCGCCGGCGCCGCTGGCGGACTCATCGCGCTCGCTGCTTTCTCGCTCAACCTGCTCACGCCGCGTCTCGCGACGCTCGTGCGCACGGACATGCCGCTGGCGCTGGTCACGTTTCTCATCGCGCTGCTTTTTTTCGACAAAATCCGGCGGGCTCAACGCTGGCAAGCTCGTGATCGAGCATTGCTCTTTCTGCTGCTGAGCGCGGGAATGCTGATCAAGGGACCGATCGTGTATGCATTTGTTTTGCCGGCGATGGTTTTGTTTGCCTGGCGTTATCGCGGCACAGCGCAGGCGCAGAGCATAGCGACCGGCTGGTGGCCGTGGATCATTTCGCTCGCGCTTTTTCTAGCGTGGGCTGTGGCCGGCATCGAAACTGTGCCGGGATTTTATGATGAAGTGGTGGTGCGTGAGTTTGCCGGCCGCTTCGGCGAAACGCTTCATCGGCCGCAGCCACTTTATTTTTATCTGCCGCATCTGCTCCAGAAGTGGGCGCCCTGGAGTTTGCTGCTGATCGGATTACTCGTGGCTGATTTTCGCGCGGCGCGCCTGCCGCCGGAGACGCCGGCAGCTGCACCAGGGACGGCGGCAGCTACAACAGGGACGGCGGTAGCTAAGACGGCGTTCGGTGAGACCGCTGCGGAAAGGAAGAAGCGATGGTTCTCGCAATTGACGCCGGAAATTTTCTGGCTGCTGGCGTGGGGTGTGGGGGGATTGATCGTGATGTCGTGCATTCCATCGAAGCGCGTCGACCGCATTTTTCCGGTCGTGCCGCCGCTCTGTTTGGCAGTGGGGGTAATGAGCGGCTTGGCAGTCGCGAACAGCGACCGACTGGCGCGTTGGTTTGCCATTACCCTCGCCGGCGCCGTTGTCCTTAGCTCGAGCTACACTGTTGCTCGCATCGTTAGCGGCTACCGCTGCGATCGAGGTGCCCTGGTCAAATGCGCGCGCGATCTGCAAACGCGGGCTCGGCAGAACGGCCGGCGTTTCGCCCTTCTCCGGGATGACAACGAAGCGCTGGTTGTTTATTTGCAGCTGCCCGGCTTCCTTCGGCAGGGCGAAGCAGTTGAGGCTTGGAACTCCGGGAAACTTGAGGCGCTCATCGGGTCCGAAGAGCGCATGCGCGCGCTCCTTCCACAACTGGCGCAGAACGGCGAACTTCGGCATGAGCCGCTCTGCCCGAATGCACCGCGCGATGAACACTATCTCGTGATCAGCCGCGCCGCACCGCCTTGACGGAACCACCCGCGCATTACCCTGCGATTCTCAATTGAGATGAAGAGCAGCGTCTGTGTGATTGCGCTGATTCTTGGCGCCACCGCGGCTTTCGCGGGCATGTCGGATGTGGACATTCAGGTCGCGCCGAAAATGGTCGATGCGAGTCAGCCGCAGAATGCCGGCCATCGCGGCACTTCGGAGGAGCACTGGCAATACATTGTGATGATCGAGAACAAAAGATTCCAGCCGCTGCTGGGTCTGGAAGTGCGTTACATGACGTTCTACACAGAAGCGGCGCTCGGTTCAAAAGATGCGCCGGAGCAACAGCACCAGAACGGCAGTTTCGCCGTGGACCTTCTCCAGCCGCACGAGAAAAAAGCGTTCACGACGAGTCCTGTCGAATTGAAGAAATCGCATCTCGTCGGCCGGCGGCATTACGTGAATGGCGGGAGGATCAAAGCGGAAGACGCGCTCGTCGGCGTCTGGGTGCGCGTGTATCAGGGCGGCCAGATCATCGGCGAATACGCGAATCCTTCGACGCTAACGCGGGAGCAATGGCAATGACGTTCAACTCTGGCCTTGCATCAGCGTGCACGGCTTTGTTGTTTATGCCCGCGCAACTCTTCGCCGCGACAGCGGAGGTGGACATTCGCGCCTCGGGAAAACGAGTAGATGCGTCCGCGCCATAGAACGAAGCGGACAACACGCGCACCGTCTCGAAAGAACATTGGAACTACGAAGTCGCGGCCGAGAACAAGTCGTTCAAGCCATTGGCTGCGCTCGAAGTCCGCTACATGATTTTTTACAAAACGGAGCAGCTCGGTTCTAAAGCACCCGCGCAACAGCGACATCAAAGCGGCACTTTTTTCCATCGACGCGCTCACGCCGCATCAGAAGAAATCGTTCATCACCAACAGTGTCGAATTGAACAAGTCACACCTCACCGGGCACTGGTATTTCTCAGGCGGCGAGCGCATCAAGGCCGAGGACACCCTCGCGGGCGTGTGGGTGTATCAAGGCGGGCAAATCATCGGCGAGTACGCCAACCCATCGTTGCTCATGAAAGAGCAATGGCAGTGATGACAGTCGCCGCCGCCGTCGGCATGCGCGCGCGGCGGGAGCGCGAAGGTCGCAGGCGTTTCCGTAAAGAGTCGTGCGTTTTCGCCGCATCGGTTCTAACCTGCGCGGGTGAGTTTCCCAAACCGCGAGCTGGAAACGCTGTGGGCGCCGTGGCGTTTCGAATATTTCGAGAAACCGAAGTCGCGTGATTTCCTGAGCGAAGCCGCTCGCGCCAGCGACGACTCTGCCTATCTGGTGCTGGCGCGGCGCAAGAATTCGTTCCTGATCATGAACCGCTATCCCTACACGGTGGGACATCTCATGTCCGTTCCGTACCGAAAAGTCGGCGAGCTCGGTGATTTGGGTGAGAATGAAATCGCGGAGCTGTTTGCGCTCGTCGTCCTCGGCCAGAATCTTTTGCGCAAAGTGATGAAGCCGGAAGGATTCAATATCGGAATCAATCTCGGTGAATGTGCCGGCGCTGGCGTGCCCGACCATCTGCACATTCACATCGTGCCGCGCTGGAGCGGCGATACCAATTTCATGCCGATGCTTTCCGGCACGCGCGTATTGTCGCAGGGCCTGGCGGACCTTTACGGCAGGCTGCGCACGGCGCAAAGTGAAAGCTAACGAGCCATGACCGGCTACATCGAACCGCCGCCGCCACCGCAGCCGCGAGGAATGGGTTGTTTCGGCAAAGGCTGCCTCATTCTTTCGCTGCTCATCCTCTTTCTGCTCATCATGGGCGCGGTCGGAATTTACTCTGCTTTCAGGACGCATTCCGCGGTCGTGCACGGCGTGGTGTGGGCGCAACAAAACCATCTGCTCGCGACCGAGCCTTCGCCGGTGCCGCAGTTTGAGACGACACCGGAGCACATCAAAGTTTCAGAGAGGAAGTGGCACGATTTCGAAAGCGCCTCGCGCAACGACGAATCAGCGCACGTCGAGCTGACGGCCGATGATCTCAACAATCTCATCGCGCAGAATCGCCACATCCGCGGGAAGGTTTTCACCTCGATCGAGAGCAATCGGCTGCACGTACAAACGAGCGTGCCGATCGGCGAGCTGATTGGCCGCAACGGCTATTATCTAAATGGCGACATCGTCGTGCAGACGGACGGCCCACGCTCCCTCGATAACGCGCCGTTGAACAGCGTCACCATCAACGGTCAACCGTTGCCGCGCGATCTGCCCGGCTGGAAATTCAAGTCGCGGCCGGTAAGCGATTACTTCGCGGAATTCCGCGGCGACGTGGACGCAAACACCTTCGAGATTCGCGACGGCAAAATTATTCTCGATAAGGGTCGACGCTGAATCACGGCTGCATGATTTCGCGCGCGAAAACGTTGAGCTGACCGTCTTCCTGTTTGCGCACTTCGGTGATTTCCAGCGGGCGAATCTCATCCCGCGTGACGGTGGAACCCGGCGCCGGCGGAACGTAGCCGGCCGGGTATTCCACGATGATGCGCGCCGAATTTCCGCCGGCCAGCCGCATCACCGAGTCGGGCACACGCGAGCGCGGACGCAACACCGCTTTGTTCGCATCGGCGAAATTCACCACGAATTGCCCCTTCAGATAAATGCGTTCGCCGGCAAGTCCGCGATCGGCGACATCGGCAAGATCGGCCGGCGCGATAAGACGG
>DAIRIE010000167.1:0-2808 GCA_036809705.1 Chthoniobacterales bacterium
CATCATGCGCGAATTGTTTGATGCGCGCGTTCGTCTCCTCGATGTCGCGGCGCAGCTCCGGCTTGGGCGCAAGCTGCGCATCGCGCAGCCAGTAATGGCCGACCATGCGAGTTTCGCTGGCGTTGGCGATCCCGCCGGATTCCAGCTCACGCATTTCAGCGAACGCGTTTTGCGCGCGCTCTTGCATCGAGGCGAAGAAATCATCGCTGAAACGCATGCGGCTGATATCGATGCTGAAGCCGATGTCGCGATAGCGGACGAGGTATTCCTGAAAGCGTAGCCAGAGCGAATCCATACTTTAGCTAACTCGGATTGCGCGATGACGAAAGCGACCGGGTCAGCTGCGATTCCCGCCCGGCTCCGGTTTGTCGAGCGCGCGCCAGCAATACCAGGCTAGCGCGGAGCGATACGGCGAAAACTTCGCGCCGTGCCGCGCACACCGTAATCGTGCACTGGCCAGACATTGGGGCGGCCGAGATCGAAGAGCAACAACATTTCCACCGTCCAGCGCCCGATCCCGCGCACCTGGATGAGCCGCTCGATGATTTCCTCATCACTCATTTTCGCGAGCTGCGCCCCACGCGGTACCATGCCGTCGATCGTTTTCGCCGCGAGGTCTTTCAACGCCGCCACTTTGCTTCGAGACAAACCCGCGGCGCGCAGCCTCTCGTCTGGAGTCGCCAGCACCGCTTTGGGATCGAGAAACTTGCGTTTTCCGAAAATCTCCCGCACGCGTTTCCAAATGGTCGCGGCCGCTTTGCCGCTGAGTTGTTGGTAGGCATCGAACGGTCGCACCTTCAGGCTGGGCGTGATTTCGTACCGGCGGGAGCGCGCAATTAATTCCGCCAGCCGCTTGTCGCTGGCAGAGAGATGCTGGTGCGCGGCGTCGTGATTCATCGCGGAAGATTGATAACGAGGTAGAGCCAGTTCGCGAACACCACCGCGACGACGGCGCCGCGCAGGAATTTCTTTTCCGCCGGCCTGACCTGCACGATGCGCAGACGCCGCGTGCCGGTGATGAGGACGGCAAGCGCATAGATGTCGAACACGAGGACTGCGAAGTAGCTCGCGAGCGCGAGAGGATTCCAGTCCCACGCGGTGAGGAGGTCGCCACGGAAAAACGCGATGGCAGCGCGCGTAGCTCCGCAGGTGGGGCAGGGATGGCCGGTCAGCGCATGAAACAAACAGATCGGCCACGGGACGTGCAGCGCCCGCCACGCCATTAACGCTGCCGCTGTTGCAATGGAAACGCTGAGGCCGAGCAATTCGGTATCCGTTTCGCGCTCTGCCAGCGGGCGAGCAATTACGCGCATTTAGAACCCGTTGTGATGACCGAGCGCTCCGAGTGCGCCAAACATTATCGCGAGCAGGATCCCGCCGCCGCAGCAAACGATGAGCGGCAGGAAAACCGCCAGCGCTGCCCGGCCGCTATCGGTCTCGTGTGCGCGCGCCAGGCCGATGATTTGCACGACCAGCGCCCAAATGCCTGCGATGAGGCCGCCGCAGACGGGGACGATCTGTAGAACACCAGTCGAACCTTGTGTGAATGCCACGACGCGGAAGGTGGTTTCGAACGATTGGTTCGCGCCGCCGACCACCATGAGGCAGACATGCACGATGGCAGAGCCTAGAAACAGCCCCAGCAGAATAACAAACGGAATCAGCACGATGAAGAAAATCGAGCTGACTCCCATGCCGGCGAGGGCGCCGAGGCCATTCCGATGGCCGAAGGTGACGCCGGCGCCCTCAAGCATGAGCGAAAACAGAAATGCAATGATCGCGCCGAGGCACGCGCCGACGAGGGCGTAGATCAACGGTTCGGTATAACCGCCTTCGCGTTTCATCGCGGTGAATGCCTCGGCTGGTCGCAGCAGCACCATGCTTAAAGTTTCGGTGAACGCTGGGACGAAGCCGCGAGTGTGGCGTTCGTCCCACGGCAGACCGGCACGTGCGGCGCTTGCCGTGACAGGTGTGATTGAGGCCAGGGGTGGCGGCGCGCCCACCGGCGGCGGTGCGGCGCCGGCAGTCTCGGCGCTGAGCTCGGGAAATTGCGAAAGCGGTTGCCAGCTTGCCATGCCTTCGCGCCAGCCGAGATCATTCGCGGCGAAGCGTCCGCTGCGCAGGCCCTCGCGCACATCTTCCTCCGAAAAGATACCGAGGTTGGAGCCGGCGCGATTGATGTGAATCATGCGGCGCTTGTAACCAATTGAAGCGGAGAAAGCAACTCTGCGTGCTCCTTCAGTCTGCGATAGCCAGCTCTGTTATCCGGAGCGGAGCGAGGGACCTCACGCACTTGCGAGAGGTGTCCATCCGGCGCACAGTTTGGCTGGGCAGCGGACGCGTTTCGATATGCGAAAACGCGTCCGTGTGCGGGAGATCCTTCGGTTGCCGTGGCGACCTCAGGATGGGAAGCAACAAACACGCAGACGCTAAACTATTATGGAACCTGTTTACATTCTCGGCGGCGGCCGCACCGATTTTAAGCGTAACCTCAAAAAGGAAGGCAAAACCATCCGGCATCTCATCATCGAGGCCGGGCAGAAAGCGCTGGCGGACCCGAAGATCGATCCCGCGGAAATCCAGGCGGCGGCCGTCGGCAATTTCAACGGCGCGGGATTTACCAAGCAACTGCATCTCGGCGCCTTCGTGCCAGAGATCGATCCCAAGCTGCACGGCATCCCGACTATGCACACCGAAGCCGCATGCGCTTCGGGCTCGCTCTCCGTCCTCCTCGGCGCGCAATGGATCATGGGCGGCTTTTACGATGCGGTGCTCGTCGTCGGCGCGGAGCAGCAGAAAACCATGTCC
>DAIRIE010000167.1:2818-6129 GCA_036809705.1 Chthoniobacterales bacterium
CGGCTCGGATGTCCTAGGGGCGGCGGCCGATTATCACATCTAGAAGCCCGAATACGGCGACTTCATGTTCCCGAAATTGTTTGGGCGCATCGCGCAGATTTACATCGAGACATATGGCGCAACCGAGAAGGAGCTGGCGTGGGTCGCTTACAAGAACTACGCGCACGCGCGCCTGAATCCGCTGGCGCAAATGCGCGACGCCGACCTGACCTACAACGACGCCTCACAAGTCTCAGAGAAGAACCCGAGCGTCGCGCCGCCGCTTAAGGTTTCCGATTGCTCCCAAATTACCGACGGCAGCGCCGCAGTCGTGCTTGTCTCAGAGAAATTCCTCAACCGTCATGGCATTGATAAGTCGAAGCTGCCGCGCATGCTTGGATTCGGCAGCACGACTGATTACCTCGCGCTGGAAAAGAAAGACGCGCCGACATTTTCCACGGCGCGCAAAGCCGCGGAGAAAGCATTCGGCATGGCCAACGGGCTCACCCCGCGCGACATGAACGGAGTGGAAGTGCACGATTGTTTCTCCATCACCGAAATTGTCGCATACGAAATCCTGGGCCTTGCTGAAAAGGGGAAAGGGTTTGAGCTGGCGATGTCCGGCGCGACCGCACTCCCGCAGGTGCGCAACGAAAGCGTGAGCGGCAAGATCGACTGGGAAATTCCGGTCAACGCCGGCGGCGGCCTCATTGGCGATGGCCATCCGGTCGGCGCGACAGGTGTGCGCCAGGTGTTCGAAGCGCATCAGCAGCTGACGGAACAAGCCGGGGCGCGACAGATCCAGGGCGCGAAGAAGTTCCTTACCTTCAACATGGGGGGGAGTCTCACGACATCGGTCGCGATGATTTGGGGCAGGGAGTAGTCCAGCCGCGCAACGCAGGTGAAACATAGATTGGCTGTAGGGGGAGCTGTCAGCTCCCCCGCGGACTCTCGGGCGGCTAACAGCCGCCCCTACAGTTATTTCATCTGTGTTATCTGTGGCTGAGAATAGCCTGGATGATAGCTAGAGCCAGGTGTTCGACCCATGCGCAAGAGAAACGCTAACGAGCTACAGGAGCTGATCTGGCGTTCGCCTAAAGGCAAGTTTGCCAGGGCCGGCAAGCAGCTATCGGAAGCGCTCGGCCGCATACCGGCTTCAACCGACTTGAAAGAACGTCATCCGTTTGACGTTGAGGTTTGCCGAATCTTTCCCGGGAAAGCCGCTTTTCCCTACCATAGTCACAGTGCGCAGTGGGAATTCTATTACGTTATCTCCGGGACTGGGCTTTGCCGTGATGAAGAGGGAGAGCACGCTATCGGAACTGGCGACGCGTTTATCTATCCGCCGGACGAAGCGCACCAGCTCATCAACAATAGCTCCGCTGATCTGGTTCTCTTCATTGTCGCCGATAATCCCATCGGTGAATCGTGCTACTATCCCGACAGCGCGAAGTGGCTCGTGCGTTCGCCCTCGCGCAATATCATCCGCTCCGATCCGCTGGATTACTTCGACGGGGAAGAGTCGGTGAGCTAACGACGGTGAGATCAAAACTGAAGCCAATTACTGGCCTGACCTGCGCGGCGCTGCGCTGGCAGAGGTGCGGCGTTGTGATTTTCCCTCTCCGGCGTAAATTAGAAGAGCGTGTCGGAACGCATCATGCGAGTATGGGGTGGGAGCTGCCGCGGTGGGATCGCGAGAGCACGCGGTTCCATTTGCGCGGACGAGAGACTCGGACTGAAGCGCACAGCTGCTTTCACCCTTCTCGAGATTGTCATCGCCGTCTTCATCGTTTTGCTGCTGCTCGCGCTGGCGGTGCCCAGCCTCAACGGCGTCCTGGCGGACAAGCGCCTCCACCGTTCCCTCGATCGCTTTAACGATCTCGTGCGCCAGGCACACGAACGCAGTCTGGCCGAGCGCCGCGCCTATCTCATCGTTTTCAGCGATGGCGGAGTCGCGCTCCAGCCAGCAAGTTTTTCGAAAACGGAAGAGCACAAGCCGCTGGACGGGATAAAGCTTTCGCGGGGCGAGAAGTGGCATCTCGATCTGCCCGCCGCGCTGACCAAGAAGGTCGCGCCGGAATGGATTTTCTGGGAATCGGGCGTGTGCGAGCCGGCGCGAGTCTCCTTCGCCGGTCCCGATGGGAAATGGACGGCGGAATATTCACCGCTCAATGGACTGGCGGAGTTAACTGCATATGCGGCTCGTTAGGACACGCGGTTTCGCTCTCTACGAGGTGTTGATCGGGGTGGCCATCTTCGCCATCGGGGTGATCGCGCTGGGACGGGCGGTGGCAAATTGCATTAATGCCAGCGCGTTGAGCTCGGACGACTCACGGGTGCGTCAGATTCTGGCCAACCGAATGGCGGAAATCGAGACGACGCCGGGGCAGCCGGACAAAACGAAGGTGGCCAAGATCGATACGGGCTATGGCGAAGTGAAGCTGACGCAAAAGGCGCAACCTGAGCAATTGACGGAAGATCGGAGGGCGGTGACCGGGATTCAGCGCGTGACGTTAACGGCGAGCTGGATGCGCGGCGGAGTGGAGCAACAAAAGGCGATCGCGTTTTATGTTTATCGCGCGCAGTGATCGCAGAAGGGCGTTCACCCTGCTGGAGGTGACGCTGGCGGTGGCCATTCTGGCCCTGATGTCGGTGGCGATCTACCGCTTCGTCCAGACCAACATCGTCGCGATGCGGGTGTCGGCGGAGGCGGATGCGGCCGACGCGCGTTACCATGGTTTGCGTGACATGCTGGCGCAGCAATTGCAAAGTCTGCCGCAGGGCTCGGGTGCACTGCTCGGGGATGCAGTGAGGGTGAACGATCGCGACCGTGATGTGATGACATGGGTTTCTTCGGCCGGGCCGGGAGTGTTGACGCGCTATGCCGCGGGCGATTTCCGGGTCGATCTCCGGCTGCGCCCACATGATAATAAGGGCAAACAGCTCGATCTCGGCCTTCTCCGCCGCCCGAAGGATGAGGAGGGGATTGACGATGAACATCAAAGCTGGGTGCCGCTGATCGATGACGTGAGCACGTTACAGGTCCGTTATTTCGACCCGCGGCTGAACGCGTGGGTGCAACGCTGGACGGACACCATCACGCTGCCACGACTCGTTAGACTGGTTATTGGGCGAAGCGATGCGAGAGTGCCGGAGGAGATTGTGGTGCCATTGGCGCGCACATCGTTATGAGAAGAGGGATTACACCGCCTGGTCGCCCAGTGCTCTCGCTATCATTGCGCGCGGAGCGGAGCGGAAATGTCAGTCCGGATCGGACCGAGGAATCCATAGCGCTTTCGGCAAAGGAGAAAAATCAGAGATGTCTCCGCTTC
>DAIRIE010000168.1:0-3124 GCA_036809705.1 Chthoniobacterales bacterium
ACCGCTAACTTAAATGGAAATTGCGTTGTTGCTCAACTGAAAACATGACCAAGGAAGAGATCGCCGGAACGCTGGAGGAGATCGCGACGCTGCTGGAATTGAAGGACGAAAATCCATTCAAGATTCGCGCGTACACCAATGCGGCGCGCTCGATTGAAGCGTGGGGCGCGAGCTTTTCCGATCTGCAAAGCGCGGAGGCGCTGGAGAAGATTCCCGGGGTCGGCAAAGCGATCGCATCGAAGGTGGCGGAGCTCGCCACGACCGGCAGCTCGAAATTTCTGGAGGAACTGCGCGCGCAGTTTCCAGCGGCCATTCTGGAGCTGTTCTCGATTTCAGGTCTCGGGGCGAAGAAGATCAAGGCGCTGCACGAACAATTGCAGGTGAGCTCGATCGCGGAGTTGCAGGCGGCGTGCGAGTCGGGGCGCGTGGCGCAGCTCGCGGGTTTCGGGGAGACGACGCAGACGAAGATCTGCAAGGCGATTCAGAACCGCGCGAAGCATGCCGGCTCGTTTCAGCTGGGCGCCGTCGCGGCAGAGGCGGAGCAAATGCGCAGCGATCTCGCCGCGCATCCAGAGGCGCTACAGGTGAGCATCGCCGGAAGTTTTCGGCGGCGGAAGGAGATCGTGCGCGATCTGGATTTCATGGTGGCGAGCGCTAAGCCCGACGAGATCACGCGCACGTTTTGCGAGCACGAGCTGGTGGAGAGCGTCATCGCGCGCGGGCCGACGAAGACGAGTGGGCGTTTGGGCTCCGGGATTCAGGCGGACCTTCGAGTCGTTAGCAACGCGGAGTATCCGTTTGCGCTGAGTTATTTTACCGGAAGCAAGGAGCACAACATCGTGATGCGGAACCGGGCGCTCGATCGCGGCTGGACCTTGAATGAGTACCGGCTCGGTGTCGCGCCCAATGCGAAGAAGGTCGCGAAGGCGCCGCAAGTTAACGAGGAACGAGATCTCTATCGCGCGCTGGGGCTCGAGTTCATTCCGCCGGAGTTACGGGAGAATTGCGGGGAATTCGAGGCCGCGGAAAAAGGCACGCTGCCGCGATTGATCGAGCCGGAGAATTTGAGGGGCACGTTTCATTGTCACACAGCGGCGAGCGACGGGCACAATTCGCTCGAGGAAATGGTCGCGGCGGCGCAGGACCTCGGCTTGCAGTATCTCGGCATTTCGGATCATTCGCGCAGCCAGGTGCAGGCGCATGGGTTGGATGTGGCGCGGCTAAAGGTGCAGTGCGCGCAAATTCGACAGCTCAATGAAACACTCGGCGGCTTTCGCGTTTTCGCCGGTGTTGAATGCGACATTCTGCGCGATGGATCGCTCGATTTTCCCGATGATGTTCTGGCGGAGCTCGATTTTGTCGTTGCCTCAGTGCACGGCACACTGAACCTGAGCGAAGCCGAGATGACGAAGCGTGTCATTCGCGCGCTGGAGAATCCGCTCGTGACAATGCTGGCGCATCCCACGGGCCGGCTGCTGCTGAAACGTGATGCTTACCCGATCGATCTCGCGGCGGTGATCGAGGCGGCGGCGGAGACAGGCACGTGGATCGAGATCAACTCCGCGCCCAAGCGCCTCGATCTCGACTGGCGCTGGTGGCCACTGGCGAAGAGCAAAGGCGTCCGCTGCGTCATCAACCCCGATGCGCATCGTGTGTCGCGTTTGCAAGACCTGTGGTTCGGCATCGGCGTCGCGCGCAAGGGGTGGCTGACGAAAGAGGATGTGGTGAATTGTTTGCCGACGCGCGAGATCGAGGTGGAGCTTGGAGCGAAGCCGACGCGTGAATAGTGAATAGTGAATGGACAAGCGCCCTTCCATTCACGAGTCACGAGTCACCATTCACTAGTCACAACGCTGCGGCATGAACATGGTGAGACATTTGCAGGCGCCGCCGGCTTTAAGGAACTCCGACATCGGCAGCTCGTGGCAGCGGTAGCCGCGTTTCGTTAGAGAGCTAACGAGTTCCGGGGCGCCTTGTGGCAGGACGACGTCGCGATCAATGACGACAGCATTGCAGCAGAAGCTTTTCGCTTCCTCTTCTTCCACGTCGATCAAATCGGAGACATGAGCACGGATGGCTCGCTGGCCATATTCATCGAAGGCCGCGGGGAACCAGACCGCGCCGCCATCGGGCAACGGACAAAAGCAGGTGTCGAGATGATAAAAGCGCGGGTCAACCAGCTCGACCGAGATGACGAGGCAGCCGAGCATGTCCGCGACAGCGCTGTGCGCCTGGATGTCGCTGCGGAATTTGTAACCGCAAAAAAGCGCATCGCCAGCGAAGAGCGCGTCGCCTTCGCCTTCGAAATAAAGGTTCTTCGGCAGCCAGAGAATTTCGTAACCGCGTTTCTCCATCCAACTGGCGAAATGCGGCGCTTCGCCGGCACGCTCTTCGTGGCGGAAATTGCTCGGGATAAATTTGCGGCCGACGGCGAGTCCCGCGTTGGCGGTGAAAACCATGTCGGGCAATTTCGGCTGCGGCGGCACGAGATCGATGCGGGTGTCGAGCGCGCTCAGCGCCTTGTGCAGTCCCTGCCATTGCGCCTGCGTGGCCGCCACATCGGCGCCCCGCTCCCGGCTCATCCAGGGATTGATCTCGTATTCGATGCCGTAGTGATCCGGCGCGCAGAGCAACAGTTCGCGCATGAGGCAATTACTTGTTCTTGTCGCGAAGGGCGCGCAAGCAGGTGACGAGCTCGCGCAGGAACGGCTCGATGTCGGTGACGAGCCCGAGCGCCTGGAACGTCTGTTGATCGGTCAACTTCGCCACCGCTGTCGGGTTAATGTCGACCACGAGTGTCTTCACAGTGGCCGGCAGCAGATTCGCGACGGCGAACGACTGCACCATTGAGCCGAGGAGCAGCGCGAGCGTTGTCCCCTGCACCTTTTCGGCAATCACGCGCTGGGCTGCGATCGTATCAGTGATCACTTCCGGCAGTGGCCCGTCATCGCGAATCGATCCGGTGAGCAGGAAATCCGCGCCGTTTTTCAGGCACGCGTGCATGATCCCGCCGGTGAGCATGCCCTTTTCCACGGCGCGGGCGATTCCCCCGGCGGAACGCATCATGTTAATGGCGCGGAGATGGTTTTCATGGCCGCCATCGACGAGCAGGAAATCCCAGTAC
>DAIRIE010000168.1:3134-5471 GCA_036809705.1 Chthoniobacterales bacterium
AGCGCGCCACGTTCCAGGTTCACCCCCAGCGCGGTGCCGAAGAGCACGCTCTCGATATCGTAAACGGCGAGTGCATTGCCGGCGAGGAGCAGACTGATGTAGCCCCACTCGATGAGCTGCTGGACGTACTCCGCGCCGCCGCTGTGCACAAGCGACGCGCCGGCGACGAGGACGATGCGGCCATTCGCCTGCCGCGCCGCCTCCAGCTCGCGCGCGACTTCACGGATGACGGCGATCTTCGGGCGCTCGGCTGAAAGTGTAGCGCTGAGGAATCCGAAAACGTCGGTGCCGGAAGTCGCCCGCTGCAACGGCACTACGCGCACACCGCGATGCCCCACGACGATTGGCATGCCTTTGC
This sequence comes from Chthoniobacterales bacterium, assembly GCA_036809705.1. Classification (GTDB taxonomy): domain Bacteria; phylum Verrucomicrobiota; class Verrucomicrobiia; order Chthoniobacterales; family UBA10450; genus AV69. The sequence goes on from DAIRIE010000168.1 coordinate 3,493, forward strand.
GCACTTCGCCGAATTTCACCGTGCGCGCGGTTTTGCCAGCGCGATCAAAAGCGATGGCGCTGTCCATCATCGGCCGCTGCACTTCGACCTCGGCGCCTTCGATTCGGACGAATGTCTGGCGATTCGTCGTGACATAAAAATCGGCGGGGAAAATGCCGTCGTCGGGCGCGGCGGCGAGCTCCGCATTTGCTTTCTCGGCCACTTCTGCGCCGTGCTGGCGAAGTCGCAGCACCAGATCATCGAGGGCGTCGCCGGTGGCAGCTGTGACTTCGATCCGGGCAAAACTCTGGTCGGCGCGATGTTCGCCGATCTTGACCTCGTTAATTTTGAAGTTGCCGCCGCGGGACAGGATCTCATCGAGCACCTTGGGCAGAATGAGTGAATCGATGATGTGACCGCGCAGCTTGATCGTCTCGGAAAACATCGGCCGAATCTACGTGAAGCGACCGGTCGCGCCAGTCGCGGCTCAGCCAACTAACGATTCACCACAAAGGGCACAGAGATCGGAGACAGGAGAAGAACTAGACAGGATTTATCGGATTCACTGGATTGAATCAGCATTCAGCTTTTCAACCCTCCCTCTGGGTCCTCTGGGTCCTCGGTGGGTGAAATTGACCCACATCTTTGTTGTGTCACATTGGACACATGAGGACGATTTCCATTCGCGAGCTCCATGAGCGCACCGGTCATTTCGTGCGTGCGGCCCAGCACGAGACGATTCGTGTGACCGATCGCGGACGCGAGGTAGCCATTCTCAAAGCGGCCGCCGCGTCCGAAGCGGCAGGCGTGCACTTCCCCCGGCGCCGGGTGGCTTCTCTGCCGAAGGTACGCGTCGATTCTTCCGTTTACATTTCCGAGGAACGCAACGCCCGGTGATCTATTTCGACAGCACTTACATCATCAAGTGCTATTTGGCTGAACCCGGCAGCGCACAAGTCTTGGCGCTGGCCCACTCGCATCCCGGCCGGGCCTGCGCGGCGCACGGGCGAGTGGAGTTTTTCTCGGCGGTGAAACGGCATGTGCGTGAAGGAGATCTCGCCTCTGCTAGCGCGAATGAAGCGATGCACCAGTTCATACGGGATGAGGCAATGGATTTATGGTCTTTCCTTCCCATAACTCGTTCGCTGATCGAATCGGCTTGCACACGGCTGGCTGCACTGCCCAAGGGGGTGCTTTGCCGCGCGGCGGACGCATTACATCTCACCTGCGCGGCCGAAAACCGGTTCGGTGCGATTTACAGTAATGACCGGCGTCTGATAGCCGCAGCACCTTACTTCGGGGTCGAGGGTATCGATGTAATGCGGTAGCAAGCCGGCTCCCGGGCTGCAACCAGAGAGCGCACGGAGAACACACGGTCTGCATTTTGCCCGCAGTCGGCAGCTGTGGCATCGATGCGGGCAAAACTCTGGTCGGCGCGATGTCCGCCGATCTTGACCTCGTTAATTTTGAACTGAGCGCCACGGGACAAAATCTGGTCGAGTACTTTGGGTAAAATGAGCGAGTCGATGATGTGGCCAAGCAGCTCGATGGTCTCGGAAAACATCGGCCGAATTTACCTGAACCGGTCGCGCCAGCGCCCGCCGGGAGCTATTTCGTTATGATTTGCACCACACGAGACATGGAGAGGATGCAGGAAGAAGTCTGGATTTACCGCAGAGAGCGCAGAGATCCTCTATTGCTCTCTTCTTTCTTCTCTGCGGCCTCTGCGCTTAGCGCGTGCACGCGCACAGTCGCCGTTCCGGAGCGCCGTCGTTGGCGTTACTCGCGCTCGCTAGCGGGCGTGACGCCGCGATGCAACTAAGCGACGCCGCGCCATATTCTGACCTCCGGAGTCGCCGTTCCGGCGAGCCTGCAGTTCCAGAAAGCCTTGTCCATCTCACTCCTGGCCGGAAGTGGCTGGCACATCTTCGGCGATCCAAATAGAAGCAAACCTCTCAATAGGAAAATTGAATGTCTTCGCTACCTCTTTGCCCGTGCGC
>DAIRIE010000168.1:5481-6127 GCA_036809705.1 Chthoniobacterales bacterium
CGCTGCGGCATCGCTCATGCCGCAGCGGCACGGTAGAAATCGACACTTACAAGTGAGTGCGAACTTGCCCTTGGGTAGTCGAGACGTCGCTGCCATCGATCGTGCCGTTCGCGGTAACGTCATCGCGGAAGTTGCTGTTGCTCACGGCAGCGCGAACTTGGCCCTGCACAGCAGAAACATCATTGCCCTCAACCTTGGTGTTTCCATTCACGTCACCTAACAACACGCCCATAGGGGCGCCAACGTTGAAGATGTTGCAGCCATCGTTCACACCTGTCAGAGCCACGGTAATTGTCTGCGCGTTTGCCACCCCGTTACAGCTTACAGTTACCTGATTACCCTTCGCGTCCGCAGGCGCAGGGGTTCCCCCGCAACTAGCCGATGTGACAGAGACGGGCGCGGGGAAGGTGAAGACCACCTGGTGATTGTTTGAGTTTGCGCCCTGGCCCTTACGACATTCGATGCCGGCAGGCCCCGTAAGTGGCAGATTGACGTCGAAGACGCCCTTATTTCCATGGGTCTTGCGAGAAGCCGCCGTCACGGGCGCTAGCGCGAGACAAGAGGTTGGATTGCCTGCCACGGTGTAGGTCGCAGCCGGATAAGCGTTATCAGTCTGCGCTTTGACAAAGGTGTGATCGATCAGTTG
>DAIRIE010000169.1:0-6058 GCA_036809705.1 Chthoniobacterales bacterium
GCGCTCTGCCGTTGCGGCGCTTCCACCGAAAAGCCGTTTTGCGACGGCACCCATTCGAAGATTGGATTTCAGGCGGCCGAGAGTGCCGTGCCGGAATCGGCGGAATGATTGCATGCCGCGCTTCTGCGCGCAGAAAGGAGCGTGGCGGCCCGGCTCCGGCTCCTCGTGTCCCGGGCGTGGACAAAATTCACAAATAATTTCTTGTGCGGGTCTGGAATCACGCCGCATGTTGTAGGTCGCCGGAGCAGCTCCGCTACCGCTGGTTGTAAGCTGGTATTGACCAGTTATCCGCAGGTTGTTAGCTGGGCTGTTCGCGGTTGTTCACCACTTTTCACAACCTTAACCCGCATCCGTCATTCATGATCCAGCTCAAAGCGCAACTCGCCGCCTCACGCAGCAAAAGCAAACCTCGCGTCTCCTCGATTCGCGGCGGACAGCCTCCATCGCCCCGTGGCGGCTTGCGTTTTAAGCGCGTCTTTAGCGACGGAAAAGTGGCGCCTTTCGACCAGGTGGAATGGGAGCGGCGCACGGCTGCGATCACGGATGACGGCGGTAAGATTATCTTCAAGCAGGAGAACATCGAGGTGCCGGCCGCCTGGAGTCCGCTGGCGACGAAGATCGCCGTCTCGAAGTATTTCTACGGCGACATCGCGAACGGGACTGATCCGCACCAAGGCGGGCGCGAGACCTCGGTGCGGCAGCTCATTCATCGCGTCACTCGCACGATCACCGACTGGGGAGTCGCGGACGGATATTTCGCGGACGCGAAGTCGGCGGAGGTTTTTTACGATGAGCTAAGCTGGCTCTGCTTGAACCAGCACGGAGCGTTTAATTCGCCGGTTTGGTTTAACGTCGGGCTGCATCATCAATACGGCATCGGGCGCGACGCAGGCGCGGGCAATTATTTTTACAATCGCGAGACGGGCGAGGCCGAGCGCGCCGCGACGCAGTACGAGTATCCGCAGGGAAGCGCGTGCTTCATCCAGTCGGTTGACGACACGATGGAGGACATCATGCGATTGGCGACGAGCGAGGCGATGCTTTTCAAATATGGGAGCGGCACGGGGAGCGATCTTTCCACCTTGCGCAGCACGCGCGAGAAGCTGAGCGGCGGCGGGAAACCGAGTGGGCCGTTGTCGTTTCTGAAAGTTTACGACCAGGTGGCGAATGTGGTGAAGAGCGGCGGCAAGACGCGTCGCGCGGCCAAGATGAACACGCTGAAGGATTGGCACCCGGACATCGAGGAGTTCATCGACGCGAAACAGAACGAGGAGAAGAAAGCGTGGGCGTTGATCGATGCTGGTTACGACGGGAGCTACAACGGCGATGCCTATGGCTCGGTCATGTATCAAAACGAAAACCTGAGCGTGCGCGTGAGCGACGAGTTCATGCATGCGGCGCTTGCGGGCGAGGAATGGTGGACACGCCGAGTGCGCGATGGTTCACCGTGTGAGCGCAAGGATGCGCGCGGATTGTTGCGCAAAATCGCCGAGGGCACGCACGTCTGCGGCGATCCCGGAATGCAGTTCGATTCCACCATTCACAAATGGCATACCTGCAAGGGCACCGGGCGGCAGAATTCCACCAATCCGTGTAGCGAGTATCTTTTCCTCGATAACACCGCGTGCAATCTCGCGTCGCTCAATTTGATGAAGTTCAAAGCGGGGGACGGGAAGTTCGACGTCGAGCGCTTCAAAGCGGCAGTGCGCGTCTTCATTACCGCGCAGGAAATCATTGTCGATAACGCGAGCTATCCCGTCAAAGAGATCGCGGAGAATTCCCACATCTTCCGGACGCTGGGGCTGGGCTACGCCAATCTCGGGTCGCTCATCATGAGCTACGGCTATGGCTACGATAGCGCGGAAGGCCGGGCCTTGTGCGGCGCGATTACTGCCATCATGACGGGCGAGGCGTATGCGGAGAGCGCGTTAATGGCGAAGGCACTCGGGCCGTTTCCGGGATACGCCGATGCGCGTTGCAGCGGCGTGAGCAAACCGGTGGCAGCGGACAATGTGCAATCGATGCAGGACGTGATGGAGCTGCATCGCACGGCGGTGCAAAGCATTTCGGATGTGGAGGAGTTCGCGTATCTGAAGGAAGACGCGCAGCGGACATGGGACCGAGCGGCAGAGCTGGGCAAACGGCATGGTTATCGTAATGCTCAGGTAACGGTGCTCGCGCCGACGGGCACCATCAGTTTCCTGATGGATTGCGACACGACCGGGATCGAGCCGGACATCGCGCTGGTGAAATACAAATTGTTAGCCGGCGGCGGGATGTTGAAGATTGTTAACCAGACGGTGCGACCGGCGCTGGAGCACCTCGGGTATTCGCCCGATCAAATCTGCAGGATCATCAATCATATCGATCAGTTCGACACGATCGAAGATGTCACCGGCGAAAACGGAGCGAAGATAGCTTCCCGATTAAAGCCGGAACATCTATCGATTTTCGATTGCGCGTTTCGTGCGCACCAGGGAACACGCAGCCTGCATTACATGGGACACTTGCGGATGATGGCCGCGGCGCAGCCGTTCCTCAGCGGCGCGATTTCCAAGACGGTGAACCTGCCGGAGACGGCCACGGTGGACGACATCATGAACACCTATGTGGAAGGGTGGCGGCTCGGGCTCAAAGCCATCGCGATCTACCGCGATGGCTCGAAGCGTTCCGCGCCGCTGAACACACGCAAGACGCGCGACATGGGCGGCGCCGATGGCGCGATGGACGCCACGGCGGAGCGCGAAGATTTGCAGAAGCGGATTCTGGAGTTGGAAGCTGAGACTGGCGAACTACGCGGTCTGGTGGATCAGCCGGTGCGGCATCGGATGAGCGACACCCGCATGTCACTCACGCACAAGTTCGAGATCGCCGGGCATGAAGGCTACATCACGGTCGGATTGTTCGAAGATGGAATGCCGGGCGAGCTTTTCATTACCATGGCGAAGGAAGGCAGCACCATCGGCGGGCTCATGGATACGGTGGGAACGCTGACCTCGATCGCGCTGCAATATGGTGTCTCGCTCGAAAGCCTGGTGAAAAAATTTGCCTACCAGCGTTTCGAGCCAAGCGGGTTCACCAAGAACCCTGATATCCGCAGCACCACCAGCATCACCGATTACGTGTTTCGCTGGCTCGGTTGCCAGTTCATCAAAGGCTACAAGGAAGCCACCTCGCCACACCGTGGACAGCCCGATCTCCCGCTGAAGGAGATTCCCGACATGGAGAAGAAGTCGATCAACCGCCCGGTGCCGGAGTTGCCGCGCACGGCGGAGAAGGAGTTGATCGATGTCATCACCAACGACTCGCCCAACGAAGGAAATCCCAAGCTAACGAGTCGCGGCCAAACGCACGCGGAGCGCGTGAAGGAAGCGCTGGGCAACATGTTCATGGACATCGTCTGCTCCCATTGCGGGAGCGAGAAAGTGATCCGCGCCGGGGCCTGCGGGGTTTGCACCGAATGCGGCACGAGCCAGGGGTGCAGCTGAGCCAAACTTGTTGGCTGGCCACGTCTCCGGTATGGTGAGGGGATGATCGCTGACCTGCGCGAACTCATCGGAAAGCGACCGTTCGTGCCGTTCATAATCCATACTGTGGACGGCGGCGGAATCCGTGTTCCAACTGTTGACCACATTGCAGTCCCGCCCGCCGGCGATCGTGTTTTCATTTTTTTCGACAAAGGCGGTTATGACACCATTCGCCCGCTGATGATCAGCCGGCTCACTGTTGATCAAGAAACCGCGGAAACGTAGTTGCTGAAGATTATTTGCGGCGGGCAGACTGGCGTTGATCGCGGGCCGCTGGACGCCGCGCTGGATCTTCGAGCCGAATGCGGCGGGTGGTGTCCGGCGGGGCGGATGGCGGATGATGGGATAATCCCAGATCGGTATCCAGTGAGCGAATTGCCCTCGACGGATTATTCCGTGCGGACAGCGCGCAATGTGGCTGAGGCGGATGGCACGCTCATCATCGCCAAAGGTGAGCTGACCGGCGGGACGCGCGAGACATCGGAGTTCTGCTGGGAAATGCGAAAGCCGCATCTGGTCCTCGACTTGCGCACGGCTGTCGCGCCATGAGGCGGTTGAGCGTGCGGTGGTGTTCGTTCACGCGCTACTATCCCGAGCGGGCGCGAGGGACCTCCCTATGGGTGATCGCGCTAACGAACGTTTGAGAGGTCCCTCGCCTTCGCTCGGAATGACAATCGTGAACGTCGCCGGACCGCGCGAGAGCCAATGGCCTCAAGGTCACGATATTGCTCATCGGATCGTCACCGCCATTCTGCGCCGGCTCAGTGGACAGACGCGCTCCGACGAATACAGTCCCTGACTCGGTCCGAGCCGGACATGCGTGGCGCGGCGAGTCATGAATTTATGGCGCAGACGGAAGCGGATATTGAGCGGCAACAGGAGATGCAGCAGGCCGAGGAGCTGCTCTTCAGCGGACGGCAGGAGCTCGGCTACGCCAAGGGATTGTTCCTGGGCAATTTCGTCGCGGACTGGGTAATGCCGTATCCGCGACTCGCCGCCGGCCAGGAGAGTGAGCTGGCCAGTGCGGTCGCTGAAGTCCGCGAGATGCTCGACCAAGAGCTAGACTCCGAGTGGATCGATCGCAACGCCGACATTCCCCGCAATCTCGTCGATGGCCTCGCCCGCACCGGCGTGCTCGGCATGACCGCGCCGCGCGAAGCCGGCGGACGGGGATTTTCGCAAATGCAGTACTGCCGGGTGCTGGAGGAAATTGGCAGCCGCGACGCCTCGACTTCGGTTTTTGTTAATGCCCATCACTCCATCGGTATTCGCGCTTTGTTGTTATTCGGCACGCCCGAACAGCAGGCGCAATGGCTGCCGGCACTGGTCGCCGGGGAGAAGCTTGCGGCGTTCGCTCTCACCGAACGCGAAGCTGGCTCCGATGCCGCTAACGTCCAGATGACCGCCACGCCCGATGGTGACGATTTCATCCTCAACGGTGAGAAGCGTTACATCACCAACGCCTCCATCGCCCAGGTGCTGACGGTAATGGCGCGCACTCCCGTGCCAGGCAAACCGGGAAAGGACGCGATCACCGCCTTTCTCGTCACGCCCGAAATGCAAGGTTTCGAAATGGTCGATGCGCGGATGCCGAAGCTCGGCATTCGCGGGACAGCCACGGGGCGCTTTCGGTTGAACAACGTGCGCGTGCCAAAAGCAAATGTCCTTGGGCCGATCGGGAAGGGTCTGCGTGTTGCACTGACCGTACTCGACTTCGGGCGCACGACCTTCGGCGCGTGTTGCACCGGCGCGGCCAAGCGTTGCCTGCGCATGGCGATCGAGCACGCCAATTCGCGCCAGCAATTCAAGAAAACACTCGGCAGCTTCGACCTGGTGAAGAAGAAAATCGCGACCATGGCCGCCGATGTTTACGCGATGGAAGCGATGACCACCGTGACCGCTTCGCTCATCGATCGCGGTCTTGAGGATTACATGATCGAGACGGCAATGCTGAAAGTGTTCACCACGGAGCGGCTGTGGGAAGCGGTCAATGATGCGTTCCAGATCCACGGCGGCTACGGCTACATCGAGGAGTACCCCGTTTCGCGCTACTTCCGCGATGCCAAGGTCCTCGAGATCGGCGAAGGCTCGAACGAGGTGCTGACATCGTTCGTTGCGCTGGTCGGGATGCGCGGACCGGGCATGGAATTTAAGGAAATTTACGACACGATGATGTCGCTCTCGGTCAATCGCATGGCCAAGGCGTGGAGCGCGGGCAAGAGCCGGCTCAACGCGACAGTGCATCCGCCAAACGTGCCGGTGCGCAGCGCGGAACTGCGCGGGTTCGCGGGACAACTGTCGCGCTTGATCTGGCGATTCAACGTGGCTGTGAATCGCGCTCTCGTTATCTATCGCGAGCCGGTGCTCGACATGCAGCTCATTCAGGAGCGCATCGCCGGCGCGGCCATGGAACTGTTTGCCTCCACCTGCGCCCTCAGTCGCTGGGATGCGGAGATGCAATCGCGCAGCCACAATGGCGAGAGGGCGCCGCGCGATTTCACCGCGCCGGAATACTTCATCCGCAAATCGGT
>DAIRIE010000170.1:0-258 GCA_036809705.1 Chthoniobacterales bacterium
TGAACTAACGACGCTGCTCGGCGGCGACACCGCACCGCTGAACCTGCAAAAGCCGGCCCGTATTCTCATGGTCGGCTTGAACGGCGCCGGCAAAACTACTTCCTCCGCCAAACTGGCGCGCCTGCTGAAAAAGCAGGGACGCACGCCGGTGTTGATCGCCTGCGATCTGCAACGTCCCGCCGCGATCGAGCAGCTCGCGACCCTGGGCCGGCAGGTCGAAGTGCCGGTTTACACCCCGCCGCCGGAGGAGAAGGACGT
>DAIRIE010000170.1:268-3221 GCA_036809705.1 Chthoniobacterales bacterium
CCGCCAAAGCGAGCATCACCTGGGCGCAGGCGCAGACGCAGAACGTCGAGATTTTCGATACGGCCGGGCGGCAGGAGATCGATCAGCCGCTGGTCGAGGAACTGAAGCGGTTGCGTGATTTTCTCCAGCCCCAGGAAATTCTGCTCGTGGCTGACGCGGCGACTGGTCAGCAGGCGGTCAGCGTGGCCACTCACTTCAACGAAGCGCTGCAAATCACCGGGATCGTTTTGACTAAACTCGACGGCGACGCGCGCGGCGGCGCGGCGCTTTCCATGCGCGAGGTGACGCAGCGGCCGATCAAATTCGCCGGCATGGGCGAGAAGCTGGACCAGTTCGAAGCGTTCGTGCCAGATCGGCTGGCGGGCCGCATTCTGGGCATGGGCGACATCGTGGGGTTGGTCGAGAAAGCGGCGGAAGCTGTCGACGAAGAAGAAGCGGCGCGCCTGGAAAAAAAGCTGCGCACCGCCAGCTTCGATTTCAACGATTTTCTCGCCCAGTTCAAAATGATGAGGCGAATGGGTCCGCTGGAAAACATCATCGGAATGCTGCCCGGCATGAGCAACGTGCCCGGGCTGAACATTGATGAAAAACAGCTGCGCCGCATCGAAGCCATCGTCTTGTCGATGACGCCGCAGGAACGGACCAAGCCTGACATTCTGAACGCGCGCCGGCGTCAGCGCATCGCGCGCGGCAGCGGCCGCACCGTCACAGAAGTCAACGATCTGCTTCAGCGTTTCAACCAAATGCGCAAGCTGATGAAGAGCACCGGGAAGATGAAACGAATGATGGCGCAAATGGCGCGTATGCGAAGCTAAACGCTTGCGAAATTCGCGATTGCGGCGATTCGTTTCCTCCGCTCAACCACTCAACTCCTCAACCTCTTAACTTTCTTAGATGTCCGTATCTATCAGACTCCGCAGAGAAGGCGCGCTCAATCGCCCGTATTACAAAGTCGTTGTCGCCGACAGCCGCAGCCCGCGCGACGGCAAATTCCTCGAACTCGTCGGGACGTACGATCCGAAGAAGCCCGGACACAACAGCACGCTGAAGCTCGATCGCATCGAGCATTGGATGTCGCATGGCGCGCAGCCGAGCGATACCGTGCGAAGCTTGATTAAGAAGAACAGGAAAGTGGCAGCGAACGCGCCGGCCGTCACGGTGTCATCCTGAGCCGCGAATGCGTTCGGGGTTGAAGGGATCCCGTTGCGCACCGCAAGGGCAACTTCTGCGGGATCGTTCGACTTCGCCCAGGATGACGGCAGATTGCGTCATGCGTGAGTTTCTCGAATTCATCATCCGCCAACTCGCCGAGTTTCCAGACGAAGCGATCATCAGCGAGATCCCTTCCGGGCGAGCGGTGACGTTTCGGCTTCAGCTGCGGCAAAGCGATGTGGGCCGCATCATTGGCCGCAATGGCCAAACCATCCAGGCCATTCGCGCACTGCTCTCAAGTTCTGCCTCACGTCACAATCAGCGCGCGACGCTGGAGATCATCGAGTAAGGGCAACTGTCCAACTCGCCTTTGCTTTACCAGCGCAAGTTGGAAACTTGCGCCACGATGCGCATCGACATCATTACCCTATTCCCCGAGATCTGCCGCGTCCCGTTGAGCCAAAGCATGATGAAGCGCGCGCAGGAAAGCGGCGCGCTCGACCTCCACATCCATAATCTCCGCGACTGGACGAGCGACAAACATCACGTAGTGGATGATGCGCCGTTCGGTGGCGGGCAGGGGATGGTGATGAAACCGGAGCCGATTTTTGCTGCGGTCGAATCGCTCCGCACGATTGGCAGCATTTGCGTTCTCATGACGCCGCAAGGCAGACGTTTTGATCAGCACCTCGCGATCCAGATGGCGCACCATGCGCATGTCATCATCGTCTGCGGGCATTACGAGGGCGTTGATCACCGCGTGGTCGAGCATCTGGTCGATGAGGAAATCTCGATCGGAGATTATGTGCTGACTAACGGCGCCATCGCGGCCGTCGTTTTCGTTGATGCGGTGGTGCGATTGCTGCCTGGAGTTCTCGGCCATGAGCAATCTGCAGTCGATGACAGTTTCCGCGATGGTTCCCTCGAAGCGCCGCAATACACGCGACCGGCTGAGTTTCGAGGGTGGAAGGTGCCGGAGGTGTTGCTCAGTGGGAATCACGCTGAGGTGGCGAAGTGGCGAAAGGAACAGGCACGTCTTCGAACGCAACAGAACCGCGCAGATTTGTTTGACGCATCGCGCGCAGACTCTGGGTAGCGCACGCGTCCCGGGTGTTGGTTTTGGCGTCACGCCGATCTTCCCTTTGCGCGACATCATCCCAAAGGCGATCGCGTTTAGGAAAGTCCGCAACACGCGGGACGCGTGCGCTACCCAAAGTTACGCGCCGAGCTTTCCGAGGATCACGCAGGCATTAATCCCGCCGAATCCAAACGAATTGCTCATGACGTAGCGCAGGTCGGTCGCCCGGCCCTGGTTCGGCACGACGTCGAGATCGCACGCGTCATCTGGCTGTTCGCGGTTCAAGGTCGGGGGCACATGCTGGTGCTCGAGCGCGAGCGCGCAAATCATCGCCTCGATCGCGCCGGTCGCGCCGAGTGGATGCCCAGTGAACGGTTTCGTTGCGCTCACCGGAATTTTGCGCGCGTGTTCGCCGAAGACCTCCTTGATCGCGAGGGTTTCAGTGGCGTCGTTGAGCTGGGTCGAGCTGCCGTGCGCGTTGATGTAATCGATCTGCTCCGGTGCGAGCTGCGCGTCCGCCAGCGCTTCTCGCATAGCGCGAATGCATGACTCCGCGCCAGGCAGCGGTGTGGTCATGTGAAAAGCGTCGTTATTTAGACTGTAACCGAGCAGCTCGGCGTAAATCTTCGCCCCGCGCGCGCGGGCGTGTTCGAGCTCTTCCAGCACGAGCGACGCGGCGCCTTCTCCCATGACGAAGCCGTCGCGCAGTTTATCGAAAGGCCG
>DAIRIE010000170.1:3231-6042 GCA_036809705.1 Chthoniobacterales bacterium
CGCCAGCCGCCCCCAGGCCGGCGACACCTAAAAAAGAGCGTTCGGCAGCTGGCCGGCAACCGGCCCCGCAGCCCCTTAGGACCGCACATCACCGGCGCGCCTTTCCACATGCTCATCGTTTTGATAATGGAGAAGGCGCCGAAGGTGAGGGGACTCAACGGCGCTTCCGCCCCGCCGGCCACGATGACGTCGGCAAAATCATCGCGGATGTAACGCATCGCTTCCCCCGCGGCGACGGTGCCGCTCGCGCAACTATTCGAGTTGGTCGTGCCGACGCCGCGAAAGCCGAACTCGATCGCGATGTTGGAATGCGCCGAGCCGCCAAAGACCTGGAGCGCGAGCGTGGGGTTCACACCGCGCGCGCCTTTTTTGAGAAAATAGGCGTGCTGATTTTCGGCATTCGCCACGCCGCCGAGCGCGGTGCCGAAACTGACTCCGACACGATGTTGCGGCTGCTCGCGTGAGTACGGCAGACGTGCGTCATCGAGCGCCAGTTTCGCCGAAGCAACGGAGAACTGGGCGTAGCGATCGAGCCGCTTGAGCCGATGCGGCGGGAAAAACTCCGTCGGATCCCAATCGCGGATCTCGCCCGCGCAATGGGCGTTGAACATTGACGTGTCGAAGGTCGAAACGTGAGTGATGCCGCTGCGCTCGGCCAGAATGCCGCGCCAGAAATTATCCCGGCCGCGCCCAATGCAGGTGATCGGCCCGAGTCCGGTAATGACACAGCGACGATGGCGTTTCCCGGGCATGTCTAGTTCCGCGATTCGAGATGCGCTTTCATGCATCGCAGCGTCTGATTCGCGATGTGATGAATGAAGAAATCGCCGATGAGCGGCTCGGCGAGCGGAGCTAATGGAGCGACACGAAAGGTGAGATCGTGCGCGATCTCGACAAGCACGCCGGCCGGCGTTTCCTGGAAAGTCCAGACCACGCGCATGCCTTTAGTGAATGCTTTCAGGTGATGGAAACGAATTTCGAATCGCTCCCGGTCGATCATCTGTTCGGAAGTCCAGGAAATAGGTATGCCGGAACGCGTCGCAGCCATGATGACGACGTTGCGGTCGCGACCGCGCCGGAGGTAACGGATGTAGCGATAGTGCGGTAAAATGTCCGGCCAGAGTTCAAGATTCGCCGCTGTGTCGAAAATTTCAGCGCGCGGCGCGTGCATGATGATTGAATTCGTTTTGTGCATCGCGGTTGCGCAAGGAATGGTGACAAAGGTAGCGGCAGGTTAGCGCGTGCGCCGCTCAAATTCGCCGTCGTCGCGCGCTGCTTTCGTCTCGCATCGCGTGCGCCGCTGGTCAATGCTTCCGGCCATCGATGAACTTGTTCGAGGAGCTGAAACGGCGCAATGTTTACAAGGTTGCGATTGCCTATGCCGTCGTCGGCTGGCTGCTCGTTCAGGTCGCGACTCAGGTCTTTCCGTTTTTCGAAATTCCGAACTGGGCTGTGCGGCTGGTCGTTCTGCTCATCACCATCGGTTTTCCAGTGGCGCTCATCATTGCTTGGGCTTTTGAGCTAACGCCGGAAGGAATCAAGAAGACGGAAAGCGTTCGCGGCGCTTCCGAGCCAGTATCATCTCGGCGTGGGGCGCATCGCGTCTGGATTTACGTTGTGCTGATCGCGGGCGCGGTCTCGCTCAGCTTGTTTGTTCTTAATCGTTATAGGCTGACACCAAAGTCCGTCGCGGCTGTGGATGTATCGGCGAAATCAATCGCCGTCATGCCGTTCGAGAACCTGAGCGAAGAGAAGGCGAACGCCTATTTTTGCCGATGGCATCCAGGACGAAATCATTACCACGCTTTCGAAAATCAGCGGGCTGCGAGTGATCTCGCGCACCTCGACCGCCAACTACAAGAGCAAGCCCGGCAATTTACCGGAGATCGCACGCGAGCTGCACGTCGGGAACATTCTCGAAGGCAGTGTGCAGAAGTTTCACGACCGGGTGCACATCAACGTGCAGCTGATTCAGGCCCAAACCGACACGCATCTTTGGGCGCAGAGCTATGATCGCCAGCTCATCGACATGTTTGGTGTCGAGGCGGAAGTGGCGAGGAATATCGCCGAGTCGTTGCGCACCACGCTTTCGCCCGAGGAGAAGGAGCGGCTCGATGCGCGCCCAACGACCAACGCCGATGCTTACGTTCTTTATCTGCGCGCGCGGCAGTATCAGACCCGGCCGGACACACTCTTGCAGGATGCGCAAAACGCGGCGCAACTTTACGAGCGAGCTATCACGCTCGATCCCGCTTTTGCGCTCGCTCACGCGCAACTCTCCGCCAGCACCAGCGCCATCTATCATTGGTTCCAGCCCACTGAAGCGCAAAAAGAGAAAGCGCACCGCGAGGCAGAGAAGGCGTTGCAACTTCAGCCGAACCTCGGTGAAGCGCATCTCGCCCGCGGGCTTTATCTCTACTATTGCGAAGGGGATTATGAGCGCGGGCTGGAGGAGCTCAGAGTCGCGGGCGAAGCGCTTCCTAACAACGCTGATGTTGGTTTATACATGGCGGCGATCCAACGGCGGCAGGGACACCTGGCCGAAGCAATCGAGCAATACAAGAAGGCGGAAGCGATTGATCCGCGTAATCCGCTCGTGCTCGAAGACGCCGCGCAAACTTATTTTCTCCTGCGCGACTGGAACTCTGTTATCCAAATCCTCGATCGCGTCCTTGTTCTTTCACCCGATTCGGTCACGGTAAAAATCCAGCGGGCGTATACGGAATTTCTCGGTAAAGGCAGCACTGGCCCGATCAAAGCGACTCTCTCGGATATGCCGATCGGCATTGACCCTGATGGCACCGTCACTTT
>DAIRIE010000171.1:0-5990 GCA_036809705.1 Chthoniobacterales bacterium
CATCCGCGCGCAGCGGCGCGTCCGGCGCGCGCGCGACGAGGTGTTCGTTCTTGCCGATGTAAAGCGCGGGCACGCCGACCTTAGCGAACTCAAAATTATCCGCGCGATAAATGCTGCCCTTTTCCGCGCGCGGATTTGGGATGCAGGCACGGCCTTGCGCCTGAGCGCGGTGCGCGAGCATATCATCGAGCGTGGACATGCCGAAGCTGGTGTCCTCCACGTCGCGCGTTTTGCCCCAGACGTTCATGCTGTCAATGTTGATATCGGCCAGCGTTTTGTTGAGCGGATAAAGCGGGTGCAAGGCGTACCACTTCGCCCCGAGCAACCCCGCTTCTTCGGCCGTGGTGGCAAGGAAAAGCAGGGTGCGTTTCGGCGGCGGGCTGAGTTTGGTCGCGGCGCGGCCGAGCGCGATGACCCCGGCGACTCCAGAGGCGTTATCCACCGCGCCGTTGAAAATCTGATCGCCCGGCAACTCCGGATGTCTCCCCAGATGATCCCAATGCGCGCTGAAGATGACGAACTCATCGCGCAGCTTTTCATCGCCGCCTTCGAGCTTGCCAATGACGTTGTGCGATTTGAATGAACGGACCTGCTGCTTGAGATCGAAGTTGGCTTTTGCGCTCAGCGCAACCGGACGGAAATCCTTTTTCAGCGCCGCTTTCTTCAACGCCTCAAAATCCTGCCCACTGTCCGCCAGCAGCTTCTTCGCGACATCGAGCGTGATCCAGGAACGAACGCCAACCGCGCCCGCGTTTTTGTCCGGCGCATCGAGCTCGAAGTTCTCCTTCGACCAGCTCGTCTTCACCACCGAATACGGGTAGGCCGCCGGCTCGGTTTCGTGAATAATGACCGCCGCGGCCGCGCCTTTTTCGGCTGCGACCTCATACTTGTAGGTCCAGCGTCCGTAGTAAGTCATCGCTTTTCCTTTGAACATCTTCTCGTCGAGCTTCGACGGATCGCCCGCATCAGGAATCGGCGGATCGTTAATGAGCATGAGGATGGTTTTGCCCCGCACATCCGCGCCTTTGTAATCATCCCAGCCATACTCCGGCGCGACGATACCGTAGCCCACGAACACTACGTCGGAATTGTCCACCTTGATCTCGTCCTGCAAGCGCGCTGATGAGGCGACGTAATCATCGGGAAACTTCAGCGCGACGGTGTTGCCATTAACGACGAAGGACGCGCTCGGCTCCGTTTTGATACCGGCGAGTGGCACTTCCTGGAAGTAAGTGCCATCGGGATTGCCCGGCTTAAGCCCGACCTGTTTGAACTGGTCGCTAATGTATTTAGTGGAAAGCTCTTCGCCTTTCGATCCCGGCGCGCGGCCTTCGAATTCATCCGAGGCGAGCGTCTTGATGTGCGCCAGCAAACCATCCGCCGTGATGGTGTCGAGCGCAGGTTTGAGTCGCTCCGCGTCGGGATCAGCGCCGAAGGCGGTGAGGGTGAAGAGGGAGAGAAGCAACGTTGTTTTCATGCGTCGCTCATTGCATACAGCGCCTTCACAAATCTGTCATGCGGAACAGCGCGACCCAGAGACCGACAACGCTCTTCGCATTTGCCTCGCTCAGCGCTGTGATGCGTGCGAGAAAACTACGATGCGCGAAATCGCCGAGAAATTCGTCCTCGCTTTTATCCCAATTTTTGTCGCGATCGATCCGATCGGTCTCGTCGCATTGTTCATGGGCCTGGGAACGGGCGGTTCCCCGGAAGTGCGAAAGCGTCAGGCGTTTCTCGGCATCTTCACCGGGTTAATTATCGCCATCGGTTTCATCTTTCTCGGCAAAGGTATTTTCAATGCGCTCGGCATCACTGTGGCCGATTTCCAAGTGGCTGGCGGACTCATCCTGCTTTGTCTCGCGGTGCGCGAGCTGGTTGGATTTTTCCCACAGGATCGCGGCGGGGGCGAGGAGTTTGGTGTGGTGCCGCTGGGGATGCCGTTGATTGCCGGCCCGGCGTTGCTCACCGCGCTCCTGATCCTGGTGGACGCGGTGGGACTGCTCTTCACCATTGCCTCGCTGCTGGTGAATCTCGGGTTGGTCGCCGTTGCGCTTTGCAATGCTGACCGCTTCGCGCGTTTGATGGGCAGGCAAGGATTGCGTGGGATCTCGAAAATCATTGCGCTGCTGCTCGCCGCGATTGCGATCAGTTTGATCCGCCGCGGGTGGCAGGTGCGCTGAGCATTGTAGCTGCCGCTGTTTTCAGCGGCAGCGCGAGGTTTCGTTAGCGGTGCCGCAACTTTTTCGCCGCCGAGGACGGACGGCAGCTACAACGCGCAGATTTAGAACCGCCCGCTGCGCAGCATGACCAACGTGCAGCCTTCCACTACTTCAATCCCGACGGCTTCGGCATGCTCGGCCAGCTTCGGATTTTCGGCTCCCGGATTCATAATGATGCGCCGCGGCCTGGCGGAGATGATCTCGTCGATGAGCGGGTCACTTCGCGCTGGCCGAAGATAAAGCGTCACGGTGTCGATCTTCTCCGGCACATCGCTGATGCGCTTGTAACAATGTTCTCCCAAAACTTCCGTGAACGCCGGGTTCACCGGGACCGGCTGGTGCCCGTACTCGCGCAGCATTCTGAAGGCCCGAAACGCGTAGCGCTCAGGTTTTGGTGAAGCGCCGAGGATGACGACAGTTTTGCCCGGTGGCTTCGCCTCAGCGCCGTGACTCATGAGCTGAAGTATCCCACAAATAATTGCCTCGGCCGCACCGGCGCGCAGGTTTGACGATTCGGGAGGAGGCAGTTACTATCGGCATCTATGAGGTTCCCGTTGGCGCTCACCAGCAAGATCGCTGCGTACATCATCGGGCACAAACTGCGTGGGACGCGGAAATTCGCTACCGTTCTCCAGCTTGAGCCGCTGCACACCTGCAATCTCACCTGCACCGGCTGCGGTCGCATTCGCGAATACTCCACCTCACTTAAGGACATGATGCCGCTGGAGGATTGCCTCGGCGCGGCGCGGGAATGCAACGCGCCCATGGTGTCCATCTGCGGCGGTGAGCCTCTCATCTACCCGCACATCGAAGCGCTGATCAGCGGTCTCCTCGAGCAAAAGCGGATCGTTTACGTCTGCACCAACGCGATGTTCATGCGCAAGAAGATGCGCGAATGGATGACCGCGGAAAGGCGCAAGGATGAAGGCGGAAGGCGCCAGGAAATTGACGCGAAGCTTGATGAATTAGTCGCGGAAGGTTTGGTCAGCGCGAAGGATGCCGAAAAGGTGCGCGACCCGAATGCGAAGGTTCCGGCGATCACCATCGCGCCATCGAGCTGGATGTATTGGAATGTCCACCTCGATGGCCTGGAGCGGACGCACGATCTCATCGTTGAGCGCGAAGGCGTTTTCAAGGAATGCGTCCTCGCTATTAAGATGGCGAAATCTCTCGGTTACCAGGTCGCGACGAACACGACCATCTACAAAGAAACCGACATGGATGAAGTCGAGCAGATGTTCGATTTCCTGAGTGACCTCGGCGTGGACGGCCATACCATCACGCCGGGCTACGAATACGACGCGGCCAAGCGCGACATGATCGAGCGGCTGAATTTGCAGCCGGAAAACTTCTTCCTCACCCGCAAGGCGACGGTGGAGAAGTTCGCGCGCATGGATGATTGGATGAATCGCTACACATTTTTCGGCACGCCGATCTACTTCGAGTTTCTCGCCGGCCACCGCGAGCTGACCTGTTCCGCCTGGGCGATTCCAACGCGGAATCTCAAAGGCTGGAAAGCGCCGTGCTATTTTATGACCGACGCTGCCGGCACCAATGGCACCGGCCATTTCAATAGCTACGCGGAGTTGCTCGCGAATGTGGATTGGGACAAATATGGGGTGGTGGACGGGGTGGCGCGCGATCCACGATGCGAGAATTGCATGACGCATTGCGGGTATGAGCCGACCGCAAGTCTCGGCCTTCAGGCGCAGCGCGGCGACACCTGGAAGACGATCAAATTCAACTTCGGAGCGCGCCCGAAGAGTGGGGGACGGGGAAACGAAATCGCCGTGTACAACGGCGTTAGCTCAGGCAACGGGCATCTCACTGGCAAGCGCGCCGCGGAACTTGCGGCGAAGGCATCGTGAGTATTGTTTGTCATCCCGAGCGAACGCGAGGGACCTCTCAATTTGTGATTCGGTTTCGAACGTTTAGGCGGTTCCTCGCCGTCTCCGCGGCTCGGAATGACAGCTGGAAACGGACGTGAGCTCTTCGACCGCTTCAGTCCGTCAACATTCGAACCTTGTCTCGCTGCCCAGCGCGCGACCAAAGCGCGATGACAGCTACGCAGCTAACGACTCCCAGATTGCTTCCGGCATCGCGCGCGCGCAGGAGAATCTGCTTCGCCAGCAAAAGCCTGACGGCCATTGGTGCGGCGAGCTCTTCGTCGATAGCACCCTTTGCTCTGATTATGTGCTCTACATGCACTGGCTCGGCGACGTGGATCGCGAGCGGCAGGAACGTTGCGCGCAGCATATCCTGAAGCGGCAGCTGCCGGATGGCGGTTGGAATATTTACTTCGCGGGGCCGAGCGAGATCAACGCTTCAGTCAAAGCTTACTTCGCGCTGAAGCTGGCCGGCTATTCCCCCGATTTGCCGTTCATGCGTGAAGCGCGCGCGAACATTTTGCGGCTCGGCGGCATTCCGCGAATGAACACCTTTAGCAAACTTTACCTCGCGCTGCTCGGCCAGTTCCCTTGGAAATATCTGCCGACCATTCCGGTTGAGATGATCCTGCTCCCGACCTGGGCGCCGTTTCACATCTACAAAATGTCGAGCTGGAGCCGCGCCATGCTCGTGCCCCTCGCGATCATCAATCACTTCAAGCCGACGCGTGAGCTTCCCGGTGAATTTCAACTGCACGAGCTCTACCCGCTTGGCACCGAGCACAAGGATTTTCGGCTGCCGCGCGACGCCCGCCGTTTCACCTGGCGCAATCTGTTTCTCCGTGGCGACGATGTGCTGAAGGTGCTTCATCGCACGCCCTGGAATCCCTTGCGCCAGCGCGCGCTCGAGGAAGCGGAGCGCTGGATGCTGGAGCGCATCGGAGAAGGCAGTGAGGGTTTGGCCACGGTTTTTCCGGCAATGCTGAACGCGCTCATCGCGCTCCACACGCTTGGGTATCCGAATACGCACCCGGTGTTGATGAAAGCGCAGAAGGATTTCGAGGGCTTGTTCGTGGATGATCCGGATGACTTCCGCATTCAGCCGTGTCTCTCGCCCGTGTGGGACACGGCCATCAACGTCATCGCGCTGGCCGAAAGCGGTGTGCCGGCAGAGCATCCGGCGCTCCAGAAAGCGGCGCAGTGGTTGACGGAGAAGGAGGTGCGCATCCGCGGCGATTGGGCCATGAACAATTCGCACGCGGAAGCGAGCGGCTGGGCGTTCGAATACAACAACGTCTATTATCCCGATACCGACGACACGGCGATGGTGCTGATGGCGCTGCGGCTGGTGCAGCCACACGACAAGGCGAGCTTCGAGCAGATGTTCGCCCGCGCGCTCCGGTGGCAGCTCAGTTTCCAATGCCGCGACGGCGGCTGGGCTGCGTTCGACAAGGATGTCATCGATGGCTGGCTCGAGAACATGCCGTTCGCGGATCACAACGCCATTCTCGATCCTACGTGCAGCGATCTCACCGCGCGCACGCTCGAGCTTTTCGGTTATATCGATTTCGACAAGAACGATCCGGCGGTCTCGCGCGCGCGGCGCTATCTCATCGCGACGCAGGATGACGATGGTTCGTGGTATGGCCGCTGGGGCGTGAACTACATTTACGGCACGTGGCAGGTGTTGCGCGGGCTGCGGGCCATCGGTCAGGACATGAGGCAGGATTGGATCTTGCGCGGGCGCGATTGGCTGGAGAGTTGCCAGAACGATGATGGTGGCTGGGGCGAAACCTGCGCGACCTACGATAATCCCTCGCTCAAAGGCGAAGGTCCCAGCACCGCGTCGCAGACGGCGTGGGCGCTGATGGGGCTGTGCGCCTGC
>DAIRIE010000172.1:0-5972 GCA_036809705.1 Chthoniobacterales bacterium
GGGCATGGCTCTTTGGTGGCGAACAGTTCGCAATCGGTCAGCCGCCAGTCGCCCAGGGTTGCTGAAGCTTGCGTAATGGCGATCATCTCCGCATGCGCCGTCGCGTCCTTGAGCATCTCCACCTGATTGTAACCGCGGCCGATGATCCGACCGTCTTTAGCTATCAACGCGCCGACCGGCACTTCACCGGCAGCCGCGGCTTTGGCAGCCAGGCGCAAAGCTTCGCGCATGAGAGCACGGTCATCTTGCGCCAGGAGGTCCATGCCCAACCCTACCGTTTTGCTTTACAAACGCGACGCCGCTCTGGCATTCTCGCCCGATGCGTCTCGCCTTCGTCGTTTCATTCTGCTTCCTCGCCTTGGTGGCGCGCGCGCAGGAACAGGAACGCAAACTCGTCGATCGTTTGCTCGAGCCAAATACCACGCTGGAGAATCCGGCGCAGCACAAGCAGTTCAATGGCGCCGGCGCGGTGACAGCGAAGTCTGCCTCCACGCGCGCGTTCTACGTTTCGAATCACGATCTCGCCAAGACATTCGCCGGGACGCGTGAGTTCAGCACGCGCTCGTATTCATCGCGGCCGTTCGCCACCAAAGGCGCCACCCTGCCGGCGGCGCCTCGCACTAAAACTTTCGCGACTCAAGACGCTCGCGGCGTTTCCTCCGCGCGCGACGCGGGCAAAAGCTATGACACGCGCAAATATGCCGGCACTCGTCCCTTCGCCGGTCGTGGCAAGAGCCAGGAGGCGCTGCATCAGCAGGATCGCCCGCTCTCCATCGACGACGTCCGCGAGCTGCTGAACAAGAACAAGTAGGTTGTCGCCGCGCGGCGGTTGCCTGTAGCTTGCGCGCGATGGCGGCTCCCGAATCACAGCTCGTCCGCGCCGCGGCGCAAATCATCAGCGAGGCCGAACTGGCGCAGAAGCTTGCCGCGGGCCGGCCGCTCCGGGTCAAGCTCGGCGTCGATCCCACCAGCGCCGACATTCACCTCGGCCACTCACTTATCCTGCGGAAACTGCGCGATTTCCAGGAGCTCGGGCACCAGGCGATCCTCATCATCGGCGATTTCACCGCTCTCGTTGGCGACCCGAGCGGGCGTTCCGCGACACGGCCGCAGCTTTCCCGCGAGCAGGTGCAGGCAAACGCCCAGACCTACCGCGAGCAGGCGTTCAAGATCCTGGACGAAAGCCGCACCGAAATTTTCTACAACAGCCAGTGGCTGGCCAGGTTTACCTTCGAGGAAGTTATCCGGTTGAACAGCGCCGTCACCCTCCAGCAGCTACTGCAACGCGAAGATTTCCGCGCCCGCATCAAACAGGAGCAGCCGATTCACGCGCACGAGATTCAGTATCCGATGATGCAGGCCTACGATTCGGTCATGGTCAAAGCCGATGTGGAGCTCGGCGGCACCGATCAGCTTTTCAACATTTTGCTCGGGCGCGAGTTGCAAAAAGACAAAGGCCAGCCGCAGCAGGTGGTGTTGCTCATGCCCATCCTGGAAGGGCTCGATGGCGAAAAAAAGATGAGCAAAAGCCTCGGCAATTACGTCGCGCTCAATGATTCGCCGGCGGAGATGTTCGGCAAGCTCATGAGTATCTCCGATGAGCTGATGGCGCGCTACTACCAGCTGCTGCTTGGCCGCGAGCTACCGCGCGAAGAGCATCCGCTCGAAGCGAAGAGGCAGCTCGGCTGGGAAATCGTCGCGACGTATCATTCCCGTGAAGCCGCCGATCGCGCACGCGATGACTGGACGACGCGTTTCAGCAAGAAGGACCTCGGGCACGCCGCGCTCGCGCCGTTTCCCGCCCGCACCGCCGATCTAGTCAGCATCGTCGTTGCCGCATTCGCGTCGCTCGACCTAACGAGGTCACGTACGGAAGCAAGCCGCTTGATCAGGCAAGGCAGCGTTCAACTCGATGGGCAGAAACTGATAGATCCGACGATGCACGTCGACCTCGGGGCGGGGCAGACATTGCGCCTGGATAAAACTCACGCGGTGCGAGTCGAGTAAACACAACCTCGAGCGCGCTTTGTGTCCCATACTAAGCTGCCGCGTCATGAGTGCTGTCCTAGCAAAAGCCGCAGCGTTTTGTCAATAGTGAGGACCGACCCCGATTCTTGTTCTGGAGGCCGTTTTTCGATCCTTGCGGCTGTTTAAGAACATTGCTTTACCAGATAGCCATGTCGGGCGAGCCGGTTTTTTCGCGCGCGATTCTCATTGAGTTCCGGACCCGGTGAGCGCCACGCAGGCGCGTAAATCTTAGCTGAAAACGGAATCCGTTTACGCCCCGGAAAATTTTACAACATGAAAACGGAATCGATCCTGACCTCTGCAAATTTGGCGTCGCGAAAAACGACAGTAGCGACAGGTGTTATTATTGAACTAACGCTGCTTGTTTGAGCTACTTGCAAACAAAATGCGCAACTGACGATTTTCTCTTGTCACGTAAGTTCGCGTCGTTACAAACTCGGTCACCCCTCAAACGCTGCCCCCCCGCAATTTGACTCCCGGCTTACCCTTAGAGCCAAGCTCGGCGCCCGCGTGCGACGAGTATCCAATCCAGGAGAAACCATGAAATTACTTCCCGCAGTGCTCGCGGCCAGCTGCATCATCTGCTACGCCGCTACCACCCAAGCTCAATCACCAACCACCGCTCTGCCACTGATCGATCGCGGCCCTGCCGCCGCGATGTCTCTTGAGAGCACAGGCGCAATTAACCTCACCAGTGCCCGAGGATTCTTCGGTCGGGTAGCGGCGAGGACGAATCAGGCGGTGGCAGCGCAATTGCAGTTTCCAGTCGATCTCGCCGGTCAGCGTGTCCTCGTCCAATCGCTGGATGGCGCACAACTCATCGGCACCACCGACAAGCTCACGCTTGGAGCAGATGGCACGGCAACTATTCGAGTCGGAATAGGCGCTGCGGAGGGACTTTATCGGATCGGAGTCGTGTGTGGCGACTCGCGCGCGCTCGTTCGTTTTTACGCCGTCGCGCCCGGCAGACCGAATCCAGACCCAACGCTGCTCATTCCAAGTTCGACCCCCTAGATCAAACCGAACATGAGTTCCCCACGCTTAACTAACGACCGCTTCATCGCACCGCGCTGCTGCTATGCGCTATCGCTGCTCACGCTGTTCTTGCTTGCAGGTCTAAAGCCGGCGCTCGCCCAAATCGGCAACAGCAACCCCGCCGGCCCGGCGGGCGCCTTCAACGGCTCGATCACCACCGGTTGCGCCTATGATCCGGCGACTGGTAATGAGACGAGGCAGGTAACTGACCTATCCCTCCCCAGCGTCGGCGCATATCCACTTGCGTTCACCAGAATTTCAAATAGCCGCGCGGCTACCACTACCACGCCCTTTGGGATTCCGGGTACTTGGGAGCACTCTTATGACTGGTTCATGGTGCAGAATCAGTCCAGCGGCCTGAAACCATCAAGCTACGAGGTTGTCTTTCCTGACGGTTGCGACGAGACCTTCTTTTCGTCCGGTGGCCCGGTCTCCAAGGAAATACGAGACCGCATCACTCCGCTCAATACCTCCACCATGCTTACCTACCTCGTTTTGCCTGATGGCGGCAAGGTCGAGTTTGCGACAACCCGGCAGGTGTTCGGTACCGGATATTCTACGTGTTCAAGCCAACAGCCCTGATTGACTCGTACGGGCAGCGCACCCACCTTCACCTACGACCCCGTCAACACCACTCAATTGACCCAGATCACTGAACCGGGTGGCCGCTATATTCAGCTTTCTTATACAACAATTGGTGGACTGCTGCGGATCGATCACATCACCGCCAGCGATGGCCTGACGGTGCAATATAGCTATCAGACGCTAGCGCTGCCTTTCGATACTACGGCGCTGACCGGCGTGACCTACCTCGGCGATAATACGATGAAAGCGACCTACACGTATCAGCCAGCGAACGTCTCGCCCGACAACAACTTCCCGCTGCTCGCCACCTGTGACGACCCGATGTACGCCGGCCCGAAGAAGAAGATTCAGTATAGCTTCGCGACGGCAAACGCTGATTCGACGATCCCTGTCGCAGCGGGTCAGCTCGACAGTGAAAAAAGCGGGACGACCGGCGTGATGGTTTCGCAACTTGTTGTCCATCGACTACGCTCGGGATGAGAGGGCGCTTTTTAACGTGAATCATTCCTGCAATCCCGGAACGTGCGCGTAACCCACAAACCGCGGATGCGCTTTCCCGTCCTCTTCCTTCTCTGCGCGCGGCAACTTGAAATCGAATACGCTCACGCCGAACCGCTGCTGGCTTTGATAGGTGCGCCCGTCGCTGGCGCCGACCATGATCCGCGCGCCGCTTTTCTTCTCGCGCCCGAGATAGATCATGGCGTGCGTGATCGGTGGATCGCGCTCGATGGAATAGGTGCCGGTCCAGAAAAGCAGGTCGCCCGGTTTGAGATTGTCGAATTCGAATGAATCGTCTTTGCGGCTCACCACCGGCTCGAAAGTGCCGGCCTTGCGCGCCCAAACGTATTGGGCGCTCGAGTCGCGCGGCACCTCGCCGATGCCGCTTTGGGTGAGGACGAAATAAACGAAGCCGGAGCAATCCATGCCGCCGTTCGCAGGGTCAGCCGAGCCATATTTGTAATCGAGATTGCGACTCGTTAGCTCGAGTGCGGAGGTGAGAAGCTTTTGCACTTTTTCCGGATAATGCTCGAAGCCGGCGATGGCGTCGGGAGACAAACTCGCGTTCGGCGCACCCCGCTTGTTTGGCTCGGGCGAAGGCGAAGCGCTGGGTGTCGGCGTTTCCGCCGGGAACGGCGATGGCGTTTCTGTTGGTGACGGGCTCGGCGATGACTTCTTCCTCCGCTTCGGGGAAGTAGAGTGCGAGGGCGACTCTTCTTCAGCTGGCGTCGGCGAAGCTTTCTTCTTCTTCCGCGGTGAAGCGCTGGCTGATGGCGTCGGCGACTCCTTTGGCGCCGCCCTCTTTTTTTTGTGCGGTGTCGGCGTCGGCGTGGAGAAGATATCCCTGATGCGCTCGCCGATAGTTTGGGCAGGCGCCGGTGACGAAACGCTGAACGCGATGAGCAGAACGAGGACGCGCGACAGCGTCATCCCGAGCGATGTCGAGGGATCTTGGCGCACAAGCCTGAAGGTAACGCCTCGGGATCCCTCGGCTGCACTGCGCTTCGCTCGGGATGACACGGTCGGCGAGGTTTACTCGAAAGAGCCGTGAGTTCTACGCCGCGATCTCCTTCAACACCGCTTTGTTGATGCGAATGCCGGCGTCGAGATTTTCCAGCGGGAAATTTTCGTTAGGGGAATGCGCGCGACAGTCCGGCAAGGCGAGGCCAAGCAAAAGCGTTTCGACCCCAAGGATGCTGCGGAAATCTGAGACGATGGGAATGCTGCCGCCTTCGCGGATAAGAACCGGCTCGCGGCCGAAGGCGTTTTGCAGCGCCCGTTGCGCAGCGCAGCCGAAGGGCGAGTGCGGATCGGTGAGATACCACGGCCCCGCGTGACCGGGCGTCATTTCCAGCTTCACACCCGGCGGGCAATGTTTCTTCAGATGCTCTTCCGCCCGCGCGATAATCTTCTTGCCGTCCTGGTTTGGCACCAGCCGGAACGTCAGCTTCGCCATCGCTGCGGAACCGATCACGGTCTTCGTTCCCTGCCCCTGGTAACCGCCGCCGATGCCGTTGATCTCCGCTGTGGGTCGCGCCCAGATGCGCTCGAGCGTGCTGAATCCTTCCTCGCCGAACAACTCCGGCGCGCCCGTTTCCCTCAGGATTTCAGCGTCGGGATCAACCGGAACCTTGCGCCACATTTCGCGCTCCCAATCCTGCAACGGCAAAACGTCATCGTAAAAACCGGCGATCGCGACATGCCCATTGTCATCGTGCAGTGACGCGAGTAGACGCGACATCGCGGCCAGCGGGTTTGCCACCGCGCCGCCGTAGATGCCCGAGTGCAGGTCCATCTTCGGGCCGGTGATTTTCAACTCCAGCGCC
>DAIRIE010000173.1:0-3881 GCA_036809705.1 Chthoniobacterales bacterium
GGTGAATCGAGCGCGTAATCGATTTTGAAAATCCCGGGCGCATGACAAAAACGCGCGAGCTTGCGCCTGTAGCTTGCGCGTAATCGGTCGCCGGCGAGAGCGAGGAATTGCCAGACCGTCACATCGAGCAAGAGCGCGCGGGACTTTGGAAGATCAGCTAACGAGTTACAGGCCCGCCCGGTTTCAATCGTGCCGCCGAGCTTGCGAAAGTATTCAGCTAACGAGTTTGCGATTGATTGCGAACCGCCGCGCGGAATCGGCCAGCCTGCGCCGTGGCCGGCGAGTCCAAGGACGAGGCCGATGGCCGATGAAGCCGCGCTTTCCAGGGGCAAAAAAGAATGCGCGGCCATTCCGGCGAAGAGAGCGCGGGCGGCGGGTTGTTGGAAGCGCGTTCTCGTTAGCACCGTCGCCGGGAGCAGCGCGCGCGTGCCGAACCGCGCCATTGCGATAGGATGCCGCGGGAAATGCAGCATCGGCTGCAAAATCTCCGGGGTCAGCACCGGCCAATGCCGCAGGAGCGGTTGCATGAGACGGCGATAGGAATCGCCATCGTCAGCTAACGACTCCGCGGTTTGATTAAGATCGCGATAGAGACAAGCGACGTCGCCATTATCCAGCGGATGCGCCAGCGGAATTTTCGGCTGAATCCATTCCAAGCCGAAACGGGAGAGCGGCAGCGAATTGAAAAACGGCGAAGCGACAGCCAGCGGATGCACCGCCGAACAAACATCGTGCAAAAATCCCGGCAGCGTCAGCTCAGCCGAACGCGCGCCGCCGCCGATCGTCTCGTTGGCTTCCAGAACGAGCACGTTGCATCCCGCATGCGCGAGCGTGATGGCCGCGGCCAGTCCATTCGGACCTGACCCGACCACCACTGCGTCGTGATCGCGCGGCATCGCTGTTACTTACTCCATGAGTCCGTCCGGCGCTTTCTCTGCGAATCCTGAGTACTTATGGCAGGCAAAATCAATTTCCTGGGCCATCCCGTTCATCCGATGCTAATCGCTTTCCCGCTTGGGCTGCTGCCGGTGGCAGTCTTATTCGACATTATTTTTCTCTGCACCAGCAATGCTCAGTGGGCGATCATTTCCTATTGGCTGATCGCGGTCGGTGTAATCAGCGGATTGCTCGCCGCAGTTTTCGGCGCGGCTGATTGGTGGGCGCTCGGCAACGGCACGCGCGCGAAACGAATCGGTCTGCTGCACGGGCTAATCAACGTTGTCGTCACCGCGCTATTCGCGATCAGCTGGGTGATGCGGCGGCCGAGTCCCGCAGCGCCGAATCTGGCAGCGATAATTATTGGTATTATCGCACTGGTGCTTGCCCTTGTGGCCGCCTGGCTCGGCGGCGAATTGGTTTACCGTCTCAGCGTCGGCGTTGATTTCGACGCTCACGTAAACTCGCCAAGCTCACTCTCCGATCGCCCCGCCAAAGAACAGGCTCGCTGAACTGTTCGCGACCAGCGCCCCACTGAATAGATCCTGGGTGAGGCAGCCCGACAGCGGACTGTTTACGTTTTACGGCTGACCGCTTCCGCCGGCTGCGCCGTAAACCTGCCCAGTCGCATAACTCGCATTGCTCGCCGCCAGCTGCACGTAAATGGAGGCCAGTTCTGCGGGTTGCCCCGGCCGGCCCATCGGCGTCTCGCCGCCGAATTGTTTTAGCTTCTCCTGCGTCGCTCCGCCGCTCACCTGCAAGGGCGTCCAAATCGGACCGGGCGCGACGCCATTCACGCGAATACCTTTTGGCGCGAGCTGCTTCGCCAGTGATCGGACATAATTCGTAGTCGCGGCCTTTGTCTGCGCATAATCGTAAAGATCAGGCGATGGATCGGTCGCCTGCTCCGATGTTGTTCCGATAATGACCGAGCCGGGCTGAAGATGCGGGAGCGCGGCTTTGATGATCCAGAACGGCGCATAGGTATTCGTTTTCATCGTCGCGTCGAAGTCCTCCGTCGAGACGTCGAGGATTGAAGCGCGAGTTTGCTGCCGACCCGCGTTGCAAACAACGATGTCCAGCCCGCCGAGGCCATCCACGGCATCCGCCACGAGCTTTTTGCAAAACTGTTCGTCTCGCAAATCCCCTGGCAACGCAACGGCCTTGCGACCCGCTTCCTTAATCAGAGCGATGACTTCATCCGCGTCGGGTTGCTCCGTTGGAAAATAATTGATCGCCACATCGGCGCCTTCGCGCGCGTATGCGATGGCCGCCGCGCGCCCCATGCCGGAATCGCCACCGGTGATGAGGGCCTTTCGTCCGAGTAGTCGGCCCGAGCCTTTGTAGGTTTTTTCGCCGTGATCCGGCCGCGGTTCCATTTTGCTGGCAAGGCCTGGCCAAGGCTGTGATTGGCTCTTGAAGGGCGGCTTGGGATATCGGGTTCGTGGGTCCTGTAATTTCTCCGGCGTCATAGCTTCTTTCTCCGGCGCGGCCAAGATATGTGGCGCAGCCACTGTGGCGAAGCCGGCGGCGCCCAATCCGCTGATCATGCGCCGGCGGCTGATCCTGTTCTGTTCATCCATAATGGTGTGGCAGAGTTTGCGCAAGAGTTCGCGCTCGTTGCAGCCGTTGGATGCGAGGCTTGGTGACGTATGACGATTTCATCTCGCGCTCGCTATCCAGTGAATACGTCGGGCCGCTTCCCACGGAGCCGAACAAACGCCGTGTCTGCTCGCGCACGAGTTGTTTCATCGCATGAAGCTGACCCGGCCGGAAGAGCCGAACCATCATCTCGACCACGCTTACAGGACGATACCTGTTGCAGCTAGAATGGCGCGCTTTGGCGAAAGCTCTGCACGTCAGGGCGCCTGAGGAACGCCGAACAGGGATCGCGGATGCTCTGCTGTTCCAGCGCGAGCGCTACCGCCTCTTCCCGTCCGCCGCGAAGGTAGAAGGCGCATTGGAGATCAATGAAGGCGTTCCGGAATATACCGGCGTCAAGCTGGGGCTGGCAACGCCGCAGGAGCGAATCGACTACGCCGTTCATGACCTTCCCGCCTTCGTTTCGGCCGCCGACTTTCGTGCGATCGTTCGCTTATGCCACTGGCCCGGCGTATGGTCTGCTGCTCGACGAAGCTGATCCGGCCTGGCGCGGCAAACTCGTTTCTGGTCAACGCCTCGACGAACTTCTGAGCACGGCGATGAAGGTCGCTACTCCGGACCCAGCGTCCCCTCAAGGCGCGCACCGCCCAATACGACGACGGCACGTTACGCGTGAGTGAGGTCCGCCGCGATGAGGAGCGGCACGCGCGGCTGGCGTCGTTCAAAGCTCGCCTTGTGGACGGCCCGGTCCTGGTGCTGCCGCTCAAGAACAGCAACTATCAGTTTAACCCTCAGACGCTGACGCCACTCGATGGCTACGGAACCATCTATCCTACGATGCGGCTGACGGACGACTGGGGCGCACTGGAGGTTGAGAATGGGGGCGCGCTGGTCCGCGATGATGCGTCTAAAGCGACGGTCTTAGCGAAAGGGGCCGACATCGCGCAGCTCAAGGGTGATGGTTGGCGCCTGTCGCTCAATCCGGGCTGGACGATCCAGCCGGGTGCGCGGAAGGGCGACTTCACTGTGGCGCGGCCATCTTCTTCAGAAGGTGCGACGCCGCACTAGTTCCGCTGCCGAACCGACGTTCGCGGAAAGCGAATCCGTTTTCGTTTTAAAGCTGATGTGCACGTCGATCGTATTCCAGCCTTCGGTGCCGTGAGAGAGCCCGAAGCATCGCCAGGGCGCGACGCTATTGCATCGTAAATGAGATGCTCAGAGCCGTGCCAACTGTGCCTTGCGCTGAACTGCGCGTGAATGGCGTTCCCGTAAGCGTATGTTTTCCCAGCGCGAACCCTCCCGCAGCGTAATCACTCCCTGAGTTGCCAAACAAGGCATAGGGC
>DAIRIE010000173.1:3903-5906 GCA_036809705.1 Chthoniobacterales bacterium
TTCAGTGCGCGCGTTAGAGTTCGCATCCAGTCCAAAGCGGACACTGCCGACCGTCGCGGGACTGGTATTTGCCCGAACGTTCAGATGCTGTGTCGGGAGCGATGCTGAGTTAATAACGGCTCCATTGTTGATGGGATCATAGCCAGGGATCGGCTGGTCTGAGTCAGCATTGATCAAGGTCAAACTAACTACTGACTGGCCGGCGGCCTGCGATGTCTGGCTTACCCACGTTTGATTGTGCAGTGAACCCTTGAAGCCGCAGGTCACGACCATCTGTGTTCCGACAAGCCCGGAGACAGGCGATTGGCGACCGTCAGGTAACTGTGGCAATTCCGCCCAGGTATTAGTAGAAGGATCATACTCGATAACGTTGGGAAGCTTGGTTGAGTTATCGCCGGCACCGGAAGTCACAACGACGCGTCCATTTCGGACAAAGACATTAGCTGTGACATGTCCAATAGGACGGGGCATCGGAGCGGCCTGCGTCCAGCTATTAGTAGCCGGATCGTAAACATCAACTTCATTTTGCGCGGTGCTGTCCTGTTTACCAAGATGCTGACCGCCGATGGCATAGAGCTTTCCATTGAGAGTAGTGCCGCCCATGTGATTCCGCGGGTTCGGCATGGGAGCGAGCAATTGGCCGCTCTTCGTCGTCGTCCGCCAGCCTGCACCACCATCGAGGTCGAGGGCCCAATGCGTTCCGTAATCCTGCTGGTAAATCCCGTTCAGCCGCACGGTGCCGCCGTAATAATGGAGCTCACGCCCGAGCTTTACCAGCACACCACCAGCGCGCGGACCGGGAAGCGATGGGCCTCCTGACCAGACATTGTTGCGGACGTCGTATTTCCAAACCTCATTAGTGCTGGGGCCGGGGATGGTCGCCGAGAAAACCTCCCGCCAGCCAGAAGATCGGTTGGGTGGCATTGTCAGCATCCACAACCTGGCCGCAATGACTGATCGCCTGTGGAATACTTGCGATGCTCGACCATTTATCGGTCGCCGGATCGTAGGCATCGCATTCTCGGGTAGCTAGAATCTTCGAGCCGACGGTAGTAGCCGCTGAACTGAAAGAGCTTGCCCGCTGCTGCTCCGCCCATCGCCTCGAATCGGACAAGCGGACATGGCGCTTTCGTTACCCAGACGAACGAGTCAGCGCGAAGCCGTGCAGCGGATGCGGAAGTTAAAATGAGGATGGCGCAGGCGAGCCATCGATTCCGAGCCAAGGAGAGCATTTTCACCTGGGCATCGTAGGACTGTGATTGAATCGTGTGAAGTCTTTTCTGGCCGGAAACGATGCCGGCACCGCTCTGGGCGCGGCTATCTGGTTCGGGCGCTGGGACATCGGATAAATTGTCGAAGTACTTGCTTTTCAGCTTCCGTATTAGACTACGAACAGGTACAAAGATGCACTTCTTCATGTTCCCCTTGTCGCGCGCTAATTTTGCCTGGAATCGCATCGCCGCGCGACTCGGCTGGGCAGCATTACTGTTGTGCTCGAACTCGGTGCTCGCTCAATCCCCAGCGAACGCTCCGCCAGTCGTCCAAGTCGGCGCGTCGCAGTTCATTCATCTCTCCGACACCGCCGTGATCCCCGGTTATGCCACCGATGACGGGCTGCCGCTGCCGCCCGGCCAGCTAAGCTTCCAGTGGAGCGTGGAAAGCGAGCCGATGGGCATCAATCCTGCCGCTGTCGTTTTTACCAATGCCAATGCAGCAAGCACGCGCGTCACTTTTCCCGTCGAAGGCACCTATGTGCTGCGCCTGACCGCCTTCGATTCACCCGATGCAAGCAGCTCCGGCCAAAACGAAGTCTCCATCACCGTCGATCCTGATCCTTCGCCGTCGCCCACACCAACCCCGGCAAATCAGCCGCCGCAGGTGTCAGTCGGCGCCAACCAGACCATCACGCTTCCAGCCAAAGCGACGCTGCCGGGTTATGCCGTCGATGACGGTCTGCCGTTTCCGCCTGGCACGCTGACGTATTCGTGGGCGGCCGTGGATGG
>DAIRIE010000174.1:0-4358 GCA_036809705.1 Chthoniobacterales bacterium
CTCTCGATCTCAGCGGTGAATCCGGAGATCGGCACCCCGAATTTCCTCAGTTCATCGACAACGCCGAGCACGTAATTGGCCCAGCGATTTTCGCTTTGCGGCTTCAATTCTCGCAGCGGAATTTCCACCGCGCCGAAATCGCGCGAACGCATCGTGACAAGCTCGTTCTCGCAGCGCGTGCCGCTCACTTCCACGCCGCGATCGATCGCCGCGCCGAGCACCACACCTTCATTGTAATCGGTATGATTACCGAGCAGCTCGACGCGGCCGGGTGCGTAAGCGGACGCGTTCACTCAATCAGCAACGTCGGCGCGATGGGATAGCGTCCGGCGTTGTAACTGTAAATCGTTAGCCCGCCTTGCGGCTGTTCCTCCCGTGGAACTGCGCAGCGCAGACGCAAATGGTCGCCGCGCATCTGGTGCAGGACCTTGTGCAACAAATCGCCTTCGATCGTGGCGTGACAAAGATAACCGTAGGCGCCGCGCCCGCCGCGCAGGTAACTGAGCGCGCCGCGCGCGTCATGTGGATGATTCGGCAAAATGCTGCGGTAAACCGGGACGCCATTCAAGAGAAGGCGCAGTGTCGTGGCTCGGGCGAAACGATCCGTTTGCGGCGTCTCGACGCGATAAGACGACGCTTCGCACAGAACCGTGATGCGCCAGCAATCGCGCAACTGCTCCCGGCTCACCGGATACTTAAACTCGAAAAAGCCGCGGCCTTCGCCGTGCGCCGCACCGCGGCTTTCAGCCTCATCGCGCGTGCCAAGTCCACCACTCCATTCCGCCGTCTGCCAGCTGTGCGCAGCGAGGCGCAACGCCGTGCGCGTATTCAGTTGCTGCCAGTCCGGGCAGCCGGCATCGACAAAAAACTGGATGTAA
Source organism: Chthoniobacterales bacterium (assembly GCA_036809705.1). GTDB lineage: Bacteria > Verrucomicrobiota > Verrucomicrobiia > Chthoniobacterales > UBA10450 > AV69. The sequence goes on from DAIRIE010000174.1 coordinate 879, forward strand.
TTCGCCGCGACCAGAGGGCCCTCGGGCACAAATGCGCGCATCCAAAGAGTGCACAGCATCGATTGCTGCGGCATCCGCAACGTCAGCTTTTTCGCCAGGGCCAGACGCAGGTGCGGGAACTCGATCTCTTCGCTGCCGGCGGCAATGTCATCGTGCGTCCAGCCCAGAGAATCGATTCCGCCGAAGCTCCATTGCAGCGTCACCCCGCGCTTGCGCACCCGGGAAAAGTGCGACGAGTAAATTTCCACGGTCACTTCCTCGCCTGGCGTGCAGCGGCGGATCGGCGGTGCATCGATGGGAAGGACGTCGCCGTTATTTACAATCAGCGGATCGTAGCCAAAGTCCTTGGGCGTGCGGTCGTAGTTGAGGAAGCCATTGCGCTCCCATTCCACGTCGTGCAGCTCGGTGTAGATGTAGGCCGAGAGCTGGCCGTGCAGCCGCAGCTCGTTAGTGAGAAACTTGAAGCTCCAGCTGGTGTCGATGTCGCCGTCCAGCGCCGCCACGCCGCCATACTCGCTCGCGATCAACGGCTGACGGCCCTGCTTAAATCCGGGCACATAATTGAAAGTCGAGCCGGCGTAGGTCTTTTCCACCACGTTGCGAATCCAGCGCCGCGCCGTCTCATAATCCGCCGTGTAAAAATGCCACGAGTTCACGTCCGTCTCTCCGTGGCCGTAGTACTGCAAATGCTCCCACGCCACCACGCTCATATCTTCCACCAGCCGCGTCCCATCGAGTTGCTTGGCCAGATGCCACATCTGCTGGATCCACTCATAGGCACTCTCGTTGCTGAGCTTCTTCCCCTCGCCGCCTTCGAAAACCGGACCTTCGTGCGCGGGATTGATCAGCTTCACAAATGAGGCCTGGCCGCCGAAGCCCCACGTTTCGTTAAAGAGACACCACGCCACGATCGAGGGATGATTGAAGTCACGCGCGATCGCTCGCCGCATCGTTTCTTCATAACGCCGCCGGCCGAGTTCGGTGTCGCCGCCTTCACCGAAATTGGGAAAGTCGCACATGAGCAGAATGCCCATGGTGTCGGCGTAATGCAGCAGCAGCGGGTCATCGATCTTGATGTGAACGCGCAGCAGATCGAAGCCGGCCCGTTTCGCGTAAGCGATGTCGTCACGCAATGTTTGGGAGTCAGTCGCGGTGTAAACGCCGGCCGGATGATATGACTGATAAAGTGCGCCGCGGAGATAGATGGGTTCGCCGTTCAAATGCAAAGTGGCCGGCGCGGTGGAGTTTTCCACGCTGGCGGCGGCGAAAGTGCGCATGCCGAAATAACTGAGCACCACGTCAGCCGGGCCCGCGCCGTCGAGCGTGAGTTTCACCTTGTAAAGATGCGGCGTGATCGTGTCCCAGAGCAGCGGACTGCCCACGCTGACAGTTGCGCGGGCAGTGCCGTCGCTAACAGTTGCGCGCTCGCTGAAGCGCTCGCCCAGCGGGCTGGTCACATCGATGCAGATTTCGGCGCCGCCATCGGCGAAAACGCTGAAGTGGGCAGCGGAATTGGCGAGGTCGGCGACGATCTCGAAGCGGTTGATGAACTGCGCCGGCCGCGGCTCGATGAACACCGTCTGCCAGATCCCGCTCGCGCTGCTGTACCATCCCCATTGTTTGCCCACCGGCTGCTCGGCATTTTGCATCGGATCCTCTACGCGCAGGACAAGCGTGCCGTGTAAGAATCCATCCTCGCCCAGGCTGAGCGCTTCGGTAATATCGAACTCGAAGGGCGTAAAACCGCCTTCGTGCGTCCCGAGAGGCTGGCCATTACACCACGCTTCGGTGAAGAAATCAGCCGAGCCGATGGTGAGTATGATTCGCTTGTTCGCCCAAGCCTCGTTAGCTGGCACTTTGATCGCGCGCCGGTACCAGCCGACTTCGAAACGCGCCGCGCTGCGATAATTCTCCCGAGTCACCTCCAGCGGATTCCGATAAACGCGCGTCGAATAGTAGTGATCGTTCCCCGCCGCGTCCGCTTCGCCCCAGGCAGCTAACGACTCCCAGCAAAACGGCACGATGATCTGGTCCGGCCAGCGTTCCTCCGCTGGTTCAAACCAGCGCCGCTCGTGCCCCACCCGTTCAGGATCAAAACGGAATTCCCACGGACCATTGAGATTCAGCCAATCGACGCCCTGGAGAAACGCGCGCTGCCGATCGGGCCGCGGATACTCAGGGCGCGGTAAAAATGTGCCAGTGCGCATCAGCCTTGCACCATAGCACGCCTCGTGCGCGGCTTACCCGGGGCGCAGGCATTGCGTGTGGAAGTCAGGCAGCCTTGCCTGACTCGGCCGGCGCGCCTCCAGCCTGCCGAAGCAGTTATTGCGGCGAGATCTTCCCGCCCCACGAGATTATCTTGGCCTTCGTTCCCGCAGCCTCCGCTTCCTTAATGTCGCCGTTGCGATTGTAGAATAGCGACAGGCTCGTCCAGCCGATCTGATCGTTCGGCCGCAATTGCGTCGCGCGTTTCCCCGCTTCGATCGCTTCCGGAAACCGGCCGAGTTTCATCAGCGCCATCCCGAGCGCATGCCAGCCGTCAAAAAATTCGGGGTCGATCTCCACCGTGCGCCGGTATTTTTCCACCGCACTCTCCAGCTCGCCCACGGCCAGATCGCCATTGGCAGCGTCGAAAATTTCGTCGCGCAATTCCACCACTCAACCTGCTGGCGGGGCTTCGACGATACCGGCGACGCGCCGCCGTTCCTGGAGCCATTCCGCAAAAACAATGCGGCGCTTCGCGCGCTCGAGCCGCTCAGCTAACGAGGCTCGGTTCGCAGTCGCCTGCGCCGCATCGGGCGGCTCCCGTTTTTCCACTACCGCGATAAGTGCGCCGTCTGCCGTGGTGATTGGCTCCGAAACTTCGTTCGCGTGCAAACCAACGACAGCGTTCTTGATCAATGGCAAATCGGGCGATTTCTCCGGCGCGGGCGAGGCCTGCGGCTGAAGATCATCCGCGAGGGTGAATGCGGGCAGCGATTCCAACTTCACCTTCAGTTTCCCTGCTGCGCTCGTGATGGTGTCACCGGATTTCAGCGCCTCGCGCAAATCGTGCGCCATCCTTGCCGTGCGCGTGGTGAGCAACTCGCGCTCCTGCCGCGCCTTGAGCGCATCGACGATTTTTCCCTTCGCTTCCTCGAGCGTGAGCGGCTTCGGCGGAGTGATGCCGGTAAGCTTCAAAATGTAGAAACCATCCCCGCCTTGCACCGGCTCGCTTACTGGCTCCGCCTCGGAGAGTTGAAACGCAGTCTGGCTTAATTGCGCGTCAGTCTTCAGCTGCGGGTCCGGCGCTGCCTGGGTGAAATCGCCCGTCGTCTTCACCGGCAGCTGGAATTTCGCCGCCACCGCTGCGAAATCGGCGCCCTTCTGACCCAGCGCCTCCACCACATCGTTCGCCTTATCGGAAAGTTTTTGCAACGCATCCATGCGCTCTTTGCCGGTAAGTTTCTTCTCCGCGTCCGCGAGCGTCAGCGCGATGAA
>DAIRIE010000174.1:4368-5882 GCA_036809705.1 Chthoniobacterales bacterium
CACCCGCCGTTTCTCCTCGCTCTTCAGCGCCTCCTTGTTCGCCTCGTAATACTTCCTGATGTCGTCATCTGAAATCTTGACCTCGTTAGCTACCTCGGCCGTCTTGAATCGCGCTACGCTGACCTGCAATTTCGAATACAGCCGCTCGAAATTCTTTTGCATCTCCGCCGGCGACACCACCGCGCCGGTGCCCACCAGTTGCTTGATCCGTTCCAGACAAACGGTGTCGCCCACCAGCTCTTCCATTTGCCCTTCGCTGAATCCGCGCGGCCCAAGATAATTTTGCACCGCATCATTGTACTTCTGGAGGTCGAATCCATCCTTGCCATGGAAGGCCGGCAGCTTCTTTACTGCCTCGGCGATTTCGCTTGAAGTTGGCTGCACCCCGAGCGTCTCGGCTTCGTGCCGAATAATAATGAGATTGAGCGCGAACTCCTCCCGTGCCTGCTGTTCCGTCTGCGCGCCGAAGATCAGGTCACGCAGAAAATCGAACATTCCCAGATCGCGCGCCAGCTCAAAGAACCGGACCCCGCGCCCGAGTTCGACATTGGAAACATCGCGCCCGTAAAGCCGCGCCACCACGCCTGTGCGCGCAGCGCCGATGTCGGTCTTGTTGAAATAGAAAACAAACGGGATGGCGAGGACCGCGATAACGATCATGAGCCACTTCTGGTGTTTGCGAAAAACGTTGATCATGAGGTCAGCTCATCGGGCAGAGCGGCCTGAATGTACGGTGACAAGTTGATGGGGCAACTGCGCCTCTCTGCTCCGGGGAGCACAGGCTGCCAGCCTGTCGTTGCCGGCAGCCTGCCGGCAACCGTGCGCACGCGGAGCGACCGAGTCACACCGGCCCCCGCCCGTACGCGCAGCTGCGCAAAGTGCGTACGCGATACGTTCTGGTTGCGCAGAACTGCTCGTGAACGCGATGGCATTTCGGCAGGCTGCCGAAATGAACACGCTGGCAGCCTGTGCTCCCCGGAGCTCGCGCAGAAGCGTCATCGCGCGTGCAGATCCGCGCACATCATCTCAAAAGAGAGCCGAGTCGAGCGATCCCGTGGCACTACCTTAAAAGGTAACTTCCGCGGGATCCCTCGACTGCGCTTCGCTTCGCTCGGGATACAGGTAGTTTCCCGCTGGTGCAGAAACGGTTTGGCTTTCCGAAATGGCGCCGGCTTACGCGTGACGCGGAGTTTCAGCGCGTGCGTCGCGAGGGAAAATCTCTTCGCGGCGAAATGCTCACCGTTGGCTTTCTGACGAACGCCGAAGCACTGCCGCCGGGGACGGACGGCAGCTATAACAATCTGGCCCGCGCTGGCTTCATCACTTCGAAGCGGGTTGGTCATGCCGTTCTTCGCAATCGCACCCGTCGCCGTCTGCGCGAAATCTTTCGTAAACATCAACACGAAATCACACCCGGCACATGGATCGTGACCATCGCGTCGGCGCGCGCCGCGCGCGCCAGCTTCGCTGCGCTGGAAGATGACTGGTTGCGCGTCATTCGGCGCGCTTCTATT
>DAIRIE010000175.1:0-5863 GCA_036809705.1 Chthoniobacterales bacterium
GCCGTGGCTGTGATCACGGCGGATGGCAGCTACCGCCGCGGCGGCATTGTCCAGCTCAAGAACAACGTCGATCACGCGCTCGCCGGCGGCACGTCAGTGAAACGGGTGATTGTGTTTAAGCGTGCCGGTAACGAGATTCACATTCAATCGGGGCGCGACGTCTGGTGGCATCGCGAGCTCGAGTATGTGGATGCCAAGTGCGAGCCGGTCGCGCTCGATGCCGAGCATCCGCTTTACATTCTTTACACCAGCGGCTCGACCGGAAAACCCAAGGGCATTTTGCACACCACCGGCGGTTATCTCGTCGGTGTGCATGCGACGATGAAATACGTCTTCGATTTGCGCGAAGACGATCTGTATTGGTGCACGGCTGATGTCGGCTGGGTCACGGGACACAGCTACGTCGTTTATGGGCCGCTGGCGGCGGGCGCGACGACCTTCATGTACGAAGGCGCGCCGAACTGGCCGGAGCCGGATCGGTTTTGGCGGATCATCGAAGAGAATCGCGTGAGCATTCTCTACACCGCGCCGACAGCGATCCGCGCATTCATTCGCTGGGGCGACGGGTGGGTGAAGAAGCATGATTTGTCGTCGCTGCGGCTGCTCGGCTCGGTGGGCGAACCGATCAATCCCGAAGCCTGGATGTGGTATCACAAAATTGTCGGCGGCGAGCGCTGCCCCATTGTCGATACGTGGTGGCAAACGGAGACGGGCGCGATCATGATCACGCCGCTGCCGGGCTCGATTCCGACCAAGCCCGGGAGCGCCACGCTGCCGTTCTTCGGCATCGATGCCGCTGTGGTCGATGAAAAAGGCAACGATGTGGGCGCGAATGCCGGTGGGAAGTTGATCATCCGGAAACCGTGGCCGTCGATGCTGCGCACCATCTATGGCGACAAGGAGCGTTACCGGGAACAATACTGGAGCGAGTTCGCCGGGAGTTACCTGACGGGAGATGGCGCGCGCCGCGATAAGGATGGTTATTTTTGGATCGTCGGCCGCATCGACGACGTGCTGAACGTGGCCGGGCACCGGCTTGGGACTTCGGAAATCGAGAGTGCGCTCGTGGCGCATCCGAAGGTGGCGGAAGCGGCGGTAGTGGGGCGGCCGGACGACATGAAAGGACAGGCCGTGGTGGCGTTCGTCACATTGAAGGGCGACACGGAACCGCGGCCGGAGCTGAAGGCGGAGCTGCGCGATCATGTTGCCCGGCACATCGGCGCGATCGCTAAACCGGATGAAGTGCGTTTTGCCGAAGCCCTGCCGAAGACGCGCAGCGGAAAAATCATGCGCCGGCTCCTGAAAGAAATTGCGAGCGGCAAAACCGTGACCGGCGATACGACGACGCTGGAAGATTTTACTGTGCTGGCGAAGCTGAGTGAAGAATAGGAAGACAGGCCTCTGGCCTGTCACGGCAGACAGGCGTCCTCACCTGTCGAGTAAGGGCATGCGAACAGCAGCCGAGACGGCCGCTTGCCCTGACAGCCGAGGACGGCCTTCTTCCCAAAAGCGTAGCTTCAGCTAGCATTCCCGTGTGAGTTTTATCGGCACGGGATTCCGTGAGCTTGGTCTGAAGGTGCGACGGCAGCGCACGCGCATGGCATTGCGGCACGTGCGCCGACTGCTCCAGCGTGCGGAGGTTCACCTTGGGCGCGAGGGAACAGCGCAGGCCGCCAGTTTCCCTGAAGTGCGCAATGAGATCGTCGCGCTGAAGAAACTCGAACAGGAGCAGAAAGAAGTGGCGCTGCGCATCGCGCAAATCGAAGAAGCGCTGAAGCGGATCGATGAAGAACGGAAGGCCAACTCGCGCGCGCAGAACGAAGCGCTCGCTGATCTCGACGCGAAGAAGAAGCCGCTGCTGCAACGGCGCGATGAAGCGAAGCAAGCGGCCGCGGTTTGCGACCGCGAACTCGCCGGAGTCGATTCACGTTTGCAGGCCAACGACGCGGCCGATCGCGATTTGCTCAACCAGGTAAGCTCGCTCCAGGCGCAATCGCCGCCGCCTGCTGACCTCGATGCGCGCATGGCTGCGCTGGCATCGAAGCGCGCGCGCCTCCCAGGGGAACGCGGCGAGATCGTGCGCGCCCGGGAAGGAAGCGCCGAGGCGTGCCGCCAGGCGCGCCACAAATTGACGGGGGCCGAAGACGAGTTGGCGGCCGCGGAGAAAAACATCGCGGGCGTGCGCGAGGAATTCGAAGCGACCGATCGCGCCTTGAACGAAAAAGCGCGTGGCCGGCAGGAGGCTTTGCGCGAGGCGCAGGCGCAACATCAAACAGTCGAGGAACGCAAAGACCCGGCTTATCTCAACATCGGACGCCACCTCGCCACGCAAGGGATCGCACCGCCCAACGCGCCACAGTTGTTGCACGATGTGCTCCGGCATCGCCAGGCCGTTGCGCGGCACGTGCAGCATACCGACGAACTGAAGGTCCTCTCAAAGCAAATCGATAAACAGGAGCTGCGCCGATTTTATTTCGCCATTGTGTCGCTGCTGGTGTTGCTCGCCATCATTCTCCCGCTCGTTTTCCAATCGCCGGCCAAACGTGAATGGCTCCCGCAATCGACCGACGCCATTCTCTCGCTCAACGCCGAGCGCTTCGAGCGTGACGAATTGCCGCGCCGCTGGCGTAACGAAGATTTTTGGCAACGCACCTGGTCGGGGCTGATCGGCGACGCCGTGCAAACGCCGCGCCTGCGCATTCCCGCGGAAACGGCGCGAGTCACGCGCGCTCTCGCCACGGCCGATCGCGACAGCGTGCGCGAGTTTCTCCTCGTGGAAGCGCGCAACGACGTCTCTCCCGTCGTGCGCACCATTGCCGAGGACAAAGAATTCCAGCGCCGCACCATCAGCGGGCTATCGGTTTGGCAACATGACAATTTCACCATCGCGCGTATCGGCCCGAAAACGCTCGCCGTCGGTGGCGCCGATGGCGTCGATCAACTGGTGCGGGTGCGGCTCGGCATGGCCGCCGACCTGGAAATCAAGGGACAATTCTTCGACCGCTTCCAGGCTCTGGATCGCGACACGACTTTGCGCCTCATCTCGCGCGATCCCGAGGGATTGGCGCGTGCGTTTCAGCCAATCTTCTCGCGTGAGCTGCTGCAACGCGCGGAGGTGATCGGTCTCGGCCTGTCCTTGCAAACGCCGGCCAAAGCGCGGCTCATGATGAAGTGTGTCTCCGGCGATGCCGCCGCTGAAGTTGCCAAAGGCATCCAGGAAGACGCGGCGCGCTGGCTGCACCTCGAGCAAAGCGATTTGCCGTTTTTCGCTGCGCCGCCCGAGGTGAATCGCGATGGCGAAAACCTCGACATTCGCTTCAATGTTCCGGAGAACAGCGCGCGCGTTCTGTTGCAGCGGATTGCCAAAACCGACGCCGCGCCGGCGGCAACGGCGGCCAATCCATGAACGGATTCTGGCGCGCGCTCGAGCAACCCGAGTACGTTCACACGCTCATCAATCCGCTGCCGATCTATGGGCTGGCGCTCGGGATCGTTGCGTTCATCGTCGCCTTGCTTTTGCGGAATCGCGCCGCACAAATCCCAGCGCTTGTCGTCATCTTCATCGCCGCCGCTTCCGCCTGGCCCGTCACTTATTTCGGCGATCGCGCGTATGATCGCGTCCTCTCGATGTCGGACGAAGCTGGCAGCGCATGGCTCGCGGCGCACGAGCATCGCGCAGATCAATTCGTCTGGTGCTATTACGCGCTCGCTCTCGTCGCGCTGCTCGCACTGATTGTTCCACGCAAATTTCCGCGAGCGAAAACTCCGCTCACTGTTCTGACGTTACTGCTCGCTATCGTTTCGCTGGGCGCCGGCTGCTACATCGCTTATGCCGGCGGCAGAATTCGGCATCGCGAATTCCGGACTGAGCCGCCGCCGCCGAAACCGGCGGAGCGCGATTAAGATGTCATCCCGAGCGGAGTCGAGGGATCCCGTGGAGTCACCTTGCAGCTTCCGCCGCGGGATCCTCGACTCCGCTTCTCCCCGCTCGGAATGACAAAGTCGCGATGAACGAACTCGAGCGCGCCGAGCACCGCGTCGAAGATCAGAGCGCGTCGCTCCGAAAACCGCTGGGGTTGCGTGACCTTGTACTCACGCAGGTGCTTTTCGTCGTTGGCTCCAGTTGGGTGGGCGCGGCGGCGAAGCTCGGTCATGCGCATCTCTTCTTTTGGCTGCTCGCGATCCTGCTTTTCTACATTCCGCAAGCGGTCGTCGTCATTTATCTGGCCCGCCGCATGCCGCTGGAAGGCGGTCTTTATCAATGGGCCAAGCTCGGCTTCAACGAATTCACCGGCTTCATCGTGGCCTGGAATCTCTGGCTCCTTTCCATCAGCGTCATCGCCCTCGGCGGCATGTTCGTCACCACCAACATCTCTTACGCCATCGGTCCCGGCGCAGCCTGGCTGCCGAACAATAAATGGTGCGTCTCGCTCATCAGCGCCGCTCTTGTGCTTGGTCTCAGCTGGACCGCCGCTCGCGGTCTCGCGCTCGGCAAATGGGTGCATAACATCGGCGGCTTCGCCATGCTTCTCGTGTACGGCGCGCTTGTCGCGCTGCCATTCTTCGCGCTCGCGCGCGGCGATTTCAAGGCATACCACCCGCTCGCTTTCGCCGCGCCGAGCCTGTCGCTTTTTTATTGCCTCAACATTTTCACCAAACTCGCTGTCGGCGCGCTTAGCGGCTTCGAATACGTCGCCATCCTCGCGGGCGAGACCCGCGCGCCCGGTCGAAACATCGGCCGTTCCGTCATCATCGCTTCGCCCATCATCGCGTTCATGTTCATCTTCGGCACCAGTTCCGTTCTCGCCTTCATCGGCGATAATCCCATCGATCTCATTGGGCCGGTGCCGCAAACATTGCGCCTCGGTTTGCGCGCCTTTCCCATTGCCGGCGCCATCGCTTCACTCGGCATTGTGCTCATGACCGTGCGCACGATCTGCTCGACCAGCGTTCACCTCACCGGCAGTTCGCGCCTGCCGATGGTCGCCGGTTGGGACCGGCTGCTGCCGGCGTGGTTCTCGCGCCTTCATCCTAAATACAGGACGCCCATCAACTCCATTATTTTCGTCGGCGCCGTCACGCTGCTCCTCGCAGTCTCGAGCCAGATCGGCGCCGGAATTCAGGAGGCGTTTCAACTGGTCGATAACGCCGCCAACGTCTTTTATGGAATCGCCTACGGCGTGATGTTCGCGATTCCGCTTCTCGGCGCACGAGCGGTGCGGGCGAATGCCGGCATCGCGTTGCGCATCGCGGCCTCTTGCGGACTCGCCGTTTCGCTCCTCGCTATCTTCTACACGGTTTATCCGATCATCGACGTGCCGAGCCCGCTGAGTTTTGCGGCCAAGATCATTGCGGTGACATTTATCTGTAACGCGGTCGGTGCAGCAATCTTTTGGGCTGCGCGACGCCCGAGGTGACACGCCGGATTCGCGCAGCGTTGTCATCGCGAGCGCAGCGCGGCGGAGTCGAGAGGGATCCCGTCGCGGGACCGGAAAGGTAACTTCACCATGATCCCTCGATTCCGCTCGGGATGACAGCGCCTTCATCGCGCGCAGGTCTCCGCGATCCACTGCAGATATTCCGGCGAACCTTCGGCAATATTCAGCCGGATAATCTCGGGCACATCGTACGGGTGCAGCTCACGCAAACGCGCTTGGAACTCGCCAAACCGCGCCGCCGTCGTTTTGAAGATGGCCAATACTTCGGCGCTCTCTTCCACCTTGTTCTTCCAGAAATAAACCGAAGTCACCGACGGCACGATATTCGCACACGCGACGAGCGCGTTTTCCACCAACTCGCGCGCGATGCGCTTGGCCGTCTCCTCGTCCGGAAACGTACTCAGCGCGATCGTGAACTCCTCGTT
>DAIRIE010000176.1:0-5841 GCA_036809705.1 Chthoniobacterales bacterium
GCATTGGCTCGATTTCGCCGAGCTGATCGCGCTCGGTGGTTTCTGGTTCGCGCTTTTTTTCTACTTCGTGAAACAGCGGCCGCTGTTTGCTATCGAACTTTCGGAGGAACCGCAACATGCCTGAGCAGGCGATCGAAGGTCACGAACGGCGCGACATCAGCATGCGCGTGGTCACATGGTTTGCCGTCGGGTTGGTCCTCTGCGCAATCATCATCCACTTCGCGCTGGCCGGGCTCTATAAGATATTCGAGCGCCAGCATCCCTCGCCCGTCGCGCATCGCGCTTCATCCGCGGAATCTCGCGCCGCAGCCGCAGCTGCAAACGATGCCCGCGACCGATCTACAAAGATACGACGCGATCGAGGGTGCGAAGCTGAACACCTACGGCTGGATCGATAAACAGGCCGGTATCATTCGTATCCCGATCGAGCGCGCGATGGATTTGATCGCCCAACGCGGCCTGGCGACTCGCGGCCCCGGATCGCAAAACTCAAGCGGCATCACGCCGGAGCAAACGCAGCAACAGAAAGCCGCGGCGAGCGCAACGAAACCATGAAACGCGAATGCAGAACTCCGGGTAGCGCACGCGAGACGCGTGCGGTACCCGGAGTTCTGCTGGCGGCGCTCCCGATATTGTTTGGCATCTCGGCATTCGGGGGAACACCTCAGCAACAGATCGCCGCGCGCGCTGGACTCGAACAAAAACTCGGCGGGCAGATTCCGTTGCACGCGCGTTTGCGCGATGAGCACGGCACAACTGTCGAGCTCGGCAGCTTCTTTGGCCCCAAGCCGGTCATTCTCGCCCTGGCGTATTACGAATGCCCCAACCTATGCACGCTCGTGCTCAATGGCGTTGTGCAAACCGCCCAGGAACTGAAGCTAGATGCCGGTAAGGATTACGAAATCGTCGTCGTTAGTTTCGACGCGCGTGAACGGCCCGCGCTCGCTGCCGCCAAAAAACAAATTTACGTCCAGCGCTACGGACGAGCCGGCGGGGCGAACGGCTGGCATTTTCTCACCGGCGACCCAAATGCAATTGCGCAATTGACCGAATCTGTCGGCTACCACTTTGCCTACGACGAAACAACGCGGCAGTTCGCGCATCCGAGCGCAATCACCGTGCTCACCCCGGAGGGAAAAATCTCGCGCTATTTTCCCGGCATTGAATACCCGCCGCGCGATGTCCGACTCGCGCTGATCGAGGCGTCGACCGAACGCGTCGGCTCGCTCGCTGACCGAGTGTTCCTGCTTTGCTTCCACTACAATCCAGCGACAGGAAAATACGGCCTGCTCATCAATCGCGTCATGCAGATCGCCGGGATTGGGAGCGCGCTGCTGCTCGCGCTCTACATCGGCTTCCATCTGCGGCCAGAAAACCCGGCGCTCACGTCGGCAGGAATGACGAAGCCCGAAACAAGATGAATGACGAAGCTCGAAAGGTGGCGGGCTGTTTTTGCTATTCAGGTCTCGTCATTGTTTCGGATTTCGGATTTCGAGCTTCGTCATTGCGCGAAGCGTGATATGCGCACGTTCTTCAACTCTCTCTTCCCTTCCAGCGCGTCGAATTTCGCGCCGAAAGTCGATCACATCTATTTCGCGCTGCTCCTGCTCTGCGGCGCCGTCGCGGTGTTGGTTTGCGCAGCCGCGCTCTTCTTCTGCATTCGTTATCGGCGCGGCGCGAAAGTTGATCGCACGCCGCCCGCGGCACGGCAATGGCCGTTTGAAGTTACCTGGACGGCAATTCCATTCCTCATCTTCCTCGGGCTGTTTTTCTGGGCGGCGGAAGTTTTCTTCGGCATGTCACGGCCGCCGGAGAACGCCACAGATATTTACGTCGTGGGCAAACAATGGATGTGGAAAGTGCAGCACCCGGACGGGCGCCGCGAAATCAACGAGCTCCACCTTCCGCTTGGCCAACCGGTCAGGCTGATCATGAGCTCGGAAGACGTGATCCATGATTTCTTCGTCCCCGGCTTTCGTAACAAACAGGGCGTCGTTCCCGGGCGTTACACCACTGAGTGGTTCACGCCGACGAAGACGGGCAACTATCACCTCTTCTGCTCGCAATACTGCGGCACCGATCACTCGCTCATGGTCGGCTGGGTACGCGTGATGGAGCCGGCGGAATACGCGAAATGGCTGGTGGAGCAGCCCGCGCCCGATTCGCTCGTCGCGATTGGTGAGCGCGATTTCCGCACGCGCGGTTGCAGCGGTTGCCATGCGCCGAACGCTGCCATTCGCGCCCCGCTTCTTGACGGAATCTACGGCCGCAAACTGCCGCTCAGCGACAGCACACTCGTCACCGCGGACGATCAATACCTGCGCGATTCCATCCTTTTGCCGAACAAACAAATAGCCGCGGGTTACCAGCCCATTATGCCAACTTACCAGGGCCAGATCAGCGAAGAAGAGCTGAACGCGATTATCGCGTACTTGAAGTCGTTAGGTGCAGCTGAGCCGGGCAGCGTAAGAGGTGAGAAGTGAAAAGTGAGGGGTAACCGATGATTACGCAAGCGCCGCCGCAGCCAAAACCACCTCTCACCTCTCACTTCTCACCTCTCACTTATCTCGATATCCGGCATTCCATCGGTTCATGGCTGCTCACGACCGATCACAAACGCTCTACATGGTGTCGATCACGTTGTTCTTCTTCATCGGCGGCGCGGCGGCGACGTTGATGCGGCTCGAGCTGCTCACGCCGCAGGGCGATCTCGTCACCTCCGAGACTTACAACAAACTTTTCACCATCCACGGCGTGGTGATGGTTTGGTTCTTTCTCATTCCATCAATACCGACGGTGCTCGGGAATTTCCTGCTGCCGCTGATGATCGGCGCGCGCGATGTGGCGTTTCCGAAGATCAATCTTGCGAGCTGGTATCTTTTCATGGGCGGCGGCGCGTTCGCGGTTTTCTCCATCATCACCGGCGGGGTGGATACCGGCTGGACGTTCTAAACCGCGTTACAGCAGCACCTACGCGAACGGTCACGTCATCGCGATGGCGGCCGGCATTTTCATCGCTGGATTTGGATCAATCGCCACCGGCCTGAATTTCATCGTCACCACGCACAAAATGCGCGCGCCGGGAATGACCTGGTCGCGGCTGCCGCTGTTCGTTTGGTCACTCTACACCACGAGCATCATCCTCGTGCTCGCCACGCCCGTGCTGGCGATGGTGCTGACACTAATGGCGCTCGAGCGCGCATTCGGCGTCGGGATTTTCAATCCCGCGCTCGGCGGCGATCCCCTGCTCTTTCAGCACCTCTTCTGGTTCTACTCCCATCCCGCGGTTTACATCATGATTTTGCCGGGAATGGGAGTCGTTAGCGAACTCATCCCATGCTTCGCGCGCAAACGGATTTTCGGCTATCATTTCGTCGCTTACGCCAGCGTCGCGATCGGCGTGCTCGGCTTCCTCGTCTGGGGCCATCACATGTTTGTGACAGCCAATCGATTTATGCCGGCATGATCTTCTCCATCCTGAGCTTCATGGTTGCGATCCCGTCGGCGATCAAAGTCTTTAACTGGACGGCCACGCTCTACAAAGGCTCCATCTCTTTTCAGACGCCCATGCTTTACGCGCTCGGCTTCATCGGGCTATTCACCATCGGCGGACTCACCGGGCTCTTCCTCGCGTCGCTCGCGGTCGATGTCCATGTGCACGACACCTACTTCATCATCGCCCATTTCCATTACATCATGGTCGGCGGAATGGTGCTGGCGTATCTTGGCGGCCTGCATTTTTGGTGGCCCAAAATCAGCGGGCGCATGTACCCGGAAGGGCTCGCGAAATTTTCCGCGCTCACCATTTTCGCTGGATTTAATCCGACGTTTTTCCCGCAGTTCATTCTCGGGTATCTGGGAATGCCGCGGCGCTATCATGTTTACGCGCCGGAATTTCAGGTGCTCAACGTTATGTCCACCGCCGGCGCGTCCATTCTCGCCCTTGGTTATTTATTGCCGCTCGCATATCTGCTCTGGTCGTGGAAATACGGCAAAGTCGCCGGCCCAAATCCCTGGCGCGCGACTGGTTTGGAATGGACGACTTCGTCACCGCCCCCGAAAGATAATTTCCAAACGACGCCGATCGTCACCGATGCGCCGTATGATTATGACCCGCGCGCTGCGGAAGCGGAATTGGAGGCGGCGAATGCGTAAGCGTTTGGGTAGCGCACGCGTCTCGCGTGCTGGTTGCGGCGTCCCGCCGCAACGGACTTCCTTTCCGCCACGGCAAACCGACAAAAGCATGCTGTGTGAAAAGTTCGCGACTGCGGGACGCAGTCGCCAGCACGCGAGACGCGTGCGCTACCCAGAGGCGCGCCATCGCGAGTCTGAGCAATGAACGCGACCGCCGCCGCACCACATCTCGAGCATCAGTTCGATGACGCGCAGCAACAGCGCGACGCCGCTACAACCGGCATGTGGCTCTTTCTCGCGACCGAGGTGTTGTTCTTCGGCGGAATGTTTCTCGGATACACAGCTTACCGGATTTATTATCCACACGCCTTTGCCGAAGCGAGTCGGCACACGCTGATCGCGTTCGGCGCGATGAATACGGCAGTGCTCTTGATCAGCAGCACGGTGATGGCGTTCGCGGTGCGCGCGGCGCGTGAGAATCGGCGGGCATTGCTCACGCTGCTCCTCTCGATCACAGCTGCGCTCGGCGCCCTCTTCCTCGTTATCAAAGGTTGCGAGTACGCGAAGGAAATTTCCGAGCATCTCCTGCCCGGCCGCAGTTTTCACATCGAGGCGAGTGATCCGCGGCATGCGGAGATGTTCTTTTATCTTTACTGGCTCATGACGGGCGTGCACGCGCTGCATGTCACCATCGGCGTAATCCTGATCGGCGTCTTCGCTCTGCGCGCGTGGTTCGCGGACGCCTTTCGCAGTCACGATACGCCGGTCGATCTGCTCGGCCTCTACTGGCACTTCGTCGATATTGTCTGGGTATTTCTTTTCCCGCTGATTTACCTGGTCAATCGCCACCGATGAACTCAAACGCTCCGACAGCACGAACTTACCTGATCACCGGCGCCGCCTTACTCGGTTTTCTCGCGCTCACCATTTTCGCAGCCTATCTGAATCTTGGCCCATTCAACACCGTCGTCGCCATGCTGATCTCGCTCGGCAAAGGCGCACTCATCGCGCTTTTCTTCATGCACCTGCGTTATAGCAAACCGCTGATGTGGGTTTTCGCCGGCGCGGGGATCTTCTGGCTCGGTATTTTACTTGTGCTCGCGCTCGGTGATTACCTGACGCGCGGCTGGCAATAACGAGCTAACAATAAATATAGTTTATGGGATTTGATCAATACCACGAACCTCCGGACGAACTGCCGCACGAAACGCGCACCTTCGCCCGCATGATCCTTTCGGTCATCGAAGAAGCGCAGGCGATCGATTGGTACGAGCAGCGCATGGCTGTGGAAAAGGACAGCGAAGCCAAAGCGATCATGCACAACGCGCAGAAGGAAGAGTTCAAGCATTTCGCCATGGACCTTGAGTTCCTTCTCCGCCGCAAAACGGAATGGCGCGAGATTATGAAACGCGTCCTCTTCAGCTCGGGCGATATCGTTGAGCGCGGCGAACGCGCGGAAGAGCAGGTCGATTGACTACAGGATTTCCTGCGAGCTGACCCATTCGAAAGCGAAACGAATCAGCTCCGGTGCGCCGGCGAGCTCGAGCTTCTCTTTCAGATGCGTGCGATGGCTGTCCACCGTTTTCGGACTCAGGTGCAACCGCTCGGCGATGTCTTTCGAACTCAACCCTTCGCCGAGAAGATTGAGCACTTCGAGTTCGCGATCGCTTAGCCGCGCGATGGGCGATTTGTCTTTGCCGCCGCCGT
>DAIRIE010000177.1:0-4950 GCA_036809705.1 Chthoniobacterales bacterium
GCAACGGCAGAGCGCCATCCGCTTTTGCGCCGGGTAAACGTTGCCCTCGCTGTCCTTCAATTCCACCTCGCCCTTCACGATGTAGGGGCCGTTCTTGATAATGTCGATGGTGACTTCAGCCATACGCTTATTTAACTTCGGGTTGGCGACGGTGGCGAGTTTGAAAAAACCTCAAGACGCCAGAACGCGCTCAGTTCGGCGGCTCGATTGTGTCATGCGCTGATTCGTTGCGCACGATGCGCTGCGCTTCGCGTTCCAGCGGCCGGTACTCGATGCCTCGCGGGCGCAGATAAAACTCTTCGATGGCGATCTTGGTCAAGGCGGCCGCCGGCAGAGCGAGAATCGCTCCAGCCAAACCAAAGAGCCAGCCCATGGCGATGGTAAAAAACAAAATGAGCACCGGATTAAGCCGCATCTCTTTGCCCAGGATGTAGGGCACGAGAAAATTTACCTCGATCTGTTGCACGAAGAGAATGGCCGCGAGCGCCAGCCAGAACTTCGTCACCCCGATGCTTAGCGCGACGAAGAGCACCGGAAATGCCACCAGGACCGGTCCGATGTTCGGAAGGAATTCACCGAAAAAGGCCAGTACGCCGAAGACGAACGCCGGCTGCACGCCCACCGCCCACAGCAAAATCCCAGTGGATGCGCCCGTAATCACGCCGTTGATCGCAACGCCGCGCGCCCACGCCGTCATCTGCTCCATCATGCGGATAAGCGTCCGCCGCGCTTTGTTGCGGTGGCGTTCTGGAACGATGGCGAGATATCCGACGACGAGCGGCTGCGGATTTGCCAGCACGAAAATCAAGAGCAGGAGGGCAAAAACGAAAATGAAAACGCCGCCGACGATGCCGATGGTGGAACGCAACAGCACATTGGCCATTGCGCCGGCCTGGTTCCCCACTGTCGTCGCGATCTGGTCCGCTTGGGGCAAGGCATTTTGCAATGCCGGATAGCGCTGCGTGAATTCGGCCATTCGCCCGCGAATGCCCTGCCAGGCACCAGGCGCGCGCCGGATGAGCAGTTGCAGCTGATCGGCGAACGTCGGCACCGCCACCGCCACGACGAGCACGACCACGGCGGCGAGCGCGATGAGCACAAGCGCCACGCCGAGTCCGCGCGGCACGCGACGCCGCTCCAGCTTTACCACGAGCGGGTTTAAAACCATCGCTAGCAAAATGACGATGCCGAAGAGCAGCAGCACCGGCACCAGCGCGCGCAACAACATCCACGTCACTATGAGTAGGACTACGAGGATGAGCAGGCGGCGGCCATCGCGGTAGTTGAAGCCGCGACGTTCGTCTTGTGGCTCTTCTGCGTGACCTCTCACGAATGGAATCCGATGCGTCGCTTCGGCGGTTCGGGCGGGATCGTCAGTTCGCGAATGGCATCGAACACGATCTTGAATTGCGCATCGTATTTCTGCTCCAGCTCGTTCAGCTTACGCGCGAGCTCCGCGTTCGTCAGCAACATCTCGCGCAAACGCACGAATGCGCGCATGATGGCGATATTTACGTCAGCAGCTCTGTCGCTGGTAAGGACACTCGACAACATTGCGACGCCCTGTTCAGTAAACGCATACGGAAGAGCGCGGCGGACTCCGCCGCGCTTTGAAGTCACAAAATGTGACTTCAAACGGTCCCATTCTCTTGTCGTTAGCTGAAACATGAAATCCGCCGGGAAACGCCGCCTGTTTCGCCTTACAGCTTGATTCAGGGAACTCGTCCGAACGCCGTACAGCTCCGCTAGGTCGGACGCCAGCATCACCTTCTCGCCCCGAATCAGATAAATCCTCCGCCCGACCTGCACTTCGAGCGCGTGTTCCTTCATGGCTGCGTCTTGTAACATTCGGTTCCGGGGTTGAACAGCGCGATGGGCCGGGAGAGCTACGCCGGCGCGGATCCGCGAAACGCGTCTGGTTTATCGAACCGCGGTAAAGTCACCGCGCGACTGGTGCGCGCGCTCTCGAAGATCGCTTCAATAATGCGCTGGTCCTGCAAGCCTTCTTCGCCAGGTGTGTAGGGTTGCCGATCGTTCAGAACGCAATCGGCCATGTGATCGAGCTCGGTCGCGAACTGATCCGACTGCCCAATCTGCGGCAACTGCGGCTCGTTAGGATTGGCGAACATTTTCAGCCCGCGATAGTGGAACGACGGCTCCATCCCAAAAGTGGCGCGCTCGGATAGGATGCGGTAGGAGTTCGTGTCATGGGCGTCGAAGCTGCACATGCAATTGCTCAGCACTCCGCTCGGAAATCGCATCTGCCAGATTACCGTTGCGTCCACTTCTTTGAAAAGCGGATGGCCCGGCCGGCGGAAGGCGCGGGCGAACACTTCCACCGGTTCTTCGCCTAACAGAAACCGGATCGTATTGATGCAATAGATGCCGAGGTCGCCGACGGCGCCGCTGCCGGAAAGCGCTTTGCTCAAGCGCCATTGCCACTGATCCAACCGGCCGCTGAAAACCGACTCGATGTATTTCACCGGCCCGAAAGTTTTCTCACGCACCAGCCGCTGCATCGCGCGATTCATCGGCTCGTATTGCACCCGATACGCGATCATCAATTTCACCTTCGCCTTTCGGCAGGCGTCGATCATCTGCTGGCATTTCATCGCGGTCACTTCCATCGGCTTCTCGCAAAGCACATGCTTGCCCGCCCGCGCCGCACGCTCGGTAAACTCGCCGTGCATCGAGTTCGGCAGCACGATGTAAACGGCCTGCACGTCCTTGTTATCGCGGATGCGGTCGAAGTTTTTGTAATCGTAAACCGCATCTGCCGGCAGCCCGTTTTCCTGTGCGAGCTGCTGCGCCTTCGCCGTGTCGCCACTGACCAGCGCAGTGAGTTTGGCTTTTTTTGAAACGCGAAACGCCGAGATGATTTGGCCCTGGCTCAAACGGCCGAGACCAACCAGCGCGAAACCGATCCGTTTGTCACCGGGCAAAGGCTCGCCCGCCGCGGCACTTTGCGGCTTGGCTTCAGGCGAACCGCCCGGCTCCTGGGCTGCGGCCAACCGCACCAACTGTGGCGCGAACGTCGCCGCCACTATCCCGCGCGAAGCTCGCGAGATGAATCCCCGCCGGTCCCAAGCTGCCACTGAGAGATCCATGCTCATGCACACATTTCGCGCTCCAGCTCACCCGCGGTCGCGAGTAGATTCGGGTAGCGCACGCGTCTCGCGTGCTGGTTTTGGCGTCTCGCCAAAACAAT
Organism: Chthoniobacterales bacterium; assembly: GCA_036809705.1. GTDB lineage: Bacteria > Verrucomicrobiota > Verrucomicrobiia > Chthoniobacterales > UBA10450 > AV69. The sequence goes on from DAIRIE010000177.1 coordinate 3,209, forward strand.
CTTTCGTTAGGTGGCATTCGCGTCAGCAAAGTCCGCGAAAGCGGGACGCTTTCGCCAGCACGCGAACGTATGCGCTACCCGGAATCTATGGCGACGCCGATGACAGATCGCATACGGTGCGGTGATTCTGCAGGATTTCTCCTTCTCTTCCTGTTAATCCCGTTAATCCTGTCCAGTTCACATTACCGATGAAGAAACTCACCATTCTCGCAGTCGTTTGCCTGGCTGGGGTCGCGCCGGCCCAGACCAAACATCCTTTCACCTTCGAGGACATGATGAAGCTCAAACGAGTCGGGGCGCCGCAGCCTTCGCCGGACGGCAAATGGGTCGTATTCGATTGCGAAGATGTCGATCTCGATGCGAATACGAAGACGTCGCATTTGTGGATTGTGCCCGCGCAAGGCGGTGAATCGCGCCGCTTGAATGAAACGCCAAACGGCGAGGAGCGGCCGCGGTTTTCACCCGATGGCAAACGCCTGATCTGGACGTCGAAAGCGACCGATCCGACACAAATCTGGAAGTGCGATTTCGATTCCGAGCGCGGTGCGCTCATTGGGCAGCCGCATCAGGTGACGAATATTTCGACTGGCGCGGACGGCGGTATCTGGAGCGGTGACGGCAAGAACATCGTTTTCGTTTCCGCGGTGTATCCCGATTGCGCGGACGACGCCTGCAATAAGCAGCGCGACGAAGAGCTGAAGAAAAGCAAAGTGAAAGCGAAGGTTTTCACAAAGCTGCTCTATCGACATTGGAACGCGTACACGGAATTCAAGCGCAGCCATTTGTTCGCTGTAAGCGCGGAAGCGGTAGCCGCCGGCCTCTGGCGAGCGCCGGGTGCGACTTCGCAGCTTCCAGAAGGTGGCACGCCGAACCCCGCGCTCGCCACAGGCGAGCGGCTACAGCCGCGGGACCTTACGCCGGGCGATCACGATGTTCCCCCGTTTAATCTTGGCGGCCAGGACATGTATGCCGTCTCGCCCGACGGCCAGGAGCTCGCCTACGCCAGCAATATCGATGAGGTCGAAGCCACAAGCACGAACAACGAAATTTTCATCGTTCCGATCTTCGCCGGCAAAGGCCAGTCGGACTCGGAGAAAATCTCGACTAGCCCCGGCAGCGATTCGACACCACTCTATTCGCCCGACGGAAAATTCATCGCCTGGCGCTCACAGGCCCGCGCAGGTTTCGAGTCCGATAAGCAATCGTTGATCATTTACGAGCGCGCATCGCGGCACAACGAAAATGCGACGGCGCAATTCGACCGATCACTCAGCAGCTTCGCCTGGGCTCCGGATTCGACGAGTATCTACTTCAGCGCGGAAGATCATGGCGAATCGCCGATCTACCGCATCTCCCACGGCCAGCAGCCAACCGAAGTGGCCAGACTGCATGCGGACGATCTGATCTTCGGCGCCGGCAATCGCCTCTTCTTCACGCGCCAGTCGATCAGCGCGCCTAACGAAATCGCGAGCATTGACGTGCCACAAAACGCGCAGCCGGCGTTTATCACCCACACGAACGACGCGCTGCTCTCGCAGATCGATATGCAGCCGATGGAATCGTTCACCTTCAAAGGCGCGGACAACGCCGATGTACAGGGATTCATGATCAAACCCCCCGGCTTCGACGCCTCGAAGAAGTATCCGCTCAAGTTTCTCATCCACGGCGGGCCGCAGGGCGCGTGGGGCAATGATTGGAGCTATCGGTGGAATCCGGAGCTGTTCGCGGCCAGCGGCTATGTC
>DAIRIE010000177.1:4960-5796 GCA_036809705.1 Chthoniobacterales bacterium
GCGGCAGCACCGGTTACGGCCAGGCGTTCACCGATGCGGTGAGTCGCGATTGGGGCGGGAAGCCATTCGTCGATCTCATGCGCGGACTCGATTACGCGGAGAAGACGTATCCGTTCATCGACAAAACGCGGGAGGCGGCGCTGGGCGCGAGCTACGGCGGTTACATGGCCAACTGGATCCTTGGCCACACCGATCGCTTCAAATGCATCGTGTCCCACGATGGCATGTTCAATAGCGAGTCAGCCTACGGCACGACGGAAGAGCTGTGGTTCAACGAATGGGAATTCGGCGGTCCCCCGTGGAAGAACCGCGAGCTTTACCGCAAATTTTCGCCGCACCTTTTTGCCGACAAATTTAAAACGCCAACCCTGGTCGTGCACGGCCAGCTCGATTACCGGCTCGATGTGAGCGAAGGGTTCCAGCTTTTCACCACGCTGCAGAAACTGAAGGTGCCCTCAAAGATGCTCTACTTCCCCGACGAAGGTCACTGGGTGCTAAAGCCGCAGAACTCGCGGCTCTGGTACAAAACGGTGAACGACTGGGTAGACCGCTGGACCGCGCCCTAACGAAACCCGATTTGGCGTTTCATTGGCCGCTCTGGGGGCGCCATCAACTCGCGGATGGCATCGAAGACAACGCGGAATTGCGCATCATACTTCTGTTCCAACTCCGCGCGCTTATGGGCCAGGTCTGCATTAAAGAGAAGGAGCGCGCGCAGGCGGACGAAGGTTCGCATGATGGCAATGTTCACCTGGACAGCCCGGTCGCTCCGCAGAACGTTCGAAAGCATGGCTACGCCCTGTTCGGTGAAAGCATAAGGCAGCGCGCGTCGAATC
>DAIRIE010000178.1:0-5762 GCA_036809705.1 Chthoniobacterales bacterium
CAGACCGCCGCTACAGCTTTACTTCATCAACAGCACCGAGCGGCTGCGTTTGATTTCGCGCGTGATCTTGCGATGCAAATGCGCCGGCATCCCCGTCACCCGCCGCGGCAGAATCTTCCCGCTCTCGGTCACGAACTTCTTCAGCAGATCCGGGTTCTTGTAATCGATCGCTTCGAGCGCGATGTCGATGCGCCGTCGCGGCATGATGCGATTGGCGCGGCGAAAGGCGGAACGGCGTTTGGGCGTTTTCGGTTGCATAAAATCTCAGCGCGTCTCGCGATGCAGCGTGTGCCGTTTCAAAAACGGATTGAACTTTTTCTTCTCCAGCCGGTTCGGCGTTTGCGGACTTTTCTTGTTGCGCGTCGTCATGTAACGGGAGGCCGGTTTCCCCAGCGCCTTCGCTTCCGTGCATTCCAGTGTGATGATTTCCTGCGGCATAAGTCTGAAGCTATTCCTTCTCCGGCGCTGGCGTGCTCGTCTCTTCTTCCTCGGTCTCGGGCGCGTCTTCCTCGGTTAAACCAAAGAGCGATGTGACCGATTGCCGGACGCGAGATTGTTTGCTCTGCTTCTCCAGCTGCGACTGGCATTCCACTGTGAACCGCGCAAACGGGATCGCCTCGAGCCGCGCCCGCGGGATCGCTTTGCCCGACATCTCACACGTGCCGTAAGTGCCAAGCTCGATGCGTTTCAGCGCCTGATCGATCTCGTAAAGCGCGTCCTGTTCCTGCGAAAGCAGACTGAGCGCGAAATCGCGATCGTACGCGTCCGAGCCCGCGTCGGCCTGATGCATCCCGAACGCCGACGCCTCGCTTCCTTCCGCGCGCGAGCGCAACGTGTCCTGCGCCACGCCGGCCATCGAGTCCACCATGGCGTCGCGCAATTGCAGCAGCTTCTCCTTTTGCGCTTTCACAAAAGGATCGAGCTTCCGCTGCTTGTGATTATTCGCCAGGATGATGGCCGACTCACGTCCCTCAACGGGCCGCGCCTTGCTCGGACGCGCCGGGGGAGCTTTCTTCGCCGGCGGCGCCGCTTTCCTGGACGCGGCTTTGCTTGCCCCCATTTTCTTGGCGGGTTTGCCGGGCGAGACTTTTTGCTTGGGCTTGGCCATAAAAGAAAGTTGCGCCGGTTCTCGGCGCGGAGGGAGCGCCTAATTAAGAACAATTCCCCAGCGGCGCAAGCGGAGATTTCGTCGTTCAATAGAGGCGAAATCGGCGGCTTTCAACCACTCCGGGTTTTATCTTGTCGACCCCGCCAAACTCTTGCGCTTAGTTAGCCGCGCATGAGCGTGGAAGTGAAGATTCCGGCCGTGGGCGAATCGATCGCCAGCGGCGTCGTTTCCGTCTGGCATAAAAAATCGGGCGATCATGTCCGCAAAGGCGAGCCGCTCTTCACTCTCGAGACGGACAAGGTCTCCACCGAGATCGTGGCCGTCGCCGATGGCGTGCTCGAGACCAGGGCGGCTGAAGGGCAGGAGGTGAAAATCGGGGAAGTCGTGGCTGAAATCGATGACACCGCGCCAGTGGCCGATGCTGGTGCGCCAGCCGCTAAACCCGAGCAGAAAAGGGAGTCCCCACTTTCTCCCGCTGTCCGGCGCATCGTCGAAGAAGAGAAACTTGACCCGTCGCAAATTTCTGGCGCCGGAAAAGGCGGGCGAATCACCAAAGGCGACGCGCTCGCCGCCGCCAAGCGCGGGAACGCGGGCGCTGTAGCGGCGCCTGTAGCGCCTGTAGGGGACGCTGTTAGTGTCCCGGAGAAGCCAGCGGCTTCTCCTACAACGCAGCGTGAAAAGCCAGCGATAGCAGCACAAGATGGAACCGAAGTTCAGGAGTCGTTAGCTCACGCAGCTAACGACGATGGTCGCATCACGCGCAAACGGATGTCGCCGCTCCGCCGCAAAATTGCGCAACAGCTTGTCATGGCACAGCAGACCGCCGCCATTCTCACCACTTTCAACGAGTGCGACATGAGCGAAGTGCAGGCCTTGCGCGCAAATGCGCAGGAGAGTTTCACTCAAAAACACGGGATCAAACTTGGCTTCATGTCGTTCTTCATCAAAGCGACAGTGGTTGCGTTGAAGACAGTGCCATCGCTCAACGGCCGTATCGAAGGCGAAGACTTCGTGCAGAATAACTTCTACGACATCGGCGTCGCTGTCGGGACCGAGCGCGGCCTGGTCGTGCCGGTGCTGCGCAATGCCGATAAAAAGTCGTTCGCCGACCTCGAGCGCGACATCGCTGAGTTCGCCAAGAAAGCGCGTGAAGGCAAACTTAAGATCGAAGAGCTGCAAGGCGGCACCTTTACCATCTCAAATGGCGGTATCTACGGCTCCCTATTGAGCACCCCTATTCTTAATCCGCCGCAAAGTGGAATACTCGGCATGCACAAGATCATGGAGCGACCCATCGCGGTGAACGGCGCCGTCGTAGTTCGGCCCATGATGTATCTCGCGCTCAGCTATGATCACCGCGCGGTGGATGGGAAGGAAGCAGTGACGTTTCTCATCAAGGTAAAGGAAGGCATCGAAAGTCCCAAGACGCTGCCGATCGACTTCTGAATCGCGCTCGCCTCTGATGCTGAGATATGGATAAGTTCGATGTCACAATTATCGGCTCGGGGCCTGGCGGCTACGTCGCGGCCATCCGGGCCGGCCAGCTAGGACTTAAGACTGCCATAGTGGAAAAGGAAAAGGAACTCGGCGGCACCTGTCTCCGCATCGGTTGTATCCCAAGCAAGGCGTTGCTCACTTCAAGTGATCATTATCACTTCGCGAAAAAGGAAGCGGTGAAGCATGGGATTATGATCGAAAACGCTCGCGTCGATTTGCCGGCGATGCTTTCGCGCAAGGATAAAGTAGTTAAGACGCTCACTGGTGGAGTTCGTCAGCTGATGAAGACCAACAAAGTCACCGTCTTCGAAGGAACGGGCAGGATCAGCGCGCCGGGCAAAGTATCAGTTACCAGCGCGAACGGTGAAGCTCAGACCATTGAAACAGCTAACATCGTTATCGCCAGCGGTAGCGTGCCGGTGGAGATGCCATTTGCCCGCTTTGATGGCAACACCGTCGTGAGCAGCACCGAGGCGCTTTCGTTTTCTGAGACGCCAAAGAATTTTCTTGTCATCGGCGCCGGCGCAATCGGGCTCGAGCTTGGCTCGGTCTGGAATCGCCTCGGCTCGGAAGTCACTGTGCTCGAATTTCTGCCGAGGATTGCCGTGGGTTTTGATCTCGAGCTATCCAACCTTCTTCAGCGCGCGCTCACGGCACAAGGCATAATATTTCACCTGGAAACGAAGGTGACCGGGGTGAAGGTAAAAAATGGTCGGGCCGTCGCGTCAGCTACCAAAGGTGATAAGGAGATGAGTTTCGAAGCTGACAAGGTGCTCATCTCAGTGGGGAGACGGCCATTTGCCGACGGGGTAGTTGAACCGGGTGTGGGAGTGGAGCTGGACGAACGCAAGCGAATAAAAGTAGATAAGAACTTTCGCACGAACGTGGAAGGTATCTTTGCCATCGGCGATGTTATAGCTGGCCCGATGCTGGCGCACAAAGCGGAAGAAGAAGGGATAGCTTGTGTGGAGAACATCGCCGGTAAGTCAGGCCACGTTAACTACGATGCTATCCCCGGTGTGATCTATACCAATCCGGAGCTGGCCGGGGTAGGAATGACCGAAGACCAGGCAAAGGAGAATGGCTTGAATGTGCGCATCGGAAAGTTCCCGTTCCAGGCGAACGGTCGCGCTCTGGCGAACGAGGATGTGGAAGGAATGGTCAAATTCGTAGCCGACGCGGAGACGGATCGGATTCTCGGCGCACATGTCCTGCAACACGCCGCATCCGAGCTCATCGCGGAAGCGACTTCGGTGATCGAGTTCGGCGGGAGCAGTGAAGATCTGGGGCGGACCTGCCATGCGCATCCGACCCTAAGCGAAGCGGTCAAGGAAGCGGCGCTGGCGGTAGAGAAGCGGGCGCTTCATATCGTGAATCGTTAGCTGCGGCGGTCATAGTTCCGTCCCTACCACACCTTCGACAAGGATCATTCGCGCGTTGGCCGTGCGGTGTCGCATCTTTCTCGGCTCGGCGTATTCCGGTGAATTGAGCCACGCCTTGCCTCGCCCGGCATTGGCGAATTCGAGGACGACGATGCGTTTCGGTTGCCAGTCGCCTTCAAGCGTTTCACAAGCTCCGCCACGCACGAGATACTTGCCGCCATATTTCTCGACGGTATCGCCGGCCAGCTTCTTGTATTCTTCGTAGTTCACCGGATCGGTGATTTCCAAATCGACTATGATGTATGCGGGCAATGGAGTTACCGTGCTGCGGCTTGGTCAGGTCTGGGGCGCGACGATTCGGGTGCTTCGCAAAGTCATGGTTTGCACAATAACTCCGCAGATGACGAGCGCGCCGAAAAGCAGCGCATGTCCGGTCGGCGGCAGGTTGATTGCGCCAGTGATGAGATGCGCGCCGATAAGCGAGGAGACGAGGATGAGCGCCCAGTCGAAGACAAAGAGGAGCGCGAGCGCGCCGATGATCCCGCCGACGATAAACGCCAGCCAGTTATGACTGGCGTAATCGACAAGGAATGTTGAGAGCAAGCCGACGGCGAGACGTCCGCCGGCAAGGAAACCAGCGAGGGCAACGGCGAGTTTTTGCAGGAAGAGCGCGAGCAGCGCGCCGATGAACCCGAGCAGGAGCGCGAGAGTGAGTTGGAGAAGCGGCGTTGGCTGGGGCACAAGGTGAGAGGCCAGTTGCACGCCCGCGGCAAACCCGAGCGCGGCGAGGCAAAGCCAGAAAAGTTTGCGTCCGAAAAACAAAATGACCACGCCGATGCAGGCGCTGACGATGGGAATTGAAAGGTTATTTTCCAGAAGAACTGACATGTCGGGAGCGTCGGAGCGTTGAAGCCTTACACAGGTGGCCGCTGCATCGCTTCAACCATTCTACCCCTCACTTCTTCAGCATCGCGTCGCGCTCCGCTTTGAATTCGTTGCCCGGCTTCCACTCCGGCCAGGTTTTGCCGTTGGCAACTTCGTAGCCGACTTCGAAAAGAAGCTGTATGTCCTGCACCGCGCCGGCCAGGTCCCAGTCCGGTTTCACTTCGTCCGAGACCTGATGGTAATCCTTCAGGTCGAACTCATCCGCGCGCAGCGGCGCGTCCGGCGCGGTGACCTCGCAGAATGGTTCGCTGCCGGACGGCGCGACCTATCTGATCCAGTGTCCCGCCGGTGCGTGGAACGGGACGCTTTTCCTTTACAGCCACGGATATGTGGTGCCGGGATCGGCCAACCCGGCCCAGGACGCCGGCGATCCGGTCACCGCTAGCTGGCTGCTCAGCCACGGCTTCGCGCTGGCCGGTTCCTCCTACGCCTCGACCGGCTGGGCGATCCAGCAGGCGCTGCCCGATCAGGTGGCCACGCTCGACGTGTTCGGCCAGACGTACCGCGCCCCGGACCGGACGATCGCCTGGGGGCACTCGCTGGGCGGCATCATCACCGCGGGCCTGATCCAGCGGTACCCGGACCGGTTCAGCGCCGCGCTGCCGATGTGCGGCGTGCTGGCTGGCGGGGTGGCCACCTGGAACACCGCGCTGGACGCGGCGTTCGGCTTCCAGCAGTTGATTGACCCGTCAGTGCAGGTCGTCAACATCACGAACCCGAGCGCGAACCTGTCCGGGGCCGAAGCAGCCGCGACCACCGCGCAGCAGACCCCGCAAGGGCGGGCCCGGCTGGCCCTGGCCGCTGCGCTGGGTGACACGCCGGGCTGGGTC
>DAIRIE010000179.1:0-5544 GCA_036809705.1 Chthoniobacterales bacterium
CACTGGTCGGCGTAAAGCTCGCGCGCACGCTCGAAGCGGTGGCTGAGCAAGTCCACAATGACGAGCCGCCCGCCCTTTTTTAGAATGCGGTGCGCGCTCGCGATCGCTCGCTCGGGATGCGGCGCGTGATGCAGCGCCTGGCTCAAGATGGCGAGATCGATTCGCGGCCACAGAAGCTCAACCGGCGAACGCCGCCAGGCCAGTGACATCCTGTCCTACGACGAGCGTGTGGATGTCGTGCGTGCCTTCATAGGTGTAGACGCTCTCGAGGTTCATCAAATGCCGGATGACCGAGTAGCGGTCGGTAATTCCTGCGGCGCCGAGGATGTCGCGCGCCTTGCGGGCGCATTCGAGCGCCATCCAGACGTTGTTGCGCTTCGCGAGCGAAATCTGCGCCGGCCGCACATCGCCGGCTTCCAGCATTCGCGTCAGGCGCAACGCCAGCAACTGCGCCTTCGTGATTTCCTGCACCATCCAGACGAGCTTTTCCTGCACGAGCTGGAACCCGGCGATTTGACGTCCGAATTGCTCGCGCGCCTTCGCATAGGCGAGCGCCGTCTCATAACAATCAATCGCGGCGCCGATCACGCCCCAAGCAATCCCGACCCGCGCCTGCGAGAGGCACGAAAGCGGTGCGCGCAAGCCATTCGCATTCGGCAGGCGATTCTCTGCGGGAATGCGGCAATCCTCGAACCAGCATTCGGACGTGCGTGACATTCGCAGGCTGAACTTCCCGTCGATGTCCTGCGCGCGAAAACCAGGCGAAGCTTTTTCGACAACGAACCCGCCGACGTGGCCATCCTCATCCTTGGCCCAGACCACCTTCACATCCGCGATCGATGCGTTGCCGATCCAGCACTTGCTGCCGTTCAGCACATAATGCTCGCCATCGCGGGTCGCGCGTGTCTCCATTCCGCGGGGATCAGAGCCGTGGCCATGCTCCGTCAACGCGAAGCAACCGATGCGTGTTCCGTCCACCAATCCCGGCAGCCAACGCGCCTGCTGCTCCGGTGTGCCAAAAGAGTGAATCGCGTGGATCGCGAGCGAACCTTGGACAGACGCGAGCGAGCGCAGACCGGAATCCGCGCGATCGAACTCCTGCATGATGAGGCCATACGCAGTTTGGCTTAAGCCAGCACAGCCATGCCCGTGCAGATGCGGCGCAAAGAAACGCAACGCCCCCATCCGCGGAATCAGCTGCTCAGGAAAATGCCCCTCGCGGTGGCTATCCACCACGACGGGCATCACCTCTTCATCGACAAACCGCCGCGCCCGGTCACGCGCGGCGCGCTCCTCGTCGGTCAGGAGTTCTTCGAGCCCGTAGTAATCCAGCGAGGCCACGGCAATGCGTTAGCTCCCGCCGAGCAGCGTCAATGCGCCTGCTGTTTCCGCGGATCGGTCTCCGCGATAATCAGGCTCACTGTGTGCTGATTGAATCCTTTGAAGCCGCCTTTGCGCTGAAGGTTTTCGAGGTGGCTGCCGATCGCGCCATTTTTCGTGAACTCCGCAAACTGGTCGTCCGTGATTGATTGATTCTGCAGCAGTCGTTCGGCGCGCGCGCGACGAACAGTCCACCGCTCGCCTTCGGTAAACGCCTGTTTCAGGAACGGAAAATCGGAGAACGGTTTCATCGTGTTTATGCCTTCCGCTTTCAGTTGATCGCGCAGCAGCGCGTGATCGAAACGGCACTCCAGATGATGCATCCCCGCCTCGAGAAAACTCTCGCCGTGCAAACCGCACCAGAGTCCAATCGTCCCGAGAGTCGGCTGCGAAGGCAGTTCCTTCCGCGAGAAATCCACATCCACCTCATCGGGGTTCAAATCGACGTCGTTGAAAATAATAATTCCCTCGATCGGTTGCTCCACGGCTTGCGCCCCCCAGCCCGCTTCCTGACCGGCATAGTAGCGCTCGCGCCGATGAAACCCGAGTAACTCCCACGCTTTGATCAAATCGACGAAACACTCGCGCGACGAACGGTAGGTGTGATGGTCGTGATTCGCCCAACCCAAGCCTAACGAGTCCTGCCGGCGCTTCTGTTCCGTTCCAGCCCGGTTTCGCTTCTGCCAATAGCGACGCTCCTCTTCGAAGACGAGATGACAGGCCAAATCCTGGCCGACCAGCTTCACCATCTGTTCGATCCGCTCCAGCCCGTGTTTCATCCCCGCGCGATCGTCATCCCACACTCGGCGCCGCGTCTGCCACAGCTCGCGCGCCGCGAGGTACGCCTTCAAATCCGGCTCGGCCGTCGTGTAACCGCGATACGCGCGGCGCTCGATCACCTCGAAGCGCGCCCCGTTTTCCTCCGAGATCAGCATCTTGCGGAAACGCGAGAGCGGTGCGCCTTCGATCGGGTTCGTAACGCCATACACCCCCGCGAAGATCGCGAGATCCTCCGCGCGAATTCCGAGGGCGAGCGGATACTTCGCGTTTGTCGGCGCGATCAAGACTCGCGGCAACATCGCTTGCGGATGCCAAAGCTGCTTCTGCGCATCAGGCGCATCGGCCATTGGATCATCGCTGTAGCCGAGATCGCGCAGCGCCTTTTCATCAGACGCGGGCAGAAGCAGATAATCCGTCCAATCGAGAATGAGCGTGCCAGTCTCATCGCGCATCCGTGTGGAAAGCTCGCGCGCAAAACCGTTCTGCTGCGTGAAAGCGTCGATGCGCTCGATGATGAAATTCTCCGCCTCGTAGCAGAGCGGCCATTCAAACCGCGATTCCGTCGCGCGTTGTTTCCCATCTAACGTAGCTGTCGTCATAGTGAAATTGTCGTTCAATTTTCGCGCGCTGTCATCCCGAGCGGTGCGAAAGCGGAGCCGAGGGATCCCGTGGAAGTTACCTTAAAGCTTTCGCGCCGGGATCCTTCGACTGTGCTTCGCTGCGCTCAGGATGACACGCGCGTCGGTAGCAGTTACGCGGTGGCGCTTCCTTCTCCCGCGCCGAACTGGATCCCCTGCGCCAGCGGCAGCTCCCTCGAGAAGTTGATCGTATTCGTCTGCCGCCGCATATAGTTCTTCCACGAGTCGCTCCCGCTCTCGCGTCCGCCGCCCGTGTCCTTCTCGCCGCCGAACGCTCCGCCGATTTCCGCGCCGCTTGTCCCGGTATTCACATTGGCGATTCCGCAATCGCTGCCGAGTGCGCTGACGAATTTCTCAGCCTCGCGCACGTCATTGGTGAAAATGGCGGAGCTGAGTCCCTGCGACACGCCGTTGTGGATGGCCAGCGCTTCATCAAAATCCCGATACGTCATCAGATACAGCAATGGCCCGAAGGTCTCGTGCTGCACGATCTCGATCTCTGTCTGCACCCGCGCCAGACACGGCGTCATGTAACAACCGCCAGGAAGGTCGAGCTTGTCGCCGCCGTAAAGGATCTCCCCGCCCTGGTCGCGCACTTTCGCGATCGAGCGCTGCACATTTTCCACCGCGTCGCCATCGATCAACGGGCCCATCAGCGTTTGTTTCTCGAGCGGATTGCCGATGCACACCGTCTTGTAAGCGCGCACTAACGAGTCGCGAATTTTGTCGGCTACGCTTTCGTGGATGATGACGCGCCGCGTGCTCGTGCAGCGTTGTCCCGCAGTCCCCACCGCCCCGAAAAAAATGGAGCTCGTCGCCATCGCGAGATCAGCCGTCGGACTGACGATAAGTGCGTTGTTGCCGCCGAGTTCGAGCAATGCTTTGCCCAGGCGCCCGGCCACAGCGGGCCCGACATGACAACCCATCCGCGTTGATCCGGTCGCTGAAATAAGAGCAACCCGTCGATCGCTCGCGAGCTTTTGGCCGATCGAAGGTCCGTCACCGATAACGAGCGAGAAAATGGCCGGATCAGCGCCGCTCTCGCGACAAACACGCTCCGCGATTTTCGTCACCGCGATCGCGGTTAGAGGCGTTTTCTCGCTCGGCTTCCAAATGATGGCGTCGCCGCAGACGGCAGCCAAAGCCGCATTCCACGACCAGACCGCGACGGGGAAATTAAAGGCGCTGATCACACCGACGACGCCAAGCGGATGCCATTGCTCCATCAAACGATGTTGCGGTCGCTCTGATTGGATCGTTAGTCCGTAGAGCATGCGCGATTGCCCGACGGCGAAGTCGCAGATGTCGATCATCTCCTGCACTTCGCCTTCGCCTTCGGGGAGAATTTTTCCGGACTCGAGAGTCACGAGCGTGCCGAGCTCGTGCTTCGATTCGCGCAAGGCGTTGCCGAGTCGCCGCACCGTTTCACCGCGCACCGGCCCAGGCGTCGTGCGCCATTTTAAAAAAGCTTCGTGCGCGCGCGTGATCGTCTGCTCGTACTCCTCAGCCGACGCGCTGCGCACGCGCGCAAGAACGCGACCATCGACTGGCGAGATTTTCTCGATCACCGGCCCGGCGCCGGCGCGCCATTCGCCGCAGAAAACGCCGTCGTTTTCGCCAGTGATTCCCAGTTTCTCCAGAACGGTGCGCATCACAATCCGGGTAGCGCACGCGTCTCGCGTGTTGGTTTTGGCGTCTCGCCGAAAGGAACTTTCCTTTCGGCGGCGTATCTGGAGAAGTCCGCGATAGCGAGGATGCCATCGCCAGGACGCGGGATGCGTGCGCTACCCAATGCGCTCATCGCGCCCGGCAGTGTTGACGCAGCACGTCCATCGCTTCGTCAACGACTTCACGCGTGATATCGAGAGCCGGCCGGAAACGGATCGCGCGTTCACCGGACTTCAGCGCCAGCACGCCGGCGTCGAAGAGCTCACGCCAGATGTCGTCGCGCGTCTTTGCATCCGGCAGATCAAACGCGATGAACAATCCGCGGCCGCGCACGGCCGAGACCAATTCGCACTCGTTCCGCAACTCCAGCAGTCGCTCGATGAAGTAAGCGCCGACCGTTCCGGCGTTCTCGATCAAGTTTTCCTGCTCGATAATGCGCAGGTAATGTTTCGCACGCACCATGTCGGTGAAATTGCCGCCCCAGGTTGAGTTCAGGCGCGAGGGCAAACGGAACGCGTTATCCTTCACTTCATCGAGGCGCGGTCCAGCCAGCACGCCGCAGACCTGAATCTTTTTCCCAAACGCCGCAAGGTCAGGCACCACGCCGAAATGCTCGCAGCACCACGCTTTGCCGGTGGTGCCGCCGCCGCACTGGATTTCGTCAAAAATCAGCAGCACATCGTTCGCGTCGGCGACCTGGCGCAGAGTTCTCAGCCATTCGCCGCGGAAATGATTATCGCCGCCTTCGCCTTGGATTGGCTCGATGATGATCGCGCAAATGTCAGCGCCGCGTTCCTCCAGGAATTTGCGAATTTCTGAACCGCACTGTTTCTCGCGCTCGGCCACGTCGTGTTCGCGTTCGTTTTGCGGCAGCGAAAAATCAATGCTCGGACAGGAGACGCGCGGCCAATTGAACTTGGCGAACAAATCCGTCTTCCGCGGATCGGTGTTCGTCAGGCTCATGGTGTAACCGCTGCGCCCGTGAAAGGCGCGCCGGAAATGCAGCACTTCAGTGCCACGTTCGCCCAGACCTGCCGCCATGTTCTTCCGCACCTTCCAATCCATCGCGGCCTTCAGG
>DAIRIE010000180.1:0-5490 GCA_036809705.1 Chthoniobacterales bacterium
CTCTGGGATTTGAAGGCTCGCTTGCTCAACCAACCACTCGTTAGGCTACTCGGCGCCTCGCGCGATGCGCTGCCGATTTACGGCAGCGGCGGCTTCACTTCCTACAGCGACGAGCAATTGCAAGACCAGCTCGGCGGCTGGGTCGAACAGGGCATTCCGCGGGTCAAGATGAAGATTGGGCGCGAGCCGGATCGTGACATTCATCGCGTCGCCACGGCCCGCGATGCCATCGGCGGCGAAGCGGAATTGTTCGTCGACGCGAATGGTGCTTACTCTCGCAAACAGGCGCTCGAGCTGGCCGGTGAATTTTCAGATTTCAACGTGAGCTGGTTCGAGGAGCCGGTTTCATCGGATGATCTCGAAGGATTGCGCCTGATCCGCGATCAAGGGCCAGCTGGAATGGATATCGCCGCCGGCGAATACGGGTACGACGAGACCTACTTTCGACGTATGCTCGATGCCGGCGCAATTGATGTCTTGCAAGCTGATGCCACTCGCTGCGCCGGCATCACCGGATTTCTCATGACCGATGTGCTCTGCCAGGCGGCGCATCTGCCACTGTCATCGCACTGCGGCCCATCGATGCACGTCCATGCGGGCTGCGCCGCGAAAACGATGCGCCACGCGGAGTACTTTTACGATCACGCGCGGATTGAAAAGATGCTCTTCGACGGCACGATCCAGCCGGTTGATGGCGCGTTGCGTCCGGATCTTTCGCGACCCGGTCACGGTCTGGAGTTCAAGCGAGCCGACGCGAAGAAGTATGCGATTTGAGTTGTTGCATTTTATCTGCGAGCGCACGCGAGGCGCGTGCGCTCCCCAGATTCTTCTCCCCCGTAAGCGCTAAATGAAAGCGGCATCAAAGAATCGGGGGCGCGCAAAGACTGCGAACGCCAGCAACGGCAGTTGGCCGGATAGGTTTCTCGACAAGCTCTTGCCGTCGCGCGTTGCGAAAGAAATCGAAGTCGTGGAAGCGCACATTCGCGAAGGACGTTTTCAGCGCAGTCTTTCGGCGCTCGCGGGAGCGTCGAGCGTGCTCGCGGGTGCGGAGGTCGCTTACGAACATTACCGCGGCAGCTACGGCCAGCAGATCATGTACACGCCGGTCGCGCTCGGCGGCGCGATGACGATCGCCGGAATCTGGGGCGCTTTCAGCCAGCGGGCCGCGCAAACGATTTTGCGATGGACCTCGGCCATCACTTTGCTGGATGGCCTTGTCGGATTTTGTTTTCACATTCGCGGCATCGCGCGCAAGCCGGGCGGCTGGCGTTTGCCGATCACGAACATCATCATGGGCCCGCCGATTTTCGCGCCGCTGCTTTTCGGCGTAAGCGCGTATCTCGGGCTTGTCGCGTCATTCCTGCAACGAGAGGAAGTGGCGATCGTGCGTTCACCCAAACCGCGCGTGCTCCGGATCAGGGCAGACGAAATCGCAGCGCCTCCGTGGACAATGGAATTGCGCGAAGGCCGTTTCCAAAAGCACCTCGCGGTCGCGACCGCAGTCGGCACGTTTTGCACTGGCGCGGAGGCACTCTATTCCCATTACAAAAACAACTTTCGCTATCTCGCGCAATGGACGCCAGTGATCGTTTCGCCGCTGCTGATCGGCGCGGCGTTGGCAACATTGCGCAATCCGAAAGCGGGGCGCACGTGGCTGCCCGCCATGTCGGTCATCGCGATCGTTAACGGCAGCGTCGGGTTTTTCTATCATGCGCGCGGCGTGGTGCGGCGGCCGGGCGGCTTGAAGAAGCCGTTGTACAACATTGTCTACGGACCGCCGATTTTTGCGCCGCTCTTATTTGCGGCCTGCGGAACGATCGGGTTGCTCGCGAGTTTGATGCGACGAGAACGATGATGCGCTCCCCAGAATCGCGTGGCTCGTCGCTTTCCGAATTGATCGCTATTGAATATGGCACCTAACGAAAGGTCAAAAATGGCTCGCGCGCGCCTCCCGACCGATCCGCGCAGCCGCGAACCGCTCGAGCCTCGATCTCAGCCTGGTTATTACCCCGGCTTCAGCACGCTCGATCAGCAAAGCTTTTGGGACGCCGCCACCCGCGAGGTGGTGCACAAACGTGTGCACGAAATTCCGCCGATCCGCTTCTTCAATCCCGAGGAAGCGCGGCTGATGGAGATCGTCTGCGAACACTTGATGCCGCAGGACGATCGCGACGCGAGCCATCGCATTCCGGTGCTGCCGTTCATCGATGAACGTCTGCACGAAGGTCGCACGCCGGGTTATCGATTCGAAGACATGCCGCCGGATGGCGATGCTTACCGGCTCGGCATTCGCGCGATCGAGCAGATGGCGCGCGCGAATCATCAGCGCAATTTTCTTGAGCTCTCGTGGCGCGAGCAGGATGAGCTGCTGAAATCGATTCACGATGCGAAGCCGATGCGCGGCGCGGAGGAAATCTGGCAGCGCATGCCGGTGCATCGTTACTGGGGCTTGGTCGTGCAGGATTGCGTGGAGATGTATTACGCGCACCCATTCGCTTGGGACGAAATCGGTTTTGGCGGGCCGGCATATCCGCGCGCCTACATACGGATAGAACGCGGCGAAGCTGAGCCGTGGGAAGTGGAAGAGCAGCGCTACGAATGGAAAGCCCCGTCAGCGTGTGTGTCTGATCCTGACGATGAGGAGATCGCGGCGCACAAAGGACACCCGCCAGCCGGGCAGGGAGGCACGCATTGAAGAAACCGTTCGGCGGCGCGTTCGAAGCGCCGCACAGCCACGAACATCATCTCGGCCCGATGCAGCGAATGCCCGGGCCGATGCGTCGCTATTCCGAAAATGAGGAGATTGATTATCTGATCGTCGGAGTGGGTGCGGCCGGCGGGGTTTTGCTGCAACGGCTCGCGCGCGCCGGCTTCCGCGTCGTTGGTTTGGAAGCCGGACCATTCTGGGACACGGAGCGCGATTGGGTGAGCGACGAAAAGGGTTCGCACCAACTTTATTGGGAAGACATGCGCATTACCGGCGGCTCGAATCCGCTCGTCTTTGGCGCGAACAACAGCGGCAAAGGCGTCGGCGGCGGTTCGGTGCATTGGGCCGCGTTTACTCCGCGCTTTCATCCGTCTGACTTCGAAGTGTACACACGCGACGGCGTCGGTGCGGACTGGCCGATTTCGTACTGGGATTTGAAGCCTTATTACGAACTGCTTGAGCTCGAAATGCCTGTCGCCGGGCCAGCATGGTATCCGTGGGGCGATCCGCATGGGTATGCCTACGGTGCGCATCCAATGGGTGAAGTCGGCAACACGCTCATCCGCGGCTGCACCAAACTTGGCATCGGCGTCAGCGCCGGCGGACCGGTCGCGATTCTTTCCGGCTCGCGAAATGATCGACCGCACTGCATCTATCGCGGGTTCTGTATTCAAGGATGCAAAGTCGGCGCGAAAGCGAGCACGCTCATTACTCACGTGCCAGATGCGGTCCGCAGCGGCGCGGAGATTCGTGACCGCTCGATGGTGAATCGCATTCACCTCGGGCAAAACAATCGAGTCACGGGCGTGAGTTATTTCGACCGTGAGGGCGGCCAGCATTTCCAAAAAGCGAAAGCAGTCATCGTCTCGGGTTATGCGATTGAGACGCCGCGTTTGCTCCTAAATTCCGCCTGCGCCGGACATGAGAATGGGCTGGCGAACTCGAGCGACACGGTCGGCCGTTACCTGATGGCGCAGGCCGGGACGGTGGTGCTCGGGCGCTTCGATGAACTCGTTAGGATGTACAAAGCGCCGCCCGCGCACGCGCTGACGGAAGAATTTTACGAGACGGATCCGAAGCGCGATTTCGCGCGCGGGTTCGCGATTCAAACGGTCGGCCCGTTGCCGATTGCCTTCGCCAAACAAATGATGGCCGCGCGCGGCGCGTGGGGCTGGGGAATGCGGCGCGTGATGATGGATTATAATCATTGGTGCCCCCTTGGCTTGCTCGGCGAAATTCTGCCCTGGCCTGATAACCGCGTCACGCTTTCCGACGAGCGCGATCAATTCGGAATTCGCGTCCCGCACATCAGCTTCAGTCTGCGCGAGAACGACAAGAAGCTGATCGAATTCGCGAGAAACAAAACTGAGGAAGTGATGCGCGCCGCCGGCGCGACCGAAACAGCACACGAAGCGCGCTACGCCCATCTCGTCGGCGCGGCGAGGATGGGCAGCGATCCGGCGACCTCAGTCGTTGATCGTTACGGACGCACGCACGAAATCCCAAATCTCTTTGTCTGCGATGGCAGCGTCCTGCCGACACAAGGCTCCGCCAACCCTGGCCTAACGATCCAAGCGCTGGCCGCGCGCACCGCCGATTACCTGATCTCGCAAGGCGCGAGCGTCTTCAACTCCGACAAACGCGACATGACTCCGCCGCCCATCCGGCCGCAGCTTTCTCCGCCAGGCACGCACAGAAAAGGCGTTCCGCGATTGGCATGAACCAAAATTAACCGAAGCAATACCTCATGGAAACACAACTCGTTACCCGGCGTGTCATCGAACTCGGCGCGCTCCTCCTTATCGGCGACGGTATCATGGGCCTGATCAAGCCGCGGTGGCATTCGCTCCTCTGGCATTTCGGACCGGAGCTGGTGCGCGCAACGACAGAAAAGCTGGCGGAACATCCGCAGACCGCGCGCGGGATTTACGCGGCAGAAGTGGCGTTCGGCATTTTGATCGCATCGCGTCAGACGCCGGAGATCGAGTGAACCGACTGGCTGAGCCGCGAAACGCTAGCGCCGTCGATTCCGGTGCGCTCGAGCACGACCTGCGCGGCAAGATACGCGGTGAAGTGCGCTTCGATGCCGGCAGCCGCGCGCTCTACGCGACGGACGGCTCGAACTACCGCGAGGTGCCGGCCGGCGTCGTCATTCCGCGCGATGTTGAGGACGTCACGCAAGGGATTCTGACCGCGAAGCGGCATGGCGCGCCGATCCTTTCGCGCGGGGGCGGCACGAGTCTCGCCGGTCAGTGCTGCAACGTCGCCGTGGTGATGGACATGACGAAATACTTCCATGAGTTCATTGCGATTGACCCGCAGAAACGGCTCGCGACCGCGCGGCCGGGCATTGTGCTCGATAATTTCCGCGCACGAGCAGCGAAGCACGGACTCACGTTTGGTCCCGACCCGGCGACGCACAATCGCTGCACGATCGGCGGCATGATCGGCAATAACTCGTGCGGCGTGCATTCCGTGATGGCGCAATTTGCCGGCACCGGCGCGCGGACTTCCGACAACCTGGAGGCGCTCGAAGTTTTCACCTACGACGGGCTGCGGATGCGCGTCGGTAAAACGAGCGAGCAGGAGCTCGCGAGCATTGTCCGTGGGGGCGGTCCGCGCGCGGACATTTATCGGAAACTAAACGCGCTTCGCGACAAATACGCGTCCCCTCCCTGAGAGGCGGGCAGTTTCAGGAACCTGTCAAAATCCTTCGCAGGTCATCCGAGGAGGCGGAAAGCCGGACTGAGAACACTGGAGAAAGAACGGGCAGGCGCTGTCGA
>DAIRIE010000181.1:0-5485 GCA_036809705.1 Chthoniobacterales bacterium
GTTTGAAGATTTCGCGGCGCAGTTCTTCGGCGCATACCGGAGCGAGCCGCGTGAAATCCGGCAGCGCCTGCAAAGTCTCGGCTCAGGCTTCATCGTCGATTCCGCCGGATACATTGTCACCAACGAGCACGTAGTGCAGCGCGCGGCGGATTTGAAAATCGAAGTGACGACCAGCGACGGCAAAGTCTATAACGCGCATTACGTCACGGGCGACGCGAAACAGGACCTCGCTTTCATCAAGATCGACGACAAGACCGGTTTTCCTTTTATCAATCTCGATAATCTTTCGCCCAATCTGCTGGGTGAGACCGTCATCGTGCTGGGCAACTCCGTGGGCTACGGCAGCTCGATCAGTCGCGGGGTGCTTAGCGGGGCGAAACGAGATATCACCATCGACAATTTCGAATACAAGAATCTGCTGCAAACAGACGCGGCCATTAATCCGGGTAACTCCGGTGGACCAGTGGTCGATATTGCAGGCCGGCTCGTCGGCGTTAGCTCAGCGAAGATGGCCTTTACTCCGCAGGGTGTGCCGACGCAGGGTGTCGGCTTCGCCATTCCCGGCGAGACGGTGCGCGAGGCGGTGAAGCAATTTAAGGCGGTCGCGCAACGGCAGCCATCGCCCTCACCCGCGACTTCTCCCGAGCAACCGGCGGCGGCGAACGCGGAGCGGCTTTTCGGAATGCAATTACAGGACCTGACGGCCGATCTCATCGACGCGCTCGGGCTTGTCCGGCGCGGAGTTCTGGTCAGCGCGGTGGAACCCGAGAGCCCGGCAGATGAGGCGGGACTCGAGCGCGGGCTGGTCGTTTATTACGTCGGTCGGCGCGAAGTGAACTCCGTCCGCGCCATCGAATCGCTCCTGGCTTCTGCGCGCTCCGGAACAGCGATCGAGCTTACAGTCGGCATTGTTGGAAGCGATGGCACTCGACAGATTCGAAGGGTGACGTTGACAGCGCGCTAAAATTTTTCGACAACATCGCGGCGTCGCAGTTGTCTCATTCCATTCATTCGCCATGATTAAAGTCGAGAACCTGACCAAGAAATACGCGGGCCAGACCGCGATTCGCGATCTGAATTTCGAGGTGGGCGCTGGCGAGATCATGGGGTTTCTGGGTCCAAATGGCGCCGGCAAGACGACGACCATGCGCATTCTGGCCAGCTTTATGCCGCCGACTTCCGGCCGCGCCTCAATCGCCGGCTTCGATATCTTCGAACAATCGCTTCAGGCCCGCGCGCATCTCGGTTACATGCCGGAAAATGTGCCGCTTTATAACGACATGCGGGTGACCGAGTACTTAAATTATCGCGCCGCCCTCAAGGACATTCCCCACCGGCGTATGGCTGAGCGCGTGGGCGACGTGAAGGAGCTTTGCGGTTTAAAGGAGGTGGAGAATAAAATCATCGGCGCGCTTTCCAAAGGTTATCGGCAGCGCGTCGGGCTGGCCGATGCGCTGGTGCACGAGCCTGACCTGCTCATTCTGGATGAGCCGACGAGTGGACTCGACCCGAATCAAATCCGGCAGGTGCGCGAGCTCATCAGGAACCTGGGCAAGCAGCACACCATCCTGCTTTCGACCCACATTCTGCCTGAAGTCGAGATGACGTGCAGTCGGGTTATCATCATTCACAAAGGGCGCATTGAAGCGAACGACACACCGGAAAACCTGGTGCAACACATTCGCACCGCTGGTGGCGTGACTCTTGAAGCGCGGACGGGAAATGACGATGCCGCCGCTGAGTTGAAGAAGATTCCCGCCGTTCGCGATGTCAATGTGACCGAGGAGGATGGCTGGCAATCGTTTTCGCTCAGAGTGGAATCAGGAGTGGACGTGCGCGAAGAAGTCTTCCGGCTCGCGAGCGATCGCCGTTGGGATGTGCGCGAGCTGAGCGCGCGGCGAGCGACGCTGGAAGATGTGTTTGTCGAGATAACGCATGCTGATGAGGTATGAATCCAGATAAGGCCTGGCGTCATGACTCTCGGGTAGCGCACGCGTATCGCGTGCTGGCGATGGTGTCCTCGCCATCGCGTACTTTCCCGGCGGGGCCGTTTCTAGGAAAGAGTGTTTCGGTGGGACGCCGAAACCAGCACGCGGGACGCGTGCGCTACCACGAATCGAACGATGCGTAAGTTCTTCACCCTCCTTTCCCGCGAGGTAGCGAGCTACTTCTACTCGCCCATCGCCTACATCGTCTTGGTTTTCTTCCTTCTGGTCAGCGGCGCGGACTTCTACTTCCAGATTTCGTTCATGAATCAGCGCGCCGTCGCTTACTCGGTGCAGGAAGCGTTCTTTAACTCCATTTTTTTCTGGTTCGCTTTCGTCCTCATCTTCCCGCTGATCACGATGCGGTTGTTCGCGGAAGAATTTAAGCTTGGCACGATCGAGCCACTCATGACTGCGCCGGTGCGCGACTGGCAGGTGGTATTAGCCAAGTTCTTTGGCGCGCTCGTCTTCTACGTGGTTCTGTGGATTCCAACTATTCTTTACTTCGCCATCTTCCAGTACATTACCCATCAGCCAGCGGCCGGGTCGGCTGGCGCCTACTGGGGCTCGTATTTGATGCTGCTGCTTTTGGGCATGTTTTATCTTAGCGTGGGGTGTCTTGCTTCGGCGCTAACGAGGAACCAGATCATCGCCGCAGTCATTTCCTTTTGCGCGATTACCCTGCTCTTCTTCCTTGGTCTTATCTCGTTTATTCTACTCGATGTTAGCTCGGCTACCCGGCAGCTGCTTGGATACTTCTCAGCTATCGAGCACATGGGCACACTATCCCGCGGTGAGATCGATACCAGACCGATAGTCTTCTATCTCAGTATGACGATCGTTATGCTTACGCTGACCTATCAGGCTTTCCAATCTCGTAAATGGAGACTGTAACGACGCCTCCTGCCGCCGGGGACGGCGGGAGCTACAACGCCGGGAACGGGGATAGCGAGCACGGCCGCAATCCGGGCAAGCCGCAAAGGATTCGTCGCGTTCAGATCGGGTTGAACGTGGTCGTGCAGGTGGTGCTGCTGCTCATCCTGGCGGCGATGGTGAACTACCTCGGTTTTGAGCATTACAAACGGTGGGATTTTTCGCGCGATCGTAAGTATGCCCTGTCGGATAAAACGAAGCGGGTGCTGCAATCGCTGAAAAGCAAGCTGCGCATCACGGTATTCTTTTCGCCCAATACTCCTATCTCGGCCGACGTGCAGAACCTGCTGACGGAGTATCAATACGCGGCAAAGGGAAAGATCGATGTCGAGCACATTGATCCGGAACGGAGTTTCTCCCGAGCGAAAGAGCTTTTCGATAAATACAAAGTAGTTAGTGACGAGAACCTGCTCGTGCTTGATTACGAAGGCCGCAACAAGACGGTTAAAGCCTCGGAGATGGCGGATGTCGATCAAAGTGGGATGACGATGGGCGAAGGTCCGCGCGTGACGGCGTTTAAAGGCGAGCAGGCGGTGACCAGCGCGATCATCAACTTAAGTGAAGGGAAGAAGAACACGATTGGCTATGTGCTTGGTCACAAGGAGCCGCCATTGGGGGAACAGACTCCGCAAGGACCGATGATGCGGCCGCAGGAAAACAGTCCTATTTCAGTGCTAAAGACCTTCATCGAGAACGAGAACATCAAACTGCAGGAGCTGAACTTGTTTAGCGTAGAGGCGGTGCCGGCGGAGATGAAGACGGTGATGATCGTCGGTCCGCAATACGATTTCTCGGATCGCGAGATGCAATTGCTGCGCGCTTTCTGGAACAAGCAGGGTCGCATTTTGTTGCTGCTCGATCCTTCGGCCAAGATGCCGAAGCTCGATGCATTTCTTAACGAGCTCGGGGTGCGGGTGAACGATGACCGGCTCATGGCGGTGGTGCGCACCGGCATTGAGGAAATGGCGCGAGTGCGCGATGTGATCGGACGTTTTCTGCCCAATTCGCCGGTGACGAAGCGACTCGGGGATGTGCGCGCGCCGTTCGTCGGCGGGACATGTTCGCTGACTCTGGAGCCGGACCGGGTGCGCGGCGGGAGGATTGAACTAGAGCCGCTGGTCCAGGCGGAGAAGGGTTATTGGGGCGAAGTGGACTACAACTCCGACGACCCGGCCAAGCTCCAGTTCGATGCGACTCATGATCACGGCGCGCCTTTGAACATCGCGGTGTCGATCGAAAAAGGTGGGAGCGGCGATGAACGCGTGCAGGCGAATTCATCGCGCATGATCGTGGTGAGTAACGCAATGTTCGTGCAGGACGAGGCGCTGACACAGGACCAGCAGGGGCTCGACTTCGTTTCGGCGAGCGTGAACTGGCTAATGAGCCGCGAGCAGCTCATCGGCATCGCGCCCAAGGTGCCGAAGACACTGACTTTCACGCTTGATCAAAATGCGCTGCGCAATCTGCGTTGGAGCGTGCTGATGTTGATGCCGCTGGTGCCGGCGTTGATTGGCTCGGCGGTTTGGTGGAAACGGCGCGCCTGAGTTCTTCATGAAACTCCGTACGACACTTGTGCTCCTGGCGCTCGTTGTGGCGATCGGCGCTTTCATTAAGTTTTTCGAAAGCAAACGCCCCAATACAGAAGAGGCGACGCGCCAGGCGGGGAACGTCGTTAACTTCGAGCGCGACAAGATTGACGGCATCGCGATTCAAAACGGCGAGGAACGGGTCGAGCTCAAACGCGTGGACAAGAAGTGGCGGATGGAAGCACCGGTGAAAGATTCAGCCGACAGCACCACGATCGACAGTCTGCTCTTTGATCTGGAGGACTGGAAAAAGGAGTCGACGATACCGGCGAAGGAAATCGAGGGTGACAAGAATAAGATGGCCGAGTTCGGCGTGGCGAAAGCGAAGCTGCGACTGAAGCTGCGCGGGCAGGATGCGCCGCCGGAGATCTGGTTCGGCAACAACGCCGCGCTCGAAGGGCGCACTTACGTGCGGCTGGAAAACTCGAAGGATGTTTTCATTGCGTCGCAGTCGATCAAGACGGCCATTTCGAAAAAGGCGGAGGAATTTCGCGATCGAGGGTTGACGGAGACGGTGGCGGCGCAGGTGACGCGGGTGGCGCTGAAGACGCCGGCGGGCGAGATGGAAGTGCAAAAGCAGGCCGAGCATTGGCAAATCGTGAAGCCGCTGCGCGCGCGTGCGGACGACCAGAAGGTGAACGATCTCCTGGCGCAAATAACGACGAGCCGCATCGCCCAGTTTATAGGAGATGATCGCGGTGATCTCCATCCCTACGGTTTGGCGGAGCCGCGGGGGACGGTGACGATTTTCACCGCCGATGACAAACAAGGTCAGCTACTGCAAATCGGCGGCACGCCGGAGAAAGAGAAGGAGCAGGTGTATGTGCGGTTCGCGCCGCGGAGTTTTGTTTTCACGGTGCCGAAGAAGATCGAAGAAGTGCTGAACACGAAACCGAATGATCTTCGTGACCGGCATCTGGTGCGGGTCGATTCGAATCAGCTCGACAGGATCACGATCGAAGCGGCGGGAAAAGCGAATAC
>DAIRIE010000182.1:0-5452 GCA_036809705.1 Chthoniobacterales bacterium
CTCGGAATTGTCGAGTGACTTCGTGAACGAGAACTTCGATTTTTATCTCAAGACGCTCACCGGCGCGCAGCAATTGAAGCCGCGCTGGAAACGAGTGGTGACGGCGACTGACGGGGCGATCGGTGAAGCGCTGGGCAAACTCTACGTCGCGGACCATTTCCCGCCGGAAGCCAAGGAGCGCGCGCTCGACATGGTGAATAATCTGCGTGAAGCGCTGGCGGAACGCATCAAGTCGGTGGATTGGATGGACCAGCCGACGAAGGAACAGGCGCTCAAGAAGCTGGCGGCGTTCACGGTCAAAATCGGGTATCCAGATAAGTGGCGCGATTATTCCACGTTGAACATCGACCGAGGACCGTATGTGACGAATGCGATTCGCGCGTCGCTCTTCGAGGTTGATCGCGAGTTAAAGAAAATCGGCAAACCGGTAGATCGCTCCGAGTGGGGCATGACGCCGCCGACGGTGAATGCGTATTACAATCCAAACCTAAACGAGATAGTTTTCCCGGCGGGGATTTTGCAGCCGCCGTTCTTCGATCCCAAAGCTGATGATGCGGTCAACTATGGCGGGATGGGCGCAGTCATCGGCCATGAGATGACGCACGGCTTCGACGATCAGGGGCGGCAATACGATGCGGTGGGCAATTTGCGGAATTGGTGGTCACCGAGCTCGCTGGCGAAGTTCAAGGAACGTTCGAGCGCTGTCGTGAAGCAGTATTCCGAGTACGAGCCGTTGCCGGGTCAGCATATCAACGGCGAGCTCACGCAAGGCGAGAACATCGCGGACCTCGGCGGCGTGAAGGTGGCGTTCTCGGCGTTACAGAAAGCGCTCGCGAAAAACCCCGGGTCACGGGAGCAGAAGATCGACGGCTTCACGCCTGAGCAGCGGTTTTTCCTCGGCTGGGCGCAGGTCTGGCGCGGGAATCAGCGTGAGGAAGATCTGAAGTTGCGGCTAAACACTGATCCGCATTCGCCGACGCACTTTCGCTGCAACGGACCGCTCTCGAACCTGACGGAATTTCAGAAGGCCTTCGATCTGCCGGATAATTGCGCGATGGTGAGGCCGGAGAAGCTGAAGGTGAATATCTGGTAGGAGCAAAGCGGGGGAGTTGGAGTGATGGAGTAGTGGGGAGTTAGTTAAGCAGACTCCATTACTCCACCAACCAGCTCTGCGGTGCGGCTTTCGTCCGTGCGTTCTTCCATGACGTGCGCCGCCCAATCTAGCGCGGAGACGTCGGTGTCGCGGCGGTCGATGAACTGTGCGCCGGCAAGGATTGCGCCGGCGAGTTTCTCCTGCCGCGCCAGCTCGCGAGCTAACGGTTCATAGGCTTGGCGGGTACCGTTTTCATCCGCATAATCGAAGAGGCCGTTATAGCAGTGCCGGTCGTCGTCCCAGCCAGGATGATTCAGAATGGGATACAGGCAAATGCCGAGCACCGGCACGCCGGCCGCGATGGCGGCGTAAACTTCGTTGCACACGTAGCGCAGCCACGCCGGCCGCGTTTCATCCTCGATGCCGGTTTCAGCGACAAAGAGCGGCTTGCCGTAGTGGGCAAAGTTTTCCTGCAACAGATTGCGCACGTGCCGATAGCGCGGATCGGATGGCACGACCATCGAGCCGCCTTCACCAGGATAGGTCCACTGATTGTGGATGTAATAGTTAACGCCAATCAGATCGACCGTCTCCTCGCGCCCACCGAGCTCTGGCGCCTTGCGACCAAGTAACATATCGCCAGCTTCAAACTGGCTTTCATGATAGCCGCGCGCCGCGGCGACGTTCTCCGGCGTGGGATTCTTCGGTATGACATTGATCATCGGGTCGACGTGGCAAATGCGAACTCGAGGATTGATTTGTCTGATGGCATCGATCGCTTCGATGCTGGCGCGGACGAGCTGCCGCTTCATTTCGTCACCACAATGCTGCGCGAATGGGTTGAAAATTCCGGCATCGCCGCCGGCCCATGAAAAAAACGAGATCTCGTTAACCGGGCAAATGAGAGGCGCCTGGATGCTGCTGCTCAGAAGCTCGAGCGCGCGGCAGGCAAATCGGGTGAACCGGGTGACGAACTCGGCGCTGAAGATATCGATGTCATCGGGCCATCCATAATGCCAAAGGTCCCAGATGACCTGCGTGCTTGTGGCTTCGGCTGCGCGAACGATGGGGGCCACAGTCGAAAAATCGAACCGATCCGGCTGGGCTTCGATGAGGTGCCAGCGCAAACCTTCACGCACGGTGGAAATGCCGTGCTCTTGCAGCAGCCTGTAATCGCTCTCGGCGAAGCGATCGTGCTGCGTCGAGCTAACGAGGTCGAGTCGTTTGCCATTGCGCAGGCGATGAGTCGAACACTCGAACCCGCCCACGAAAAAGCTCTGGAAGCTGCCATCATCTTTCGCGTCCATAGCGATTGGTCAGGTCAGCAAATCGCCGCTGAATCAAGCCGACTGAAGCAGAGTTCCGCGACCGCTCGTGCGCGGGCTCAGATGCGGCGTCGCTTCCGTTGGCTCGGCTTCTCGGGCGAGCTTGCGATACAAGGTGAGTGCCTGCCCGACGACCTGATCCATATTGTAATAGCGATAGGTCGCGAGCCGGCCGACGAAATGCACGTCTGGTCGGTGTTGGGCCATCTCGCGATACTTCGCATAGATCGCGGCATTAGCCGGTTGCGGGACCGGATAATACGGATCGCCCTTCGCCTGCGGGTACTCGTAAACGATACTCGTGCGCGCATGTTGCTGACCGGTGAGATGTTTGAATTCAGTAACTCGGGTGTAATCGTGGTCGTTCGGATAATTCACCACCGCCACCGGCTGATGCCATTCCTGGTCGAGCGTCTTGTGTTCGAAACGCAATGAGCGGTACGGCAGCCTGCCGAAACGATAATCGAAGAATTCATCCACAGGCCCGCTGAAGATCAGCTGACCAAACTTCACCTCATCGCGCAGCTCTCGATAATCGATCCCGAGCAAAACGTCGATGTTGCGATGGTCGAGCATGTTTTCAAACATGCGAGTGAAGCCATGTTTCGGCATCGACTGAAACTGGTCAGTGAAATAGCGGTCGTCGCGATTGGTGCGCACCGGAATGCGCGCGGCCACCTGCGCGTCAAGCTGTGACGGATCAAGTCCCCACTGTTTGGACGTGTAATTGCGGAAGAACTTCTCGTAGAGATCGCGACCGACACGGCTGAGCGTGATCTCTTCCGAGGTGCGCGGCGATGCGCAGGGAATGGCGCGGTCGGCGAGGAATTGCTCCACTTCGTTTTCGTTCAACCGCAAACCGTAGAGATTGTTGATGGTGTCGAGATTGATCGGGATCGGCAGGAGCTTGCCTTCCACACGCGCAAGCACACGATGCTCGTAGGCGCGCCAGGCGGTGAAGCGCGAGAGGTACTCGAAGATGTCGCGCGAGTTGGTGTGAAAAATATGGGGCCCGTATTTATGGACGAGTATGCCCGCCGCATCCGCGTGATCGTAAGCGTTGCCGCCGACGTGAGCGCGCCGGTCGCACACCAGCACTGATTTGCCCGAGGCGGCGGCGAGCCGTTCCGCTACGACACTTCCGGCAAACCCCGCGCCAACGACGAGGAAATCATACGCGTTTCTCATGCCGCGGTGACGGAAAGCGCACGCCTGGTCGCGAGCGCATCGGCGATGTGTTCTTCGAGCTGGGCCACGATCGATTCCCAGGAGTTCCGGCGCACGCGCGCGAGACCGCGCTCGATGCGCGATTGCGGCGGTCGCGCGGCTACGCGTTTGCAGGCGGCGACAAACTTCGCCGGCTCATCCGCGATGGTGACGATGTTACTGAATTGCGCCACAACGTCCTCAACCGGCGTCGAGACGATGGGCCGGCTTGTGGCCATATATTCGAGCGCCTTGGTCGGATTGATGAATCGCGTCGCTTCATTCATGGCAAAGGGCATCAGGCAAACATCGAACGCTTTCGCGTACGCCGGCAGCTCGGCGTAATCGCGCCCGCCGAGCCAGTGAAGATTCGTGCGTTGCGGAAAGGTTCCACGTTCGACCTTTGTCCATGGACCAACGATAACGACGCTGCCGGAAGTTGCGTCGGCTAATTGCGCCAGCAACTCGTAATTGATGCGCTCGTCAACCACGCCGATGTAGCCGAAAATCGGACGCGGGAGATGAGCCACATCCCGCGGCAGCGCGAGCCTGGCATCACGCGCGCGGGCAAAATGCTTTTCATCAACGCCGCAGCCGAAGCAAAAGCAGTTTTGATTGAGCAATCGTTTCGCCTTCCAGATTTTCGGACCGCCGGCGAAGACGACATCGGCGAGCGCGAGCAGCTCGCGTTCGCGCCGCACCAGTTCCGCCGGCGCTCCGCGGAATAGCGACAGCTCATCCATGCAATCGTAGACGATGGCGCGCTCGTTCAAATGACCGGCGAAGGGCGTCACCGCCATCGGATCGTAGAACCATTGCACCGGTGAGAGAAAGTTGCGGCCGACCGGGCCGGCGAGAAGGGATTCCACGACACGGCGGCGTTCCTTATCCACCCAAGCCAGGTCATTCCAGCGCGTCGCTGGCACTTTCATCTGCAGAACGATGATGTTCGGAAACTCAGGAACTTCGCGCATGGTGACGCGGGTGGAGCGCACGCCGGCGTCGGCCACCGGAGCTTCGACGAAGAGGACGCGATGCGTTCTGGATAAGCGCGAGAGAAATTGTTGTGGCCGTTGCCAGACCCAATCCCACCCCAGATGCGAGTGAACGACGATCGGATACGGCTCGTTCGGCTCCGTTTTAAATGGTCTCATTCTGTCATTCCGATCATCCATACCGTGCGGGAAAATTTCGCGGCCGAGGGCATCTTTGGCCGCCACAATGTGGTGAAGCGGCGACTAAGTGTTTTCCTTAGGCGCGCCCGGCCGATTTAGGCGGCGCCATTGGCAATCCGGCAGACGAAAACGCGTGGCGTAATCGCCGTCTTAGTAACATATCGCCGCGACAACTCCGCCGCAACTTTCGCGGCGTGCGCACGTTCGCATAATGTCACCGTCGCGCCCCCGAAACCGCCGCCGGTCAGTCGCGCGCCGAGAACGCCTGGCAACTGTTGCGCAATGGAAACGAGAAGATCGAGCTCAGGCGTGCTGTTCTCAAAATTGCGGCGCGAGCTTTCGTGCGAGGCATTCATCAACTTGCCAAAGCCCGCGCCATCGCCGGCCTCGAGCAATTCGAGAGCGCGCCAGACGCGTTCGTTTTCTTCGACGACGTGCGCGGCGCGGCGGCGCAGCAGCTCGGGAAGATCGCGTCGCGCGGCCAGGGTCGCCGAGCTCACGTCTCGCAAGGCGCGCACCCCGAGCGCCGCCGCCGCCTCGCGTGTTTGCTCGCGCCGCACGTTGTACTCGCCGCTGGCCAGCTCTCGCTTTTTTCCAGACTCCGCGATGATCAGCGCGAGGCCCGCCGGAAACGGAACCGTGCGGATTTCCTC
>DAIRIE010000183.1:0-343 GCA_036809705.1 Chthoniobacterales bacterium
CGAGATGGTTGCCGCCGATGCTGAAGCCGTCGCCGTCGCCGCCGAAGAGGAAGACGTGCAGGTCGGGCCGGGCGAGGCTGACGCCGGTGGCCATGGGGACGGCGCGCCCATGGATGAAGTGGGCGCCGTAGCCATTGACGAAATAGGGGAAGCGCGAGGAGCAGCCGATGCCGGCGAGGGTGACGATCTTCTCGTGGTCGAGCTGGCGTTTCTCGAGGACTTTGTAGTAGGCGGCGAGGACGGCGAAGTCGCCACAGCCGGGACACCAGGTGGGGTGATCGGCGGTGATGGCTTTCTTGGTGAGTTTCTCGCGCGGGAACTCCGGAGTCGGAGGGGCGATTGT
>DAIRIE010000183.1:353-5439 GCA_036809705.1 Chthoniobacterales bacterium
GCTCATGAAGAATATTTAATTAGGAACGCAGGAAAAGAAGGGAAGGGCATAGGAGGGATTAGTTAGGAGAACAGGAAAGCAGGAAGAAAGTTGACTGAAGTAATTCGGCTAGCAGCCGAATTGAACAGGCTGGCAGCCTGTACTCCTCAGAGCCAGAGGTCTGGCTGCGAATTCCTACGTTCCTGCTTTCCTGATTCATTTTGTTCCTTCGGAAACAGCGGCGGCTGCTTCGCGTTCGGACGGCGGGTGTTTGGAATGTTCAACTTTGCCGGAGGAGGCATGGACTGCTTCGGCGCCGGGTTTGGTCGGCGTGCTGTCACCGGCGCGATCGGCGGCGGGCGCAATTTTTGACTCGGCGCGCTCGGTGGCGGCGGCGATTTCGGGATCGGGAGTTTGCGCGGGTGGGCTGTTTCCATTGCCGCTGTTGCGGCTGGAGAACGTGCGGCCTTTAAAGGCACCTTCCAGGATTTCGCGGATACGGAAGGAGAGTCCGTCGGTCTTGGTGAGGCTAATGATCTTCGGCTCGCAATACCGCGCGCGCAAGATTGTAGCTAACTGGCCGAAGCCGTAGATGCCCTGATCATTCATCTCGACGACGACGATGCGCTTGAAATTGGCGAAAATTTTCTCGAGGCCGTTTGGCAGCGGATGAACATGACGCAAATGGATCGCGGCGATCTTTTCGCCGGCGGCACGAGCACGCTTGGCGGCGTCATGGATCGGGCCATAAGTGGAGCCCCAGCCGACGAGCAGCGTGTCGCCTTCAGCATCGCCGTAGATTTCCGGCAATGGCAATTCCTCGGCGAGCTTTTGTAATTTAGCGCGGCGTTTCGCAGTCATGGCCATGTGCATTTTCGGGCTGCCGGTGGGATGCCCCATCTCATCGTGCTCAAGGCCGGAGAGCAGTGGGTATTTGCCATCGAGAATGCGCGTGCCGGGCGCCACGTGCTGAGTGATGCCGTCGAGCGGGTATGGTTTGAATGTCTGTCGAGGTGTGAGATCGGGCTTCGCGTCCTGCATGATCTGGGCCAGGTTCGGCTCGTCGAAGGCTTCAATGCGCGTGGCCAACGAGCTATCGCTCAAAATGAAAACGGGCGTGCTGTATTTGCGCGCGATCCGCGCCGCTTCGATCGCGATGTAGAAACAATCCTCCACCGATTTGGCGGCGAGCACGACGCGTGGGCTGTCGCCGTGACCGCCGAAGATGGCCTGGTACAAATCGCTTTGCTCGACGTTGGTAGGCAGGCCGGTGCTCGGGCCGCCGCGTTGCACGTTCACGATGATGAGCGGCATCTCGGACATCGATGCCCAGCCAACCGCTTCCGCTTTCAGCGAATTGCCGGAAACCGAAAAGCCGAGTGCGATGGAAACAGACGCCAGTTCGTCTTCCGCCTGGACAAACAGGCCGCCATATTTCGGGAGCTCGCGCCGGAGAATTTCCATGACGGAAGACCACGGCGTAATCGGGTAACCCGCGCCGAAACGCACACCAGCAGCGATAAGGCCGTAGGCGAGCGCCTGGTTGCCGTCCATCGTGATCTGGGCGCGGCCGCTCGTTTTTTCGAGCTTCTCGAATTGGTAAAGCTTCGAGAGCAAATTGCCGACGGGATAGGCATAGCCGGCGGTGAACGCCATGATGGCGGTGTTGACGATGCTTTCATCTTTGCCGCCGAATTTATCTTTGATGATCGCCACCAGCTTCTCCACATCGAGATGGAAAACCTTGGCGATGAGGCCAAGGACGAAAATGTTTTTGCCCTTGTCCTTGGCTGTGCCGCCGAGCGCTTCCACCGTGAGGCCTGTGATCGGGACGCCGACGTAAACGAAACGTTTGTCATCGAGATTCGGTTCGACGTTATCGCTATCGTAAAGAAGCACGCCACCTTCTTTCAGAAAGCTGATGTGGTCCTGATAGCTGTGCTGGTAAAAGGCGACCAAAAAGTCCGCTTCATCGCCCGGCGACAACACTTCGCCTGAACCAATGCGAACCTGGAAAATCGACGGCCCGCCGGAGATGGTGGCGGGAATCGTCATGTAAGTCATGACATCCTGGTCGCTGCGGCCAGCGAGCCGAGCGAGAAACGCGCCCGCGGTTTGGATTCCGTCCTGCGAATTGCCGGCCAGGCGAATGACCGCGTCCTGGATGTTCTCGGGTCGCAGGTCCGCGCGTTCAGGCGGCTGGACGGCAGCGGTCGCCGGTGCTTCCGCCCTTTGCACGGCGGTGATGTCGGGATTGTTCGGTTCGCCCATGGAAGTTGGCCGCACAATCTGCGGCAATATGCGGAAATTTGCGAGAGCAAATGTCCAACAGACGCCGATGCGCGGCGGGCCGAAGGAGCAGGCGGGAACCAGAGTCGATCGCGCTTACGAATCGGTAAGGGGCGTCATCGTCCCGCGCACGAGTAATCGCTCGGTAACGCCAGAAACCTGAATAGAAAGCAAACAACTAACGACGAACAGAATTATGAAGAAGTTTACCGCAATATTGATCAGCTGCTCGCTAACGCTGGCCGCGGCCGCGCAGGCACAGCAGGCTGAGGAGCAACCATCGCCGGCGAAGAAGCCGCACGAAAATGCGCATGACGCGAATGAAGGGAAACAGGCGCCTAACGACCAGAACGCCCACAAAGAACATAAAGAGCATGCGGAGCACGCCGAGACAAAGGCTGCCGCACAAAATGAACCGAAAGCTCAGGCGTCGCCGCAGGCCGCCGCCCATGCTGGGGCAAAACATCCCGCGAAGGAGCAGGCCAGCGCCAG
The DNA here is from genome assembly GCA_036809705.1 of Chthoniobacterales bacterium. Taxonomy (GTDB): domain Bacteria; phylum Verrucomicrobiota; class Verrucomicrobiia; order Chthoniobacterales; family UBA10450; genus AV69. Next base: position 3,114 of record DAIRIE010000183.1, read on the forward strand.
CCCGAACGCGAAGGCGCAGACGGAGCAGCGCAAGGGTGAGCAGAATGCTGCCAGCAAACCTGCCGCTGCGACCAAGCCGCCCAGCCCCTCGGCTACGGCTGCTGCCGCGCAATCACAGCCTCCAGCCGCTCCTCAGGCGAAAAAGCCGAATGCGAAAAAGGTCGACGCCAAGGTAGTTCAATCGGTCAAGGCTCAGCACGCCAATTTCCGCGCTCAGCCAAAACCGGAGCAAGTGCCGGCGGTTACCTTTAATCAAGGCTACCGGATTCAAGGAGCTCAGCAGTGGCAGGGACCTCAATACGAAGTCTTCCGCTCTTACCATCCCGAGATGCATGACCAGGGTTGGTATCGCTCGCACTATCAACGTGTCGAGCTGATCGGCGGCGGCTATTACTACTTGAACAATGGCTACTGGTATCCCGCGTGGGGTTACGATCCGGGTGCGCAGTATTATGCTTATGACGCGCCCATCTATGTCGGCCACACCGCTGAGCCACCGGATCGCGTCATTGCCAACGTGCAAGGCATCCTGCAAGAGCAAGGCTACTACAAAGGCGAAGTAGATGGATTGCTCGGGCCTTTAACGCGCGAAGCACTTACTGCTTACCAATCAGATAACGGACTTTATGCCACAGCCGTGATCGATGAGCCGACGCTCTCGTCGCTTGGCCTGGGCTAAGTCGCAACTACTCGCAAACAAAGCCGCCGGGGTATATACCTCGGCGGCTTTTTTGTTTTGTGAATCTGTACACGTTAACTCACTCGAGCGTGAAGAGGCCGTCGGTAATCGTCCAGGCATTGGCCAGCGGCATCTTCTTCAATTCGTGGCCAAGTCCCCACGTATCTGAATAGTAGATTTCGTGCGTTTTAGAGTTGAATCCGACGATCGACCGGATGTGTCCGCCGCGCGCGTGCGGGTTAAGTTTTTCCTCCGGCAACAAACCTAGTTGCACTGACCAAAGCAACGGAATACCTCGCTCGATGTGCGTCTGCACGTTGCGCTCGAAGGTAGTCATGTAAGCAGGATTGAGCTTCGTTTTTGCCTCGAGCAATAGCTCACCGTTCATCTGATGACAGACTAGAGGGTAACTCGCCGTGCTACTTTGTTGATCGATGAGTGTCGCGCCCACCGTTTTGGGCGCGTAACGCGCGAGCCGGTTGTAGTCGTTAATCTCGCGCAGGAAATCCGCGTAGCTCAGCCGATACTCAGTCATTACCAGGACTCGGAAACGGCTCGCGAGCTTGGTCAGCGCAGCCACCATCACCTCGGGGCTCGTCCCAACCTTCGCGTCCGCATTGGCGATCTGCGCCAGCTCATTCTCGTCCACCTCGACGCCGTAGTAGCGCAGGATTCTTTCCGTCGCCGCCGTCACGCAATAGCCTTCCGGCCTTGATCAACCATCGGAATATTCGGGAGCCACTCACCGCCATCGGCTTCCTTGACCACTCGCGCCCGCAGCTCAGCTGCATGCACCGTCTTCGGCTGCGCCGCGCCCGCCGTCAGCGTCGATTGAGCGCGAATCTGATGCGCAGCCGGATGAATTCAGCGCGGTACGGCACACGCCACGCGCGAGCGGCGCGACGGAAGTCAAAGAACCTCTTTATCCGCAGCTAACGTCCAGCTAATCGCGCAGCAGAACCTTCGAAGCCGGGTAATCGGCGGCGCGTAGCTCGGGCGAGCCTATCCGATATTTCGTATCAGCGACGGTATTTCGTTCAAGTCGCTTACAACGTAGTTCGCTTCTTTCTCGTAGTTACGCGGGTCCACGAAGCGGCGGTCGGGGATGGCGGCTACACGCATCTGCGCGGCTTTCGCCGCCGCGACGCCCGAGAGCGAGTCTTCAACAACGAGGCAGGCTTCGGGTGGGACGCCAAGCTTTTCTGAAGCGCGCAGGTATATCTCGGGATGTGGTTTGCCGTGCTCGACTTCGTCGCCGGTGATGATGAGATCGAACAACGGTGACAGCTCGTGTCGACCGAGAAATGGGCGCGCCGATGCGCTGACGGAACTCGTGGTGACGGCGAGGCGGAGGTTCATGTGGCGCAGTTCTTCAAGCACTGGTTTTGCCGAAGGGAACAGGCCAATGCGATGGGCGAAGAAGCGGACGGCGATTTCTCCGCGGCGCTGCATCATTTCCTCCGTAGGAACGGAGAGGCTGAAGGCGTTCTTGTAGAACTCGACGGCGAGCCGATAGCTCACGCCGAGAACATTCCGGTGGTATTCGCCGCGGTAGGTCACGCTGTATTCGGCGAGCAGGGTCGCGTCAATCTCGTTCCACCACGGCTCGGAATCAGCGAGCACACCGTCGAGATCGAAAATCACAGC
>DAIRIE010000184.1:0-5436 GCA_036809705.1 Chthoniobacterales bacterium
CCTGGAACGCGCATTTGGTGTCGGCATTTTTAATCCTGCGCTGGGCGGCGATCCGCTCCTGTTCCAGCACTTGTTCTGGTTCTACTCGCACCCCGCAGTTTACATCATGATCTTGCCGGGCATGGGTGTCGTGAGCGAGCTGATCCCGTGCTTTGCGCGCAAACGCATGTTCGGCTACAACTTCGTAGCCTACGCGACTGTCGCCATCGGTGTCTTCGGGTTTCTCGTCTGGGGGCATCACATGTTTGTGAGCAGCCAGTCGATTTACGCGGGCATGATTTTTTCGATCCTTAGCTTCGCGGTTTCGATTCCCTCAGCGGTCAAAGTCTTTAATTGGACAGCCACGCTTTACAAAGGTTCGATCTGGTTTCAGACGCCGATGCTATACGCGTTAGGTTTCATCGGCCTCTTCACCATCGGCGGACTCACGGGGCTGTTTCTCGCCGCGCTCGCGGTCGATGTGCATGTGCACGATACCTATTTTGTCATCGCGCATTTTCATTACATCATGGTCGGCGGAATGGTGATGGGATATCTCGGCGGCATTCATTTCTGGTGGCCTAAGATTACCGGACGAATGTATCCCGAGTTGCTGGCGAAGCTCTCCGCGCTGACGATTTTCCTCGGATTCAATCTGACCTTTTTCCCGCAGTTCATCCTCGGCTATCTGGGGATGCCGCGACGTTATCCGGTCTATGCGCCGGAGTTCCAAGTGCTCAACGTGCTTTCGAGCGCGGGGGCTTCCATTCTCGCGGTCGGTTACTTGTTGCCGCTCGCTTACCTGCTTTGGTCGTTGCGCTATGGGCGAAAAGCGGGCGCGAATCCATGGAGCGCCACGGGTCTCGAATGGACCACGCCGTCGCCGCCGCCAACGGACAACTTCGAGTCGACGCCGATCGTCACGGAAGCGCCCTACGAATATGATGCGCGCGCCGCCGAAGCGGAACTGGAGGCGGCGAATGTCTAGCGTGACAACGGCGCCCCCCGTCGAGCATCAGTTCGATGACGCGGAGCAGCAGCGGGAGGCCGCCACGATGGGAATGTGGCTCTTCATCGCAACGGAAATTTTGTTGTTCGGCGGAATGCTTCTTGGCTACACGGTGTACCGGAACGCTTACCCACAGGCGTTCGCGGAAGCTAGCCGTCACACACTTATAGCATTCGGCGGAGCGAACACCGCCGTGCTCTTGATCAGCAGCACGGTAATGGCATTCGCCGTGCGCGCCGCGCGAGAAAACCGCCGCGGACTGCTCGCGTTACTGCTGCTGATCACCGCCTCGTTAGGCGCGCTTTTCCTCGTCATCAAAGGGTTCGAATACGCGCGCGAGATTCACGAACACCTCTTACCCGGCAGAGGGTTCCAGTTTGACGCGGCTGACCCTGCTCATGCGCAGATGTTCTTCTACATTTATTGGCTAACGACTGGCGTGCACGCTTTCCACGTCACGATCGGCGTTGTGCTGATCACGTTCTTCGCGTTGCGCGCGTGGTTCACCGATGCGTTCCGAAATCACGACACTCCTGTCGATCTGCTAGGCCTTTACTGGCACTTCGTGGACATCGTTTGGGTGTTTCTATTTCCACTCATCTATCTGGTGGATCGCCACTCGTGAACTCGAACGCTCCGACTGCGCGCACTTACATCTTCAATGGAGTCACGCTGCTCGCTTTTCTCGCCCTGACGATCGCGGCTGCTTACGTGAATTTGGGACCGCTGAACACGGCGGTTGCCATGGCCATTTCACTTGCGAAAGGCACGCTGATTCTCCTGTTCTTCATGCACATTCGTTACAGCAAACCGCTGCTGTGGGTATTCGTCGGCGCAGGGTTTTTCTGGCTCGGCATCATGTTTGTGCTCGCAATGAGCGATTACATGACGCGCGGCTGGAGATAGTCGGGGCTGTAGGTAACGCCGCCAGCGAGCAGTGCGCCGGCACAATCGTTGATCTACTTCTTACTGGCACGATCTGCCGCCGCTTCCGCTCTCTGATCTTTCGGCGTTTCAATCTTCACGGAAGCAACCGCACCCGTAATGGCGTCCACCTGCACTTCGGTGATGTTATTCGTGCCGGCCTTCGCGATGTCGAATGACCAGATCAGTTTTCCGTGCTCGCGTTCGATTTCTTCACTTGTAATTTTCCCCTGCGGCACCTTCGCGAGTGCGGTCCGCTCCGCCTGCGCCTTGGTGACCTTCGCATCTTTCATTAGCTGCGCGTCGGTTTCTGCGAAAGCAAGATTCGCTGTCCCGAGGATAGTTGCGAGCACGCATGCTCGACCCACATTTGTATTGCCCTTCATGCGAGTTGGACGACCTGAGCGGCGATTCGTTCAACCGTTTGCGCCTGTCGTAACCCTACGAAATCTTCTCATGGGGCGAGTCAAGCTATGTCTTGCGCGCTCACCCATTCAACGGCAAAGCGCACGAGTTCCGGGGCGGCTTTTACGTTCAGCTTTTCTTTCATATGGGTGCGATGGCTGTCGACGGTCTTCTGACTCAGGTGAAGCCGATTCGCGATCTCTTTCGAGCTGAGGCCTTTTCCCAACAGCGTCAGCACTTCCAGTTCCCGGTCGCTTAGCCGATCGATGGCCGTCGCGTTTTTGCTGACACCACCGTGCAGATATTGATGCACAATGTTTTTCGTCATTTTTTCGCTGACATAGTTCTCGCCGAGAAGAACCGTGCGGATCGCTTGCATGATGTGATCGCGGGCTTCGCGTTTCATGACGTAGCCGCTCGCTCCTGCGCGCAAAGCGCGCTCTGCGAAGTGCGACTCGTCGTGCATCGAAAGCACGAGCACCACCAGCGCGGGACGGATTGCTTTGATGTTCTTGATCAACTCGATGCCGTTCACTCCGCCGAGGCTGATGTCGACAATCGCGAGGTCCGGCTCCAACCGATTGACGGAATCCAAAGCCTCCTCCGCGCTACCGACCTCGCCGCAAACGGTTAGGTCGGCTTCTCCGCGAATGAGCTGCGCCAATCCATCGCGAACCACCGGATGGTCATCGACGAGCAGAACGCGAGATTTCGCTTTTCGAGCCTTTTTCATTGTGCGGAACATCGCTGGTCTGGCTGGAAGACGCATCGCACGATCGTTCCACGGCCGGGTGTCCCCTTAATTTCTAACACAGCACCAATCAGCCGAGCGCGATGTTTGATGATGTTCAAGCCGCGGCTGCGTTTGTGGTTGCCGGTCTGCGGAAGACCGATGCCATTATCCACGATCACCAGCGATGTAGCCGTGGAATTTCTTTCGAGTCGCACGGTAACTTGTGAGGCTTTGCTGTGTTTGATCGTATTCGTCATCGCTTCCTGTGCCAGCCGGTACAGATGAGTAGCAACGGCGTTGTCTTCGACCAGCACCGGTTCATCGCACTCGAAGGAACAGTTCAACGGATGCGAAGTGCATGCCGACCGCACGAGTTCCTCCAACGCAGACATGAGACCATCGGGGCGCAAGCTGACCGGGTCGACGCCGCGCGCCAGATCGTACGCCTGGTTAATCGCCTGGTTCGCCAGCTCGGCCATTTTCGATGCGGCCGTTACGGAGGGCGATTGCTCCGTCCCGAGATCACGTTCGAGAGCGAGCGCATGAAATAGCATGCCGGTAAGGCATTGGCCCAACCCGTCGTGAAGATCGTGGCTGAACCGTTTCTGTTCGTGGTCCTTGGTCTCCAGCACTTGCTTCTCAAGTTTCTGCCGCTCCACCATCTCCGCTTCGAGATCGGCAGTTCGCTCCTGCACGCGTTGTTCGAGTTGATCGCGAGCAGTCAGCAGTTCAGCCTCAAGCTCGCGATGCTTCGTGATGTCTGTCACTGTCCGGATGAACCCAAGCGGCTTCCCTGAGTAGCTGCGTAACGCCGCGCCTTCTGCCAGCACCCACCGCGTTTGGCCCGCGGGCCGGCAGATTCGGTATTCCTCGGGAAACAAATCATCCGCCTCGCGCATGCGCGTCCAGCGTTCTGCCACAGCCGACCGGTCGTCGGGATGGATTGCGTTCCGCCAGCCGTCCCCAATCGCTCCGTCTATGGTCAAGCCGGTGATCGCCGTCCACCGATCGTTCACATAATTACACCGACCTTGGGCGTCAAAGCGCATGATGCCGACGGGCGCTATCCGTGCGAGTGCAGCGAACGTGATCTCGCGCTCCCGGAGTGCTTCCTCTGTCCCATCGCGCATTGTGTTCGCCGCCATACAGCTCGTTTGAGAACATTTATCGAAGCTCCATAAAATGCGAGACAGAAAGCGATCCTCGCTACCTCGCCTTGCCGGCTCCCGAGCGGGAGCGTCCTACGGAATCGCGGAGCCGTTACCGTTCGCTTCGTGGACATAAGAAATGAGCCGCGGGGCGATTTCCTGCAATTGCAGATGATCGTGCGCCAGGTCTTCGTCAGTGTCAGGATGGCGAGGACTCCCAGGCATCTGCTCGTTGCACTGCGTGACCGTCCTCCCGCCGTTTTGCCGTATCGCGTGGAGCCCCAGAATGCCGTCCTCTCGCGCGTGAAGAAGAATTACACCGACGACGCGCTTATTGTGTGAAGCAGCCGCACTCCGAAATAGAACGTCAATCGAGGGCCGGCGGTTATTCTCCTCAGCCTCGGATGCGAGACGGATCTTCTCCGCATCTAAGACCAAGTGTTTGCCGTCGCAGGCTATGTAGATTCGACTCGGCTCGATCCGCTCCCCGTTGATCGCCTCACTAGCGCGCATGCGCCCGGGAGCATTAAGCACATCGGCAAGAAGAATAGGATTCTCTGGGATGGTGTGCAGCACGATGAAAATCGATGCTTGGAGATCAGCGGGCAAAGCGGCAGCCAAACGAATGAGTGCCGCCGCCCCGCCGACCGGTGCGCCGATGACAATGATATCACGCGCAGGCATCAATCCATCAGGTGTCGCTTCGCAAAAAATCCGCCGAAAGCCGCGCCGATGACGCCGACGATCGCGAGCGTCACCCAACCGCGATGCAGGTCGGTCCAAAGCTGCGGGCTCCAGGTTCGCGCACGCGCATCGAAAGTGCCGTGCGCACCGTGGTCTTTCGCGCCATCCACTGGCTCCCACAAATTGTTCGGCCGGTTTGGATCTTCCGGTTCGTTGAGCATTTGCGCATCGAAACAGGTGCGCGCGAGATAATGATCGAGCAAGCCGGGCGCGATTTTGTTTCCCACGATCGCTTCGACGGTCGGCAGGCCAACGTAGATTTCGCGCCGCGGATGATGCGAGGCGTAAACGATCGCGCGCGCCGCAACCTCCGGCTGAAAAATGGGCGGGACTGGTTGCGCTTTGCGCGGCAATCGACTTTTCACCCACCCGAACTGCGGCGTGTTCAGCGCGGGCATTTGGATCATCGTCACGCGCACGTTGCTCTTGTCGTGGATCAACTCGCAGCGAAGTGAATCGCAAAATCCCTGGATCGCATGCTTGCCCGCGCAGTA
>DAIRIE010000185.1:0-5405 GCA_036809705.1 Chthoniobacterales bacterium
TGCCGCCGGAGCCGCAGCAGGGATCGTAGATGCGGCCTTTGTAGGGCGCGAGCATTTCGACGAGGAGGCGGACGACGCTCTGCGGGGTGTAGAACTGGCCGCCTTTCTTCCCTTCGGCGCTGGCGAATTGGCCGAGGAAGTATTCGTAGACGCGGCCGAGGAGATCGACGGAGCGATGGGAAGGTAACGGCGGGGTCTCGACTTTTCCTTTGGCTTCGCCTTCACCCGCATCGGGGGGAAGTTCAGCTTTGGCTTCATCCGCACCGGACGACGAGCGAATCAGAACGATCGTCCCGATGAGATCGATGAGCTCGCCCAAGCGGCTCTTGTCGAGCGCGGGGCGCGCGTAATCTTTGGGCAAGACGCCTTTCAGGCGCTGGTTATCGCGCTCGATCGCGACCATGGCGTCGTCGACGATCTTCCCAATGGTTGATTGCTTGGCGTTTGCTTGCAGGTGCGACCAACGCGCTTCTTTTGGAACCCAGAACACGTTCTCTGCTTATATTCGTCGGGGTCCTCGGGATTCGCGCCGGCATATTCGCCTTTGCCAGCGACCAACTTGGCGTGGTGCTCCTCGAAGCTATCGGAAATGTATTTAAGGAAGATGAGACCAAGAACGACGTGCTTGTACTCCGCCGCGTCCATGTTGGAGCGGAGCTTGTCCGCGGCGAGCCAGAGTTTGGCTTCGAAGCCGATGGTGGCGGTGGAGTTGGTGTTGATTGAGCGCGGGCGAGGCATGACGTCTCAGTTTAGCGAAACGGCCGGGGCGCGTGCCAGAGCAAATGACTACACTCTGGCCCATTGGCCGCCCGGCTAATCCATCTGAGCAGCGGGGGAAAGCAATCGGCAGAAGCCGGCAGCGGTCTGGCGAGTCCGCAAATGACTCGGGCGGTTGCGCGGAGGGTCTTGACAGACGTTACAGGGAGTGCGGGGTCTCGCGGAGGGATCTGGCGGCGCCGAGAACGAAGGATGCTCAGGCTCCGGCGCAACCACAGCCTGCAACGGCGAGCGCGGTATTCGCCGACGTTCTGCCGCACCGTAGTCGCTGGACGCGGGAGGGTAATCCGCGGTAGCTTTGGCCATGCTAACGAGTCAGAAGGTTGTGGGTGCGATCAACGAGCAGGTCGGCTACGAGTTCAGTGCGTCGTTGCAATATTTTGCCATCGGCGCGCATTTCGCGGCGGAGGCTTTGCCGCAATTATCGGCCCACTTTTTCAAACAGGCGGAAGAGGAAAAGGATCACGCGCTGCGCTTCATTAAATATGTGGTCGATGTAGGCGGCCGCGTCGTCATTCCTTCACTCGCCGCGCCCGAGGCGAGGTTCGCAACGGCCAAGGCGGCCATCCAATTGTCCTACGACCAGGAGGTGAAGGTGACACATCAGATCAATGCGCTGGTGGAGTTGGCGCGGGCCGAGAACGACTACATCACCATTAATTTTCTCCAATGGTTCCTGACCGAGCAGCTGGAGGAAGTCTCCTCCATGGATAACCTGCTTAAGATTGTCCAACGCGCCGGAGATGATCTGCTCCAGGCCGATGAGTATCTGGCGCGAGTGGGTGTGAGGACAATGCCCGAGCCGCGATCAGAGTAGCGACGCGCCTCGGCCTAATCCGCGGTTCCAACCTCGCTCCTGTAAAAGTCTTGAATAGAAATTCACCGGCGCGTCTAATCGAACAACTATGAAAACATTAGCGTGCAGTTTGTTAGCGAGTTTGATGCTGAGCGGCGCAGCTTTTGCCGCCGGCGTGTCGGATTACCAGGTGACTGGCCCGATCGTGGAGGTGGATAGCAGCAAGGTGGTGATCGAGAAAGGGGCAAAAAAGGAACGCTTCGAGATCGCGCGCGATTCCAACACCAAAGCGGACACCGAACCTAAGGTGGGTGACAAAGTCACGGTGCATTACACCATGACGGCGACGAACATCGAGGCGAAAGCCGCGAAGGCGGGCAAAGGCGGCAAGAAAGAGTTGAAGGCCGCCGCGAGCGCGAGTCCGACCTTAGCATCGTTAGCTGTTTCGGAATTACAGCGCCGGCTGCGATTCGCTTCGCCGCCGGCGTTGTTTTCCGAGGGGCGGCGGAGCTTTCGGCGGGCCGCCGAAAACAGCACGCGGGTCGCGTGCGCTCCCCGGAATGCACGCGACTAACGTCGTCCGCCCCCCAGCATTCCGCCCAAAATCCCGCGCACCACCTGCCGGCCGACCTGCGACCCGGCCGAGCGAACCGCGCTTTTGATCATCGCTGTCGCCATCGAATCATGCACGCCGCCGCGCGGGCCGATGGTTGGCTTGAACACGCCAATTACCTGATTCAGGAACGAATCCTTGGCCGGCGCTGGCACCGAAGCACCCGGCGTCGCGTCCGGCGCGCCCGCCGTTTTTTCTCCGGCACGAGCCTGGAGCTTCTCGTAGGCTGATTCGCGATCGACGGCTTTCTCGTAGTGTCCGGCTAGAATCGACGAGCTGATGATCTGCTGGCGCTGCTCGGGAGTGATGGCGCCGATCTGACTCTGCGGTGGCACGATCTTCGCCCGCTGAACTACGCCGGGTGTGCCACTCGCATCGAGCATCGAGACGAGCGCTTCGCCCACGCCGAGCTGTTGCAGCACCGCGACAGTATCGAGCTTCGGATTTTGTCGGAAGGTTTGCGCGGCGGCCTGCACCGCTTTCTGGTCGCGCGGGGTGAATGCGCGCAGCGCGTGCTGGACGCGATTGCCCATCTGGCCGAGGACGATGTCGGGCACGTCGAGCGGATTTTGCGTAGCGAAGTAAACGCCCACGCCTTTGGAGCGAATCAGCCGCACCACCTGCTCGATTTTCTGCAAGACCGCCGGCTCGATGTTGCTGAAGAGCAAATGCGCTTCGTCGAAAAAGAAGACCAGCTTCGGCTTTTCGGGATCGCCGATTTCCGGCAGGCGCTCGAATAATTCCGAGAGCATCCAGAGCAGGAACGTCGCGTAAACATCGGGCGACTTTTGCATGAGCTTTTCCGCCGCGAGAATGTTCACCACGCCGCGCCCATTTTGCGTCTGGATCCAATCGTCGAGGTCCAGCGCGGGTTCGCCGAAAAACTTGTCCGCGCCCTGCGTGTCGAGCTGGAGCAGGTTGCGCTGAATGGCGCCGACGCTGGCGGCCGAGACGTTGCCGTACTGTGTTCTGAACTGCTCGGCGTTATCGGCGACGTATTGCAACATCGCGCGCAGGTCTTTCAGATCGAGCAGAAGCAGGCCGCTTTCGTCCGCGATCTTGAAAACGATGTTGAGCACGCCTTCCTGAGTGTCGTTGAGATTGAGCAACCGGCCCAGCAGCAGCGGGCCCATCTCGGATATCGTCGCGCGCACCGGGTGGCCGTTCTCGCCGAAGACATCCCAGAAAACGACCGGGCACGCTTCGCCGTTGAAATTGGCAAGCTTCAGCTCTTTTGCGCGCGCGATTACCTTCGGGTTGGTCGCGCCTGGCTGGCTCATGCCGGCAAGATCGCCTTTGACGTCGGCCACGAACACCGGCACGCCCCGCGCGCTGAAATTTTCGGCAAGCGTTTGCAACGTCACCGTTTTGCCGGTGCCGGTCGCGCCCGCGATGAGTCCGTGGCGATTGGCCATCTGTGGCAGAAGCTCGATGTCGCCGGCGGAGGATTTGGCGATGACGATGGGATCGCTCACAGCAAATCCTTCCGCGAATCAGCAGCGATGTCCAATGCGTCAGCTTCTTCATTGCGCGCCCATGGTGCGCATGTGGATTGGGACTCAGGGGAGGAACCTCTCAGGTTGCTCACGCTGGCGCGATCTGGCTGGTCGTCCTTAGCTTTGAACCACAAAGCGCCAACGCCAGCGAGCCCGCCCGCGAATTACACCGCACCTACCGGCACACCCTGATCGGCAACCGGTTCCGTCAGCCCCGGTGCTTCAGCTCGCGCGATGTCCACCGGCGCCGGCTCAATCGCGACCACTTCAAATGTGGCCGCGCCGTGATCCGTATTGAGCGTAGCGCGCTCGCCCACCTTTTTCCCCAGCAACGCCTGCCCGATGGCCGTCTGGTATGAGATAATGCGCTGCTCGGGGTTCCCGTCCCACGCGCCGAGAATGGTGTAACGCTCCTGCTGCGCCGAATCCACATCGCGCAGCGTCACAATCGTGCCAATGGAAACCTGCGACGTGTCGGGATTCGCGAAATCAGTTCCACGGGCGTTTTGCAGCATCTGCTCGAGCTCGACTTTGCGCCGCATGAGCACCGCCTGCATTTGCTTCGCCGCTTTGAATTCGAAGTTCTCGCGCAGATCGCCGTAGGAACGCGCCACGCCGATCTCCTTCGAGTTCTCCGGGATCTTTTTGTTCACGATCTCTTCGAACTCAGCCTGGCGCTTGTTCAGGCTGCTCCAGGAAACCACGAGCGACTCGATTCTCTCGTTGCCCTGCGCCCCGGTCACCATGCTCTCGAGCTCCGGATAAAGTTTGATCACGCGCGCCATGAGCGAGCGTTTCGTCAGATCATCGAACACCGGCGTGAGGAGCAGCCGCCGCATGACATCGCGCGCCGTCCCCGCCTCTGCGCCGGCAAAGAGATCGCTGACCAGCTCACGATCGTCCAGCAACAGATCCCGCAGGCGCATCGAGCGGGAAGTCTCGTTGTGCTGGTCGCGCTCGATGGCGGAGAGAATGGCGGGCAAAATTTCCGGCGAAATCAGCTCCGGCCAGTGCGCGCGTTCGCGGCAGAGCCAGATCATCATCTCGCTGGTGGTGGAATGCTCGCGCACCGCCCGCTCCATCAACCCGCGCAGATCATCTCGCCGTCCGTTTTCGACGAACACCTTCGGAATCTGCGACACCATCCGCGGGTTGTTCGAGTTCATCAATTGCCAGGCCCGATGAGTCCAATTGTCGCCCAACGCTCGGGGCAAGGCCTGCAAAACGCGCCGTTCTTTCGCCGAAGGCAATCCTGGCAGCACACTAACGAGGCGTGGCTCCTCTTCTGAAATCATACGGTCGAGGGTCAGATCAGGCCGGGTCGTTTTCAGCTCCGGCACATGTGCGAGCAGATCGTCCCGCGCGAGCAGGAGCTCGAAAGCCAGCGCCGAATACAGCTTCTGGTTTTGCGCGGCGGTGTTCTCGATCTTCTCCACTACCGGCTGCAATTGCGACACGGGATCAGCGAACTCGCTGTGGAACTTGATAATTTGATCCAGCGCCGCGGCCTGCTCCTTCGCTTGACGTGTCTTGTTGAAAAACGTTAGCAGCTCATCCGCGCGCGAGACGGGAACCTCGCGCAGCGCGATTAGCTCCGATTTTTTCGCCGGCACCGAAAAGTAGCCGGTGCTCTTCATCGCCTTCTTCGCGTTCGTCCACCACTTCTTCCACTCGGCTTCGCTGAAGAGATCGCCCGTCAGCATTTCGCTGATCTGGGTGAGCG
>DAIRIE010000186.1:0-2935 GCA_036809705.1 Chthoniobacterales bacterium
CGTCGCGACGGTGCGCTATCAGGAAATGAATCGCGCATCACGGCGCTCGAACAAGTCGATTTAACAGCGGCGCAGAAGCTCGATCTGCGACACTATCCACTGGGCAGTGTTGCTGTTTCAATCGCGATTTTCGCGACTGCGTTCGCGGCGACCAGGCAAGGATCGTCAGTCAAACTGAGAAACGTCTCGTCTTGGAAATTGACGGAAGAATTCATCAGCTTCCGGTGAACCATCTCGACAAAATCAACGTTTGCCTGGAAAGAAGCGGAGTTGGCGTCAGCAATACAAATTAGTTCGCTCGATCCGGCGTGGTCGTGAGTTCGCGCGACGCGTTTGCCTCATGACCATGCATTCCTGGAGCAGCCAATTCCTTCGCACTGATTTGAATCAACAACATGAAAACCGAACTTCGCCGATCAATCGCGCAAACAAGCCCCCCGTGCTGGCAGCGTGAAGCGCCATGCCCGTGTCTTCGTATCGAGACATCGCCAAGAGTGTCGCAGATACTCCCGTACCAGCATCTCACCACTGCGTCACTCAACCGCGATGACAAGGTCGAGACGCTGCGGCTACTGTTCTCTTCGCATGATGTAGAACTTCGTGGCCATAACCTTCGAACACTGCTTCTGGCTTTACAGGATTTCGCGGTGAAATGGATTCGAGCAATGCCGGAGCGCATGAAGGATTGGACCCTGGCGAGAATGGCGTGATCACGGAAATCCGAATCGAGGACGCGGAGTAAACCACGGAATTCGGTCGTACTCTGATACAGGCGGTGATATTGTGCCCGCATGAAGACGTGAGTGTGCCCGCATTGTCACACTCACGTTCCTGAAAGTCCGAACGTGTGCACCGGGTGCGGCGCGGAGGTCGTACGTGGTCTCAATCGACGACAACGCTCATTGGTCGGCCTGGCATTCGTGGCCGTCGCTATCCTTATTTTTGCACGCGTACGAAGTGCTACACGGCCACCCATTTTTGAGAACACTCAAAGCGGAGGACGGGTTATCAGTCCTCGCTGGACTAACCTGCGTGATCGTCTTGCCTTACCTCGCGGGAGCGTCGGTCGCTCGTCTTTTCTGCCGTTCGCGAATTCGTTTCTACCGCGTGTATCGACATCAGTAAGCTGGCGCGCGGATTCGTGCTAACGCGGGAAAACTTGTTCCTTACGCAGCTATCCCGAAGCTTACGCGCTGAGCTTGAGCGAGACTATGGTCTTGTCGCAAATGTCCGTAGGTCTTCATGCAAAGCGCTCCTCCGTCTTTGTGACCAAGCCAACGCGAAACAGTCGGAATATCGACACCGCTTTCAATACAGATGGTAGCGAAAAGATGCCGTAAATCGTGATGTGTAATGCGCCTCATCCCGACCTTGTTTGCCGCACGGTCCATGGATTTCTGCGCTTCGCAGACGTGAAGGATGGGCATCTCGTTTGTTTCGTCAGACCGGTCGTGTCGCAGCCGCTGCAATAAGCCACGCAGCTCCGGAATCATGGGAACACGACGCACTTCACTATTCTTTGTTCCCGTAACCGCGTCTCCACGAATTGTGACTTCCGATTTTTTGAAATCGACGTCGCGCCACGTGACACTGATCGCTTCAGAAAGTCGACAGCCGCTGAACGCGACGAACTGAACGAAATCTGCGCAGTCTTTGGAATGGCGCCTCCGCTTCTCGAATCTGCTTCGCGAACTGGATAAACTGTTCCCGGCTCGGGAGCAGCAACTCCTTCGCGCTAAGTTTCGCACGACCAAGTGCTCGCGCTGGGTTGGAATACAAAGCCCCAGCTTCGACGGCGATTTCGAGAATATTCCGCAGCACCATCAGCGTATTGTTGGCGCGAGTTCCGCTGAACTCCCGAAAGAATTTGGACGCCCATTCCCTACAATCGCGCTCCGAGATTCGTTGTACGTCCCTTTCTGCCAAACTTGGCCACGATCGCAACAAGGCTACGACGACCTGTTCGTAATACTTCTTCGTCGACTGCTTGACGTTCGTATCGGCTTTCAGCCGCTCACGGTAAATAGCCAAGGCGTCGCCGACCTGCATCTTGCCTTTTCGCACAGCCGCTGCGGAGGTTGCTCGGGCGCGAAGCTTACGAAGCTCATCAGCCAGGCGCTGACGCGCGACCGTCAGCACCGGAGTCTCGAGTGACTTCACGTACAACTTGCCCGCAACCCGCGCTCGAACGTAGTATGTGCCGGAGGGAGTATATCTGACGAGGTTCTCGCCGCATCGTTTCCATGTCTGCTCTGGACTCGAGTTTCTCGAAAGCATTCGCGCAGTATCAAAAAGGAGTATCAAAATGATGCTCTTAGGCGGGAGCAACTTTGACTGTTTTCCCTCGTAAAGCGGGCCTGTAGCTCAGCGGTTAGAGCAGGGGACTCATAATCCCTT
This sequence comes from Chthoniobacterales bacterium, assembly GCA_036809705.1. Classification (GTDB taxonomy): domain Bacteria; phylum Verrucomicrobiota; class Verrucomicrobiia; order Chthoniobacterales; family UBA10450; genus AV69. The sequence goes on from DAIRIE010000186.1 coordinate 2,398, forward strand.
GGTCCCTGGTTCGAATCCAGGCGGGCCCATTTCAATTTCTGATTTCCGAATGCTGATTGCTGAATGAACCGGCGAAATGGCGCGCCGACTCCTATTCATCCCCGAGATCGTGGCGATCAGCACGCTCGTGCTCATCACCCGTTGCGCGAATTACCGCGACGTTTTTGCCGCTGGTCACATTTACTTTGTCGATCCGGATTGCTACGCGCGGATGACGCGGGCGCGCATTTGCCTCGAGCATCCGGGCACGATCATTCGCCATCATGACTTCGAGAATTTTCCCGCGGGGACTTCGCCCCACACAACGGCGCCGTTCGATTATCTGATCGTCGCGATTGCGGAGGCACTTGCGCCGGCCGTTGGCACGAACTCCTCTACAGCGCTTGATGTCGCCGGCGCGATTGTGTCGCCGCTCATCGCCGTCGCGCTGGGAATTTTCCTGTGCTGGTGGACGCGACGAATGGCGATGCGATTTCGCTTCGCCTTGCTTGCGCTTTACGCGCTCTCGCCCATTCTCGCGCATGGCACGGCGCTGGGC
>DAIRIE010000186.1:2945-5377 GCA_036809705.1 Chthoniobacterales bacterium
TCGTTGCTCATCGCGCTGGTGACAGTGGCGCTCTGCGCTGATTGGACGCTGATCGGGTCGAGGGAGAATCGCGCTTTGCCGGAGCGGGCGTGGAATATTGTGAGCGGCGCCGCGTGGGCGCTGGCAATCTGGGTTTCGCTTTACGAGCCGCTAATCTTGCTCACGGTTTCGGCAGCGACATCTGTCGCCGTCACGTTTTTCAGACGCCGCACGGTCGCGTGCACTGCAACGAAATGGATGACGTTCGGCGTCATCATTGTCATTGCCGTTTTAATCGAGCGCAGAGTTCCGGCATTACTGAACCGCGACTCGCTCGGCGAGTTAATCGGATGGAGCGGCACGATTGGCGAACTATCGCGGGTGTCGCTCGCGAGTGGAGTCTGGTGGCAGTGGTGCAGTTGGCTTCTGTTGCTGGCGCCGATTCTGTTTTGGCGGAATCGCGAGACGATGCCCGCGTTCCTTCTCGTGCTGCTGATCGCGACGTTTGCGCTGACCGTGATGCAGGCGCGGTGGGCGTATTTTTTCGTCATCGTCTTTGCTCTAGTTGCGCCGGAAATTCTGAACCGGATCGGCAGGTCAGTGATCGCTCACACATTTTTCGTCATTGCGCTTTATCCAGTCGCGCGTGCGTGGGACGACAGCATTTCTGAGCCAGGCGCGGTCGTTCGCGCTGAGAGCCGGGTTGAACAATTGGAGCTGCGCACCATCGCCTCACAAGTAAACGGACCGCTGCTGGGCCCGTGGTGGTTTTCACCGGCGTTAGCTTACTGGTCCCGCGCTCCGGCCGTCGGTGGGAGCTCGCACGAAAGTTTAACGGGAATAACAGATTCGGCACGCTTTTATGCAGCGACCGAAATCTCCGAGGCAGCGCAAATCTGCCAGCGTCATCAGGTGAATTGGGTCGTCGCTTACGATGCGGAGCGGCTTGCGGTAAACTGCGCCGGCATTCTCCATCGGCCGATCGCGCCGGAGGCGTTGTGCTACACGCTGGACCGGCATCCCAGCGCAGCTCCGGCGTTTCTAACACTGGTGAGGCAAACGGCCCGATTCAAGCTCTATCGCGTGATGATGAATGAGAAAACTTCCGCCGCTGAAGGCAAAGCCGATTGACATGAGAAAAGCCCGTTACCATACTGACCCGTGCTGAAAAAATTCATCCCGCAGAGGCCGATGGCGCCGGTCGGCGAAGGGGCGCAGGAGAACGCGAATGTCGAAGTGGAACAGCCGGCGGCGGCTGGAATGCAGCGTCCCATTCATCGCGAAGAACCAAGAACAACAACGTTAACCGATCACCCAAAATATATGGCAGAACATAGTGGCAAAGACGTGCTTTCGAGCGACGTCGAAATCAAAGGCTCGATTAAATTTCAGAAGGAACTTCTGATCGACGGCAAGGTGGAGGGCGAAATCAATTCCGATGGCGTGCTCACCATCGGCGAGAACGCAGACATTCGCGGAGAGGTGAAAACGAAATCGATCACCGTTTACGGGAAAGTGCAGGGGAACATCACGGTGGCGGAACGTTGCGAGCTGAAGTCGCGTTGCACCTTACAGGGCGATCTGAAGGCGGCGCGTCTGGTTATTGAAGAAGGCGCGACCTTCATCGGTAAATCGGAAGTCACCAGCTCGGGCATGTCTCTCGGGGGCAACTCCAACAAAGCGGCGCACACCCGCCCTGAAGTCGTGCGGCACGACGAGCCGGTCAAGACAGCTGCTTTCGGTAGTCGCGGTTAAGCCAAGCTTCTAGCGGAGCGAGGCTGTGGCAAACCGAGCGCCTGTTAAAGTCAGTGTGGAGTGTCCACACTGCGGCTTTAAACAACAGGAATACGCCGCGGCCAAGACGACGATGTGCCGCCAGTGCGGCGCGCATTTTTCGCCGTCCGAACCAAAGCGCGCGCCGGCGGTGATGCCGCGCCCGCGAGCAGCGGAGCCAGCTGCGCCGGAAGCGCCGTCACTGATGCGGCGGCTCGACGGTTTGTGGAAACAGCGTCGCAACACCGTGGTCGAATGTTTCGAGTGCCAGCGCAAACAGGAGGTAAGCGGCGCGGCCAGCTCGACCATCTGTCCGTCGTGCAGCGCGCACATCGACATGCGCGATTACAAAATTACCACGACCTTCAGCCGCTCCATTCGCACCACCGGAAACGTTCACATCACCAGCAAAGGCGATCTCAGCAGCTCGAGCGTGCGCTGCCGGCGCGCCATCGTCGAAGGACGGCTGCGGGGGAATCTGCATTGCTCCGAATCGGCGAGCATCGTGGCTTCCGGAAAAATTCCGGCGCGCCTTTCGGCGCAGCAGATGGTCATCGAGAAGCGGGCCGAGGTGCAATTTTTCCGCCGAGTCCGCGTCGGAAATATCGAGATTCGCGGGCGGATGGTGGGCGAGATTATCGCGGAAGGTTCGGTGACGATTCGCAAGCACGGTGTGCTCG
>DAIRIE010000187.1:0-5366 GCA_036809705.1 Chthoniobacterales bacterium
AGCATCGGCATCGGCGATCTCTACAGCGAAACGGAGGGCCAGTATGCCGCGGCCGCGCGCGAGATGCTGCAAAGCGGCCATCTGCTCATGCCGACGAACGACAGCATTCCGCGCCTGCAAAAACCGCCCCTGCTCTACTGGCTCATCATTGCCAGCTACAAACTTTTCGGAGTTAACGCCGCCGCCGCGCGGGTGCCGATCGCGCTCTCGGTCGTGGCTACGACCGCCCTCACTTTTGTCATCGGCGAACGGCTGCGCGATTACTGGCGCGGATTTAGCGCGGCCATGATTTATCTGACGTGCAGCGGAACGTTCGTGCTCGCGCGCATCGTCATGCCGGAGCCGCTTTTCAGCGCGCTCATCGCCGGTGCGATTTACTGCGCGCTGGCCGGCTTTCAGCAACGCAAACAGCGGCTCGCGTGGTTCGCCGGATTTTGGATTTGCGCCGCGCTCGCCTGTCTCACCAAAGGCCCGCATGGTTTGCTCGTGCCCGCTTGCACCGTCGCCCTGCTGGCGATTTTCTACCGGGAAGCGCGCATTCGTTTTCGTCCGCTTCTGCGCTGGCCCTACCTGGTGCTGTTCGCGCTCATGGTCGCGCCATGGAATATCTGGATGGAAACGCATTTCCGCGGCTCATTTCACTCGCTGATTTTCTCCGAGTGGACCAAGCACCTGATCGGACGTTATCCCGATGGCACCTGGTTCGATGATGTGCCGCGGCTGGAATTTGCCCTCAACCATCTCGGCTGGTGGTTCCCGTGGAGCTTCGTTGTTTTACCTGCGTTGCTGTTCGCCTGGCCACGGGTCATGCGCCCGCGCGAGATCAGCTTCGAAGACGCGCTGCCGCTGGCGTGGGCCGCGGTCGTTTTCATCCCGGCGCTGCTGATCGGTCAGCGGCAGGACTATTATGCCCTGAGCATGTTCAGCGCGTTCGCTCTGTGCGCGGCGATGATCTTCGAACGCGCGCCGAACGGGCTCCGTTACGCCGGCGCAATCTGCGTCGCGGTCTTCGGCGCGCTGCTCGCCGTCATCGCGCTGGTGCTCCCCGCGTTGCTTCCCGCGCACGATCGCACCTGGGGCGAAACCGATTTCCGCTGGACGGCGTGGAAGGCGCTCGGTGACATGCCGGTGAGCACGTGGGCGAATTTCCGGCCGCTGCTTTTTGTCAGCGCGCTCGGATTTATCGGCGGCGCTTTCCTGTGTCTTTATACGCTGCGGCGCGGCCGCGAAAATGTCGCGCTTGCTGGATTGGCCGCGGGAATGATCGCGGCCGGTTTGTGCATGATCAGCGGCGTCGCCCGTGTGGCGCCATATTTCTCGCTGGCCGATGCGGCGCGATTGCTCAACGCGCGACTCGGCGCGAACGGCGAAGTGCTGTTCGAAGGGCCGCCCGGCATCGCGAGCAGCCTCGGGTTTTATCTCCAGCGTCCATTCGCGCTTGTGAATCAGCAGCCGGATCCGCGGCTGCCGCTCACGCCCGAGCAACGCGATTTATTTCTCGAGCAGAACGCGGCGCTGGAGCAATGGCGTTCGCCGCGACCTGTTTTCCTCATCATCGAGCAGGATCGGGTCGGCCACTGGCGCGAGCTGCTCACAGACAAGTTCCACGTTTATCATCAGGTCGCGACCTCGGGCACCTACGTCATCTTGTGCAATCAGATGTGACGAGGCCGCCGGTTGAAAATCGGCCACGGCGCATTACCGTCGTGCCCTCATTATGTCACAACATCGGAGCCTCAAAGGCGCCAGCACCATCACAGCCAAGCGCAATGTTCTAAAGCGATTCGAGCGAGTCGATCTGCTCAAGAAGCGCGGGCAGTGGAAGGACAATAACAACGTGATTGGTTTGCCCAAGACGAAGCCGGAAGCGTGATGTGAATAGTGATCGGTGAATAGTGAATGGCATTTACTTCCATTCACCAGTCACCATGCGTTTGAACCGCTTCCTCGCTGCCGCTGGAGTGGCATCACGGCGTGGTGCTGATGAGCTCATCGCTGCCGGCCGCGTGACGGTGAATGGCAAACGGTGCACTGATTTTCATTATCAACCGGCAGGGACCGATCACGTCAAAGTCGATGGGAAAAGTGTTCGGCCGCGCGCGGACATTTATCTGATGCTGAATAAGCCGCCGGGCTTCGTCTGCACCCGGCGCGATCCGCATGCGCGCGACACGGTGTTCGACCTCTTGCCGCCGTCATACGCGTCGCTCGCTTACGTCGGAAGACTCGATGCGCAAAGCGAAGGTTTGCTCCTGTTGACAAACGACGGCGATTTCGGGCAACGGCTCACGCATCCACGATTCAAAGTCGAGAAGGAATACGAAGTGACCCTGGACAAAACGGCGACGCGCGAGCTTGCGCAGCAACTGCTTCGCGGCGCGGTTCTCGACGGCAGGCATGCGCGCGCCAAACGGGTCGAGCAAATCGCGGCGGCGAAACTCCGCATCGTGCTCGAGCAAGGGATGAACCGCCAGATTCGCCGGATGCTGGAGCGCTTTGGCTTTGGCGCGAAACGGCTGGTGCGCGTGCGCGTCGGCCATTTGCGTCTCGGTGATTTGCCGCGCGGACACTGGCGTCAGCTAACGAGGCGTGAACTTTTCAGTGTCATCCCGAGCGGAGTCGAGGGATCCCGCCGTGTTACCTTTAAGGTACCGCCACGGGATTCCTCGACTCCGCTCGGAATGACAGAGTCTTCCCTTCGCTCGCCATGACGTTGGATAATTGCACCGCCGTCATCACCGGCGCGTCGGCTGGAATCGGGGCCGAGCTTGCCCGCCAGCTTGCGCCGCGCGCAAAGACTTTAGTGCTGGTGGCGAGGCGGCGTGACCGGCTCGAGTCGCTGCGCGATAGGCTCATCGCGGTGAACCGGACGCTCTCGATCGAAACTCGTGAGACCGATCTTTCCAACATCGAGGAAACGATGGAGCTCGCGCGCTGGCTGGCCGAAGAGCCGATCGATTTCCTGGTGAACAACGCCGGCTTGGGCGACCTCGGCGCGTTCGCCAAAGCTGAGCCGCAGCGGGTGAACGAACAGGTGCAGGTCAATGTCCTCGCGCTCACTGTTCTGACCCGCGCCGTGCTCCCGCGCATGGTCGCGCAAAGACGCGGCGCGATTCTCAACGTTAGCTCGTCCGCCAGTTTTCTGCCGTTGCCCGGATTTGCGGTTTACGCTGCGACTAAAGCGTACGTCACGAGTTTTTCTGAAGCAATTCGCTCCGAGACGCGCGGCTGCGGCATCACCGTAACAGCATTATGTCCCGGCCCGGTTGAGACGGAGTTCACGCAAGTCGCCAATCGCGGATCACGCCCGCGGCGCTACGGATTGAGGATGGCGCACGTGCCCGTGGAGACGGTGGCACGGGCCGGCTTGCGCGGAGTGGAGCGGGACAAAGCGATCGTGATTCCCGGAGTGGTGATGAAGACGGCGATGGCGCTCACGCGCATGATGCCGTTGGGGCTGCTGCGGTTTGCAGCGCCCATCACAAGGCATCGCGGATGAAGAGCGACAGCGTTAGATTATTAGCGCCGAAGCTGGCTACCGCGTCACTTGTATTTAACCGAGCAGCCGTACGGGCGGGTCGTCGCGTTCGAGACGGGTTTGCCGCTCATTGATTCGTCGAGCGCGACTTTCACGTAATTGGTCGAGTTCGGGATGTCGGCCGGATTCGGTGAAGCTTTGCTGTCGATGGCGCCCTCGTAGATGACTTTGCCTTCGGGATTAATGACGAACATGTGCGGCGTGTTGTGCGCGCCGTAGCTGCGGCCTGCTTTGCCTTCGGGATCGAGCAGAAGCGCGGTCTGTTTCGTGTTCCACTTCTTCATTACCTCTCGAGCCTGCTCGGCTGAAATGTTGCCTTCCGCGCCCGGCGCATTCGAATCGATCGTGAGCCAGACCACGCCTTTGCTCGTGTAATCGCCTTGCAGCTTTTGCATGTTGCCGCTGCCATAGTGCTTCTTCACAAACGGGCACTCCGGATTGAACCACTCCAGCACGACATATTTGCCTTTGAAATCCGCCAGCGAATGCGTTTTGCCGTTGGCGTCCGGGAGGCTGAAGTCTGGCGCGGCTGAACCGACGGCTGGTGAATCGGCGGCATAGAGCGCGGCGCTGGCGAGCGAGAGAAGAGCGATGGTGAGTGATTTCATGTTCATTGAGACACAATCGGGTGATTAACGGTTTCGAGTTTTTCCAAGACGATGTTTTTGGTGAGCAATTCCGGGAAGACGTAGGGCTGGGCCGCGCCGCCCGGGTAAAGCACATACAATGGGACACCCGGGCGCCCGAATTGTTTCAACATTTTGGTAACAGCGGGATCGCCATTGGTCCAATCGGCTTTGAGTTTCACGATCTGGCGCTGGGAAAAAGCGTTGCGAACAGCGGCGGTCTCGAGCACGGTCGATTCATTGAATTTGCAGGTGATGCACCACTCGGCGGTGAAATCGATGAAGACGGCGTGGCCTTGCTGAAGCTCGTAGGCGAGGCGCTCCGGAGTGAATGGCGCCCATCCCTCCGTACCAACGTTCGAGGCGGTGACAGATGACGCGCTGACGAATTTTTCGCCGATGAAATACCAGCCGCCGCCGATGATGAGCGCGAGCATGAGCATGACCGTACTCGCGCGGGTCATGGCCGAGGCCAGCGGCGTGAGGAACGCGCCTTTCATCCAGCAGGCGACGCTGAGCACGAGGAGAAATGCGCACGTCCAGATGAGTGCCGCGACGCCCCGTTGCGCGCCGAGCACGGAGAGAAGAAAGAGCAGCGTGGCGATGAGGAGGAAGCCCATCAGCTGTTTCACGCGCAACATCCATGCGCCGGGTTTGGGCAGAAACTTCAGCCATGCCGGCTGCGCGCTGAGCAGGAGATAAGGAGCGCTCATACCCGCGGCGATGGCGGCGAACATGAGCAGGATGACGGTGGCTGATTGGGTAAAAGCGAAACCGAGCGCGGTGCCGAGAAACGGTGCAGTGCACGGTGTCGCCAAAATGGTCGCGAAAACGCCTTGGAAAAATGAGCCGGCATTGCCGTGCGAGGACTCGACCGCGACCGCGCGGCGGCTGAGCCATTGCGGTAGATTGATTTCGAAAACGCCGAAGAGATTGAGCGCGAAGACGAGGACAATCGCGCTCATGATGAGGACGAAATAGGGATTGGTGAATTGAAATGCCCAGGTGATCTCGTGCCCGGCGGATTTCAGCGCGACGAGCACAAGCGCAAGCCCGATGAACCAGACAAAGATTCCGGCGATGAAGGCGAGACCGCTGCGCAAAATCCGGGTTCGGCTTTGCCCAGTCTGCTGCACAAAACCGAAAATTTTGAGCGAGATGACCGGCAGCACGCAAGGCATCAGATTCAAAATGAAACCGCC
>DAIRIE010000188.1:0-5329 GCA_036809705.1 Chthoniobacterales bacterium
CAAAACTCACGGCTTTGGTACAAAACGGTCAACGACTGGGTGGATCAGTGGTGCGGTGGAAGATAGGCGTCCCCGCCTGTCACGGCCGGCGGGCGTCTCGCCTGCCGAGTCACGAAATTGATAGCCACAGATTCACACGGATGAAACACAGATGAGTTGATTCGATTCTTCTTATCTGTGGAAATCTGCGTTCATCTGGGGCGAGACTTCTCTGTAACATTCCGCAGTAACGCCTCGCCGCGTGTGAACACCGCGTCGGGCAAACCAATCGCGCGTTTGATCTGGTAATCCCGCTCCAGCAGGTTCGGAATTTCCCGGCAACGTCGAAACGCGGATGCGTCGCAGGATCGGATTTCCCTTCGAATCCTTGTCGTAATTTACGCCGTCCTTCTCCAGCAGCAGAAACACCTTGAAATCTCCGCCCGGCCATTCGCCGGTGATGATATCGAGCGGATAACTCTGCCCCGCGTTCACCTGCACCGGCTCGCCGCGCCCGAGCCTTTTGTACCAGCCCATGTCTTTCTTGAATTGCAGCATCCGAGCAGAATGCAGGCGCAACGAATCGCCGCAGTCATGAGCATGAGCGGGAGTGTACCGAATCAGCGACAGCTTGAGAAGCGCGGCTTGGCGGTCGCGTCGAGCCTCCGCTCCGCTCGGGATGACACAATCTCGCGCAGGTAAATATCTTCTAATCGCTGCGCTTGTGTCCACTGGGCGAAATTGGCAGCCACGCTTTCCGCGGCAGCGCCTCCCATCATCTGCAAACGTTCCGGTGCTCTCGCACACTCTACGAGCGCGGTAGCTAACGAGTCCCGATCACATTCCGCCACCAGAATTCCCGTGACGCCATCCTGCACCGCTTCGGGAATGCCGCCATGATAAGTGGCGAAGACGGACAGCCCCGTCGCCATCGCTTCGAGCATGGAGTTAGGAATGCCTTCCTGATTCCCATCGGCGCCGGTTTGGCTCGGATGCAGGAAGAGGTGTGAGGAGTAGAAAAGCTCGCGCAGTTGTGGCTGGGAAAGAAAGCCGGTGAAACGAACAGCTTCAGCAAGCTTCAGCTCACGCGAGAGTTGTTGGAGTTCATCCAACTGCGGTCCTTCGCCTGCGATCGTCAGCGTCGCCTGCGGAAAATCGCCGCGAAATTTTGCGAAGGCGCCCAGCGTAGTCTTCAATCCCTTCTTCTCGATCAGCCGGGACGCCTGGAGCAAGCGCCATTCGCCGTTTGCGGGAGCGTCGCGCTCGCGAAATGGAAAGTCGCCGAGCGGAATGCCCGTGCGTTGCAGCTCGATCTTCTCCGGCGCGCAGCCAAGCTCGACCAGCGCGGCGCGCAGCGACTCCGACCGCACCAGGACACGGCTTACTGCATTCAGCATCTCGATTGTCGCGTCGCGATAACCACGCTTCTGTAAATCGACTCCCACATCAGCGCCATGGAAGGAGACGATCGATGGATGCGGCCAACTCCGGATAAGCGGCAGCAGGTGTACCGCGATATGGCCGAAGTAAACGTGGAGCAGTTCCGCTCGTCTCTTTTCCAACACCCGCACTAACTCGCGAACTTCCCGCGGTGAGATGTGCCAGGGCGCCTCGCGCAATTGCCTGTGCCAGATGCGCCGAAGAAAGTAGGTGGGCGATTTTCTAACGAGATACAGTTCCTGAAACGGGAACTGCGCCACATTCTCGCGCTTCTGCGCGATGACGACCGGCTGGAGGCGTCGCAGCGATGTGATCTGCCGGTAAATGTGGAGCATCTCCGGCTTGAGAAAGGTCGCGCAATAGGAAGCGACAACGGGTAGTTCAGACCCGCCAGCTGTACCATTCGTCGGCACGAGCTGTCGTTCGGCCCTCCTCGTTGTCATGTCGAGCGCATCCGAGACATCTCTAGTCATTTCCCTGTGCAGGAGAAGCGTACAGGTTCCTCACCGCTCCCAGTGAAGTTTTGGACGACACGGAGGTCGTCCCTCCAGGTGGGCGCCGCTCCGCTCGGCATGACAAAAAGGCACCGCGTCGGCGCGGACTGGGCTCAAGAGACTAAGAGCCGCGTGATTTCGGCCGGTCGGTATCTGCCGCCCCCCGTCGGTCTTCAGAAAACGATCTCGAACAACTTAATGCCGTTCCATTTTCCGGAGCCGTCGGGTTTGACGGTGACGCTCTGCTCCGCAGTCCCATATTGCGCTGGTGCGCGCGGGTTCACCATCTGCGCCGGATTACCGCCGCGGACGGCTCGCGGCACGACTCCCTGCACTTCGCGGGTCGTGACGGGCGGCGGCCGTTTGCGGGATGGTTGGATGGGACGTTCCGGTTGTGCGGGCGCGGTGAATGTTTGCCCGAACGCAGCGCCAGCGAACAACGTGGCGACCACGGCAGCGACGGCGACTTGTTTCATAACGATGCCTCCTGTGACGGAACGCCGAACGGCTTGCCCGCTCACTCGCTCCGGCTCACAATTAACACGGGATGGACTACCTTGAAAAGGCCGGACGCGTGCTCGACATCGAGATTATCGAGCTCCAGCGTCTCCGCGCGCGCCTGGGACGGAGTTTTGCTGGCGCAGTCGAGCTGCTGCGCCAGGCGGTTGATGCGCGCGGCAAAATCGTCGTGCTCGGCGTGGACACATCGGGAGCAAAATCGCCGCGACGCTGACCAGCACCGGCTCGCCCGCGGTCGTCCTGGATTCGCTCAACGCGCTGCATGGCGATCTCGGCATGGTGGCCGACGGCGACATCGTGCTGGCGCTGAGTGCGAGCGGCGAGACGGAAGAGCTGCTGCGGATTTTACCAGCGATCGCCCGGTTCAATGTGAAGATCATCGCCATCTGTGGCAACGCCAGTTCCACGCTGGCGCAGAACGCGCACGTCGTTTTGGATTTTGAGATTGAACAGGAAGCGTGTCCGCTGAATCTCGCACCCACTTCGAGCACGACGGTGATGCTCGCGCTGGGCGACGCGCTGGCCATGGTGCTGCTGGAGGCGCGCGGTTTTCAGAAGGAAGATTTCGCCAAGTTTCATCCCGCTGGAATGGTGGGGCGCAGCCTGCTCATGCGGGTGCACCAGGTGATGCGACCGCGCGCTGCGCTCGCGCTTGTGCCATCGGACGCGCGCATTCGCGATGTGCTCAAAGCGATGACTGATGTGCGGGCAGGCGCGGCGGTCATCGCTGACGGCGACGGCAAGCTGCTCGGCATTTTTACCCACGGCGATTTCGCTCGTTATTTCCAAACAGATCCGAAGGTGGGCGAGCGGCTGGTGGCTGACCTGATGACGCTGAACCCGGTGAGCGTGCACAAAGACAGGCTGGCAGTGGAAGTTCTCAATCTGCTCGAGCGCCATCGTATCGACGATCTTGTCGTGGTGGACGATGGGAATGTGCCGGTCGGGCTGGTCGATTCACAGGATTTGACACGCTTGAAACTGCTTTGAGTTGAGGGGTTGAGAAGTTGAGCGGTTGAGAGGAAGATACGCGCCCGCAATCATGTCCTCTCAACCGCTCAACCTCTCAACTACTCAACCTCACTGATGGCTGCCGCGAACGATCTCCGCAAAGGACAAGCGATAAAGTACAATGGCAACGCCGCCATCGTCCTGGAGGTGCATCATCGCACACCGGGAAATCTGCGCGCGTTCGTGCAGGCGATCATTCGCTACATCAACACGGGAAAGAGCGCGGATGTGCGCTTCGGGTCGACCGACAAGGTCGAGCTGGTGGATATCAACCGCGCCACCCTCGAGTTCAGTTACAAGGATAATAACGGCTACCATTTCATGGACCCGGAAAGCTACGAGACGGTCACGCTTCAGGATGCGCTTCTCGGCGACGCCAAGGATTTCCTGGTGGAGAATCTGCCCGTGACGGTCCTTTACGCTGAGGGTAAAGCGGTGCAGGTGGAATTGCCGGCCTCAGTCAGTTTAAAGGTAATCGCATCAGCGGAAGGACTGCGCGGCGACACGGCGAGCAACGTGACCAAGCCGGCCAGGCTCGAGACGGGCAAAACGATCAACGTCCCGCTTTTCATCAAGGAAGGCGAGACGGTGAAGATCGATACGCGCACCGGCGCTTACATGGGCCGGGCGTAATCTCGGTCACCCCAGCGCAGCTTAGGCAATTCTGTCGCGAGCTTTAAGGTACCACTACGGGATCCTTCGACTCCGCTGCGCTTCGCTCAGGACGACAGGACTAGTTCACCCACTTATCGCTGGGTGAGACGAGCACTGGCAGCTCTTCGCTCATGTATTGCGTCTTGCCGACCGCGCCCCACATCCGCGTGCCGGTGGCTTTGTGCCAGTAGCTGCTCATCATCTCGCCGGTATGACAGCCCCAGCTTTTGACGTAAGCGTTCCGCGCGAAAACGCGCCGGTCGAGTTTTGCAAAGTCATTCTGATGCAGCCACGCCTTGGCCGAGCTGTCGATGACGTTGCTGTAGTCGAACATGAAGCAGGCCTTGTTCGAATGACCAAAGTACTCGAAGCCGGCAACCTTTAGTTGATCGCGATTTTGCCCGCGGTTGAGATAATCTATGACGTCGTCGCCCTTGTTGAAGTAGATCAGGCGCAATCCGTAGGTATCGCGCACGGAGTTAATGAGCGCGATAAGGTCGCGCCCGTCCTGCTTCGAGCGCTCGAGGTAAGCCGGCTTATAAACCAGCCAGGTGATGGGAAGATCGGGCCCGTATTGATCGCGCAACTGCTGAGTGCGCAGCCGGGCCGCATGAACAAAATTCGCCCACCAATGATCGTGGGCGGCATCGCCTTTGTATTGCTCCCACTGTCGCATGGAGACTCCACCCACGAGAAGGACCCATTCGCCTTGCGGTATGGCGGCCGCGCGAATTTGGGTGGCTGAAAGGAAAGCGAGAACTGCGAACGCGACGCGGACTGAGTGACGCATATTTTGCAAGCGAGCACTAATCGTGCTGAACGTTTTTAGACGCAACTGCGCGACAACATTTCCTCATCAATCTCGTCGCGAGTTAGGTCGGCAAGGTCCTGCCGTTTGCGAATAAGTCCAAGCCGCTTCCCGCGCACCAACGCCTCCGCCGGAAGCGGGCGCGAGTTGTAATTCGATGCCATGACGAAGCCGTAGGCGCCGGCGCTCATGATCGCGAGCAAGTCGCCCGCGCGTAGCTCGGGCATTGCGCGATCCTGGGCAAAGAAATCGCCGCTCTCGCAGACTGGGCCGACGACGTCGATCTTTTCCTTGTCCCCCTGCCATTTCATCACCGGCACAATCTCGTGGTAGCTTCCGTAAAGGGCGGGCCGGATGAGATCGTTCATGCCGGCGTCGACGATGGCGTCGGTCCGGGAGAAATCCTGCAGCGCAAGGGCGCGGT